>JAKFFK010000084.1:0-36008 GCA_036675285.1 Paucimonas sp. | reverse complement strand
ATACCTGAGTCGCTACACGCATCGCGTGGCCATCTCCAACGAGCGCATCGTTGGCATGCAAGACGGGCAGGTGGCATTCCGGGTGCGCGACCATGCCCATGCCGGCAAGAAGCGCATCGAGCGGCTGCCGGCGCCAGCCTTCATCGGCCAGTTTCTGCTGCATGCGTTGCCCTCGGGATTCAAGCGCATCCGGCATTACGGCATCCTGGCGCCTTGCCACAAGCAAGAGAAGCTGGCAGCTTGCCGGCAAGCGCTCGATATGCCGGCGCCGGACAAGGCAATCGTTGAATCCGTGGATGCCTTCATGCAGCGGGTCGCCGGCATCGATATCGGGCGCTGCCCATGCTGCAGGCAGGGACATCTGGTCATCATCGGCAGCATCGTGCCCAGGCGGGACAGATGCCGCGCAACCGGACCGCCATCATGAGCCCGTGCTGGCGGCCTATGGATCCATGGTGCGAAGTCACGCCAGGGATCGACGCGTGGGTAGCGCTGGAAATTGACAGGAATGGCCTTCCAGCGTCCCATACAGCAGGATGCCGCGCACGGAAAAATGCGCTGAAACTGACGCCAGCGGACAACGGGTGCCGCAATTGCTTGCCAAATCAACCATCTTCCGACATACAATCCCCATAACCACCGCCGGTCGTGGCGGTTCAGTCCAACAGCGTTTATCTGCCGCTGCAGCACTGCAGCGCTTGGCTTGCGCCGGTGGAGCGGCAGATAAACTCTATTCGTTAAACAGCTATGGTCGAATTGTTCTACGTTACCTTCTCAGTAATCGGCTGCTTACTCATCATTAGCTACGGCACGTGGCTTTATGTTGAAAGGGTGAAGGCAAAAGACAGATCAGCCAAAAGCTTTGGACAGTGGCTGAAGCACATATTTGAAGGAATAATGGGGATATGACGAAAGTTTGTGCAGAGCCACTATTCTGGCATCTACCGGCGTCGCCGTTTAACACGGCGCTCGACACCCACGCTATGCGTGGGTCAGCTTGGCGTTAAAATCCGGATATGCGAGTCTTAAGCTACCTCACCGCATCTTTACTTTCGCTGCTCTCATTAAGTGTGTCAGCGCAAGATGCGGACGCAATAACAAATGCTTTCCCCGGACAACAATGGAATGTATGGGTCTCCGCCAAAGGTGATCTAAATAACGATCGTGTAAGTGATGTGGCAGCTGTTCTCACGCGTGCCGGTACCAATGGGCCACGTGAGGAAGTACTTGTTTTTCTTGTTGGTCAGTCGGACGGACGCTATGTCGTACGTTCAGTCTCTGGCCCGTTTTGTCAGGTTCGTCACCACTACAATATAGAGATAAAAAAGGATTCACTTTTCGTCACCGGGTATCCCTCGCTTAACGGGTCAAGTTTTAAGATGCAATTTAGGTATGACCCAGAGCGCAATGATCTGCTCATGATCGGGGAGGAGCGGTCCGAGGAAAACGAACAGAAACAATCCTTGCAAAAGGTGAGCATTAATTATCTGACCAAAACGACTGTCTCAGTCTGTCGTATAGGTGGAAAACAAAAAGAGTCTAAAATAAAGATCGACAATCTCAGCGCAATACCATTGCAAGGATTTAATTGCAGTGAACGTTATATTGGCGGGCACAAGCCATGCGGGAAATGAAGATTTCTAATTTGTTGTTCGGCTCAGCCATGCAGCTTAAAACTGGCCGCTTCGCGGCACATGCTGCGTGCTGGTCAACGCGGCGTTATGTTTCTCTATGATGCGTAGAAGTCGCCTCAGACGGGTCGGAATATTGTGCTGCCACTGCTTACGTAATTTGGCATTCCGAAATGCTGGGTGGCGACGAGGTTCCTTTGCTCTCCCGAAGAATCAGTTCTGGATAAACATCGACGGCAATTTCCTGGACATCGCAGTACTCGAATGGTGCAAGCTCTTCGGCGATAAACGCGGCAAGCATTTCTGGCGTAAGGTTGTTACGGCGGAACACGAGTTCCTCGATGGGCTGTTGAAAGTCTTAGACGTTACAGATGCCGGCTTCGACGCATACATTGAGGAAGTCAAAACCTATCGAGACAGGTTCGTCGCACATCTGGACGATGATGAAGAAATGCAAATACCGAACCTGCGCCTGATGAAAATCAGCGTCTCCTACCTTTTCGATTACATACTCGCGAATGAGGATGAGGGCGGCTACTTCAACGATGCGCCGAAGAGCGCAGCCGCGCACTACCATAAGTACTTGAAGGAAGGCCAGGCGGTATATGCAGAAGCAACATAACCACGCGATCAACACGGACGCTAAGTCAGCGCGGCTATCGCTGCTCGCGCTGCCGCGCGCCGGTCATCGCGGGCGTTATGCAGCATTTATAAACAGTATTTGCCTACTTAATTTGCAAAGACCTACGAATATGTTCTTAACAAGAGCTAGTGCCAATCCTCATAAATTGATGCGCTTGATGATTTTGTTGATGGCACTGTTGTCTTTCAAGGTTGCTTTCTCGCAGACCCAATATACGGGAACGCTTGGCGTGCAGACGATCCACCTCTTTATCCAGACATATGGCGATGGAGTAGTGCATGGTGTGTACATGTACGACAAATATGGTTCCCCTATCATTGTTAATGGCAAGCTAAGCGACGGGACCCTGGAGCTTCTTGAGAAAGGCAGCGTGAATAATTCCGAAGCATTCATTAAATTTCAGCAGTTCGATCCAAGGGCACAAGAAGTAAAAGGTGAGTGGTCTGCTAAGGGCAGCGAAAAACGGATTCCTATCAACCTAAAGCGGGAATTTGTTATCGAGGACGGTGAGCAGATTGAGGCCGCCCCCGTCGAGGTCATTCAAGCGAGTGCAACGAAAGATCACTACTTTAAAACTGTCGTAGTGAAGCGAAAAGGCGATTTCTATCCTCAGGTTACTGGAGTTAAAGTGCTGAAGAAAGGAAAGAATTCCGTACTGCAGGCGATCAATCTAGAAGCCGAATATCGGGGGGCGAGCAATGTCTCCGTTGGCGATTACAACTTCGATGGTCTGGAAGATTTCTCAGTGTTTGAGGCAAGCTACGCTGGTCCGAATACCTCAAGCATTTATTTGCTACGCAACGCAAAAACCAGCTTCTATTTTGAAAGCGGATTTTCCGGAACTTCTCTTGAATTTGATCCCAATGCAAAGCTTATCTATGAGCATAACCAGTGCTGTGCCGGTAGCATGGGGATGAATGCGACGTATAAGGTGGTCAATAACAAGATGAAATTGATTCAAAAAGAATGTTATGAAATGAATTCTGAAACGGGGGAAATGAAGACAAGTCGCTGCGAGTAGTGTTGTTCGCTGGACGCCATTGGATGCTACATAACATTACAATCAACACAGCCAGCTACGCTGCTGGTTATCTTCCACGTGTGTGCCGGGCATGGCACGTAACTAGGTCGGTGGAAGTCCGACTGCCAGGTTTTCGCAGAGCCGAAGGCTAGGGAAACGGCAAGGGCGTCGTCGCGAGGCGGGGTCTGAAAGAAGCCGAACCCAAAGCTGCGGGACGACGAACAGAAATCGGATATGAGGCGTGATGCATCCGGGACGAGCGGGCACGTGACTGCGAAGTCCTCCATCTGCGGTTGGGATGCATTTTGTCCCACAGGGACTTCCTTCGGTCGTAAATCCGGCGTTCACGCAGCGACAGAGACGTGTCTTACCCCGGGAGATCTCCCCGGTGCTTTGGAGCACTGAAGCTGGGCGTCCGGCAACGGACGCTGAAATACCGTGGAGAAGTCAGCAGAGGGCATAGTAGGTGCGCGGCCCGCACCGAAGGCCCGAACAATAAACGATGCACAAGCTTGCAAAGAGAAACGGGATGGCACCTGATCGACAATTAAATTTGTTGCCGGACACTTGTCCGGATGGTGAACTCGTGGTTGGAGAACAAGACTTGTCTGCATCAGCGGAAGAACTCACCCTACTGGCGCAGGTACTCGCACGCGAGAACCTGAAACGTGCCTTGAAACAGGTTCGCCAGAACAAGGGTGCGCCCGGCACCGACGGCATGACAGTCGATGCTCTACCGGTGTACCTCAAAGAGCACTGGCCGGCCATCCGCACCCAACTGGAAACGGGGCAATACCGCCCGCGTCCGGTCAAGCGAGTGGACCTCCCCAAGCCCGACGGCAAGATGCGGCCCCTGGGGATACCAACCGTGCTCGACCGCTTCATCCAGCAAGCCATTGCACAAGTCGTCTCCGCGCAATGGGAGCCGGCATTCCACCCCGACAGCTACGGCTTTCGACCGGGCAGGAACGCCCATCAGGCAGTCAGGCATGCGCAAGGCAGTATCAGGGAAGGACACACCTGGGTCGTCGATATCGACCTTGAAGCCTTCTTTGATCGCGTCGGCCATGACCGCCTGATGCAACGGCTCAAACGGCACGTACCCGACCACCAGGTGCTGCGGCTCATCAACAGCTACCTGAAGGCTGGCGTACAAATTGGCAAACAGGTACAGGCAACAACAGAGGGCGTGCCGCAAGGCGGCCCGCTGTCGCCGGTGCTGGCCAATGTCGTCCTGGATGAACTGGACTGGGAACTCAATCGGCGCGGCCACCGCTTCGCCCGGTATGCCGACGACTGCAACATCTTCGTCAAAAGCAAACGGGCAGGCGAACGGGTGATGGCAAGCGTAGGGCGCTTTATTCGCACCCGGCTGCGACTCACAGTCAACCAGCGAAAGAGCGCCGTGGATAGGCCGGGAAACCGCAAGTTTCTAGGCTTTACCGTCAGCGGCACCAAGGCCCGCGTGAAGGTGGCCGATCAAGCCATCTTCAAGCTCAAGGTCAAAGTGCGCGAGCTGACCCGCCGTACCAGAGGCCACCGTTTGACTGACATCATCGCAGAGCTGAGAGAATCCCTGCTTGGCTGGAAAGCATACTTCGGCATTGCCGAGGTATTGAGTCCTCTGCGGGAACTGGACAAATGGATAAGAAGGCGGTTACGCTGCTATCAATGGAAACAATGGGGGCGCGCGGGCTATCGTGAACTGAGAAAGCGCGGCGTGACCGTGCGTGAAGCATGGAACTGCAGCAAATCGGCGCACGGGCCCTGGCGCATCAGCATGGCGCCGGCGTTACTGCTGGCAATGCCGAACCGATTGTTTCGCCAAATGGGGTTGCCGTCATTGGCAGCATGAGATCAACCGTATTTATTGAACCGCCGGATACGTGACCCGTATGTCCGGTGGTGTGGGAGGGAGGGGCCGTGAGGCTTCTTCCTATCCCGATTGGGCGGCTTTGGAGACTTCAATTTGAACTCAGATGAAAAGCTGGCGAGCCTATATTGCGGATCTTTAAACGAGATACGCGTTCGCCTTGAGCTTGTGCGGTCGGTATGCAATGGATCGCTCTCGGTAGGCACAGAGTCACTCGACTATGAAGTCGTCGCAGTCAACCTTCGCAAAGTTCTCGAACTCATCGCTTTTGGCTCGCTCACTGCAAACAAAGCAGCTTACTCAGCCACCTATGCTGGGATTGAGAAAAAATGGAGGGCAAAGGCGCTCCTTGACGATCTCGATAAAATTCACCCCGACTTCTATCCGAAACCGCTACTGCACCCGGCAATCACAGAAGGTGAGCCTCGATATTTGCATTTTGATTTTCAGAACACTGGTTTCTTGACGCGTGACGAGTTTATCGAACTCTATGACCTATGCAGTAAAGTAATTCACACTCGAAATCCCTTTGCTCCTGCCGCAACATTGGACTTCCGTATCGCTGTCGTTGAATGGGTGGCACGAATTGAGAAGCTTCTTTCATTTCACCTCTTCCGCTTGTCAGGTATGCCACAGATTTGGATCGGAGAGCTTGCTGCTCTTGGTGACGGTAAATCGCATGTCTATATTGCATCTCCAAACTGACTGTCCCGCTAAGTTTAAGATGGCATCGGCGCCGTCCAACCCGGCAGTCAAGCGGGATGCGCAAAGGCGCGCAGCCCCTTACTTTTACGTTGGCAGAGAATATCTAGGGGCGGAATGCAAGACTTGAAAGCTTGGTATCGATGGGGATATTGTCTTGATACTCGATAAGTTGTTTATAAAGAGGAGGTAATATGAAGCGTGCGTTATTCTGGTTTTTGTGGTTCGTTGCTCTGACATTGGGTGGGCTGACTATAGGCGGTTCCATCGTCGGTGCAATTGCGGGATCTCAAGTGCAAGCAACGAGTATTAGTGATGGGTATAAAAAAGGCCATGATGTTGGTGCTGTTGCGGGTGCCGAATTTGGTCGTGATTATGCCGGGTTGATCTTGCTTGGAGCACTGGTGCTGTCGATCGCAGGCACTGCCTTCGGTGTTCTCCCTGGCACTAAGCCGAGAAAAAAATCAGGCGATGACACTGCCTAGGACAGGGCTGCACAAGTGCACGCAACAATAGGTTTTCCGCTACGCGCCTTATGTTGCGTGCACGTGGGTTTGGGGTTGCAGCTCAAGAAAAAACAATGAAACAGTACATGGTAATCGAGCACTTCAAGCCTGGCTGTCAAGAGGAAATATACGCGCGCTTTCACAGCAAAGGCCGCATGTTCCCGGAAGGACTGTTCTTTCTGAACAGTTGGCTGGAGAAGGATGGGTGCCGGTGCTTTCAGCTCATGGAAACAAATGACCCATCTCTTTTTCAAAAGTGGCTGGAGCCGTGGAAGGATCTGGCAACAATTGAGGTTGTTGAAATTGGCCAGAAACCTGATGCGTAAGGCTGATGCAATGATACAGGCAGTGATCAAATGAGAAAGGCTGTGCATATCGCGATGCTCGACAGCCAATACCATGCTGGTTGCCGGCTGGCGTGGCGTTGGCCGTCATGAGCACAATGCAGATTCGGGAATTCCGTGTCGGCGATGAATCTGCCCTGCACGCGGTATTCCATTCATCGATTCATCTGCTTGCCTGTGCGGATTACACTCCAGAGCAAATTGATGCGTGGGCGCCTGAAAAAATGGATCAAGTGATGTGGGCCAAGCGGATGCGGGAAATAAAACCGTTTGTGCTTGAATTGCAAGGCCAGGTTGTTGCTTACGCAGATGTTCAAGCTAACGGCTACATCGATCATTTTTTTGTGTCGGGGATGCATTCACGGCGTGGGATTGGGACTTTGCTCATGGCTCACCTTCACTTTGTGGCACGCAATCTGGGAATCGCCGAGCTTACTTCCGATGTGAGCCGCACAGCGCAGCCATTTTTTGAACGCTGTGGTTTCGAAGTTGTCGAGTTAAAATTTCCTGTGCGTCGAGGAGTGCTGATACCTAATGCCTTGATGCGCAAGGTAATGGCGGATGACAAGACTGGACGCTGCAGATGACGGATCGTGCTTCGCCATGGCACACTGGAGCCTGCAGCGCCAGCTGCCGCAAACGCAAGCGCCGCGATTGCATGCTTGCGTCGTCACAGTGGGCTGCCTTCGAAACCGCCGGTTTCAAAACTTAGGAGCCTGTTGGCGATTCTTTATTCCGGACGACTCGTAAATTAATGCAAGCGACGGCGACGTGTGGCCAGTGCTTGTTATTGCTCCCCAAAAAAGGAAAAGAAAAATGAAAACACAAATCAAACGCTTGTCGCCGCATCAAAACGGCAAGGTGATCGGCGTGCTGATGGCCTTAAGCTCGATGATCTTTGTCATCCCGATGATGCTCATCTTTGCATTCGCGCCAACCCCAGTCGGCCCGGATGGTCAGCCGACCGCAATGCCCATGTACATTTCCCTGTTATTTCCTATCCTTTATCTCGTCATGGGCTACCTCATGACGATTATCGGGTGCGCGCTGTATAACTTCACTTTCAAATACATTGGCGGCATCGAATATGAAACGATCGCACCGGATGCGCCGAATACTTTGCTGTGATTCATGAACTCGTTAAGAAACACGGCCCCGGCTGACGCATAAAGCGCACCCGCACGTCATCACTATTGCATATCAATTGTCCACAGAACACATCTTCGTCCTGGTGCTTGCCGCCGTCGTGCTGTACATGAACTTCAAAGCCACGGCGCTGGTCTTGCGTGACGGGCTGTGTGAACGATCGCAACGATTGTTTCAGCTATTGCTGGTCTGGCTGTTGCCGGTGCTGGGAGCGATTCTGGTATTTGCCGTGCACCGGCCGGCGGAAAAGCCTTCCGGAACCTATAGAGAGCCGCCGGACCTCGGTGAGGATCTCGGTTTTTCGCATCATGGCGGACGGGGGCGCTCCCATGATGGCGGCAGTGATGACTGATACAATATTTGGCACGCGGTGCGGCGCTGCCAAATGGCAGCGCTGGTCAATTCATTCTTATCTACGCCCATGATTTCAGGTCAAAAAAATATTGCATCGGTGTTTTCCCTGCTTCACGACGGGGTGATTGCCTCTCATTTGTCTGGCAACGACGGCCTCGTGCTGATCATCGATATTCCGTATCTGGCACGCAGGATCGATCCCAGCTTCACGAAATTCTTGGTGTGCCTGTTTGGCATTAACGATATCCGCTTCCATGCCTGGCCGAACGGTGTCGACCATGCCGCCAAGACGCTGACGTCGCTGGACGAGATCTTCCAGGCCAAGCTGGCGATCCTGCACGGCGATCTATGCGGCGATGCAATCGAGGTCGCGTGCAATCAGACGTCTTTGGCTATGCCGCATGGCGGCGGCGAATTGCAGTTTCAGGCTGACAGCGCCACGGTATCCGATGAGACTGGCAAGTTCTGGTCAATCGAGCAACTGGATGAATTATCCAAAGGCTATTGGGATGACTGGGCGGCATCCGGCGGCAAGAAAGGCTAGCGGATCAATTGGCGCCGCCATGCCAGCTTGCCGGATGCGCCGTAACCAGTGTTCAAGCGTATTTTCATGCACCCGCAATCGCGACCGCACATCGAACTGCGCATGGCTTGTGCCTTGCCTGTGTGCGCTAAAAATCGAGCTGGATAACAATATTTTTTGTGCAATATTGTTTTTACTGTAAGATTTTGATGTCGGCCATCAAAGGCCTGTCGATTCCAGCAAGGTGCGCGGTGGATTTTTCCGAATTCTTCAATTACGATGAGCAGGCAGTCCGGTGCGCGGACCGCGACTTCGTCTTTCTTGCGGATCTGCCGGCAGATGACTGAGCCCGCATCCTCGCTGTGGCCCAACGCCATCGATTCGCCGCCGGCGATGTCGTGGTGCGCCAGGGCGAGGTGTCGCGTGCGCTCTACATCGTGGCCAGCGGCGAGCTGGAAGTCGTCTTCGTCGTCGGCTCCGGAGATGCTCGGCAGATTTCCCGCATCGCGCCGCTGTCTGTATTTGGCGAGCAGGCTTTTCTGGATGGCGGACCGCGTTCGGCCACGGTACGGGCGTGCACAGACAGCGAATTGCACCTGCTGACGCGCGAGGCGTTCGACACGCTTGCGGCGCGCTACCCTGATCTGGCAAGGCAACTGCTGCTTGATCTCGGCCGCATCGTTTCCCTGCGCTTGCGGGACATGATGGACCTGGCATTGCTGCAAGCGCGCTGACATGGCCAGCGGCACCAGTTTCCCCAACTATCTGCAGATTCCGCCGCTGCTGTCGCAGCGCGCCTGGCATGTGTTGCGCTTGCTGACGGTATTGTCGGCGCTGACAATGGCACTGCTACTGTTCATCCGGCCAAAATGGGCGCTGCCATTGTTCTGGATGTTGATCGTGCCTTTGCTGCCGGCGCTGTTCATGATTGCGCCAGGGCTATGGCGCAATCTGTGCCCGATGGCGGCAATGAACCAGACGCCGCGCCTGTTCGGCTTTACGCGCGGCCTTGCCCATACGTCGCGCATCCGCGAGTACAGTTATGTGCTGGGAATCGTGCTGTTCTTTCTGCTGGTGTCCAGCCGCAAATGGCTGTTTGACCATAGCGGGCCGGCCACTGGCGCATTGATCCTGTTTGGCCTGGGCGCCGCCTTCGTTGGCGGCATCATCTTCAAGGGAAAGAGCGGCTGGTGCAGCAGCATTTGCCCGTTGTTGCCGGTGCAGCGGCTGTATGGGCAGACGCCATTGAAGCTGGTGGGTAATTCTCATTGTCAGCCGTGCGTCGGCTGCACTACCAATTGCTATGACTTCAATCCGAAAGTCGCGTTTCTGGCCGACCAGTACGACAGCAATCGCTATCATGCCGGCTACCGGCGCTTCTTTGCAGCTGCGCTGCCGGGTTTCATCCTGGCTTTTTTTACCCTGCCGGGCGACGTTCATGCCGGCGCAATGTATGGTCATTTTCTGCTGTACACCGGCATCGGCATGGCACTTTACAAGTTGCTCGACACCTTCGCCAAGGTGCCTGCCAACAGCCTCAACGTGCTGTTTGGCGCGGCTGCACTGAATCTCTATTACTGGTTTGCCGCTGCCGGCTGGTTCGAGGCGCTGTCGCAGCTGGCTGGCCAATGGCAGGCGCCGGCTGCCGCTCCGTATCTCATTCGTGTGCCGTTGTGGGTCGTCACCGGGTGGTGGATATGGCGCAGTTTCGCTGCCGAAGATTTGTTCCGCCGCGAACTCGTCGGGAAAACCGCGACGCAGACGATGGGCATCGGGCAGGGCGCAGTGACGGCGTTGCGCCAGGCGGCGCAACAGGCCAGCGCGCAACTGGTGATCGAACCGGAACAGCGCCAGATTGCCGCAAGCGACGGGCAGTCGCTGCTGGAGCTGATCGAGGGTTGCGGCGCAAGCATCGAAGCAGGCTGCCGCATGGGCGTATGCGGCGCCGATCCGGTGGCGGTATGTACCGGGATGGAGAACCTGTCGCCGATCGAGGACGATGAACGCAATACCCTGGCGCGGCTGGGACACGCCGCCAATACGCGTCTGGCTTGCCGTGCCCGCATCAAGGAAGGTCAGGTCAGCATCGCGCTGACGCCGGACAAGCGCCAGCTGCCTGCTGCCGAGACAGCGGCAAGTTTCGATGCCGCCATCCGGCATGTCGTTATCATCGGCAATGGCATCACCGGCGTGACGGCGGCCGATCATCTGCGCCGCCGCCACCCAGACTGCCGCATCACGCTGGTAGCCGAGGAAAACCATCACCTCTACAACCGCATGGCAATCACGCGGCTGGTGTACGGGCGCTCGGCGATGCAGGGCCTGTATCTGATGCCGGAAAGCTGGTATGCCGAGCGCAACATCGAGGTCATGCTGAACACGGCAGCACGCTCGCTCGACCCAGGAAAGCATGCAGTCTTGCTCGCCGATGGCGAAACCCTGACTTATGACCGCCTGATTCTGGCCACCGGCAGCAACAGCTTCGTGCCGCCTTTGCCGGGCTACGGCGGCGCCGGATGCTACGTGCTGCGTTCGGCCAACGATGCAATGGCAGTGCGCAGTTATGCGCAGCGCACCCATGCCCGTCATGCGGTGATCGCCGGTGGCGGGCTGCTCGGGCTGGAAGCCGCGTATGCACTGCACAAGCTGGGTTTGCAGGTGACCGTCATCGAGCGCAACCGGTGGCTGCTGCATCGCCAGCTCGACCAGCGCGGCGGGCGCCTTCTGGAAACCTACCTCGGCAATCTCGGTCTGCACATTCTCACCGGCATCCAGATCAAGGCCTTGACGCAGACTGACGACGGCGTGCAGCTGGTGCAAGTCGATGAAGGCGAGCCGCGACGCGCCGATCTGTTCATCATCGCCGCCGGCATCGCGCCCAATATTGCGCTGGCCGGCGCAGCTGGACTGGTGGTGAATCGTGGCATCGTCGTGGATGCGCAGATGCGTGCCAGTGCACCCGACATCTACGCGGCCGGCGACGCTGCCGAGATCGACGGCCAGGCACCGGGGTTGTGGCCGGTGGCGGTAGCGCAGGCCGAAGTGGCCGCCTGCAATGCGCTGGGCGAAGCGCGCACTTACCGTGAGCCGGTGCTGTCGACCCAGTTGAAGGTGGTGGGCGCCGATCTGATTTCAATCGGCCAGTTCGACGCCGGTCCGGATGACGTGAGCCTGGCCGAAGAGGACGGGCACAGTCATCGTTACCGCAAGCTGGTGATCCGCGGCAATGTGCTGATCGGGGCCATCCTGATCGGCTGGCCGGAGCTGGTCGAGCCGGTCGCCCGGGCAGTCAAAGCAAATCAGTTTCTTGATACTGCCTTGGCACAACTCAAGTTGGGTGACTGGAGTGTTTTTTCGCAGCAATAGTGTGGCGTACCTGGTCCGTACAGGGAAACATCCGGAATAGGTATCTTGGTGCCGTTAAAGCAGCTGCAACACCCGACCAGATACCCGTCACATTGTCCATTGACTTCTGTTCAAATCGATATTGCTTGCTTGGTTTGATTGACCTCCCCGACACGCATGACTTAATATAAATTTCGTTGTTAAATTTACAAAAGAGAGCTTGCCATGTCAGTCGCTAAAGTTATCGAAGTAATCGCTCAAAGCAGCACAAGTTTTGAAGATGCAGTACAGCAAGGAATTACCCGTGCCACCGATTCATTGTCCGATGTCACCGGCGCATGGATCAAGGATCAGAAAGTGGTGGTTTCCGGCGGCAAGGTGGTCGAATACCGGGTGGTCATGAAGGTCACTTTCGTGCTCAAGGATTAGTCACCCCCCAAGGAGACTTGCTGCGCAGTGTAGCCGCTATGGCGACGACGAGCAACGCCGCAGCGCGCCGGCTGGCGCCGCCAAATTGGCTAAGAAATTGTTGTGCAGGCTTTAGCAATGTTTGCAGAGAAACCGTCCCGGTCGGCGACGGTTTTTTAATTGCTGTGCCTGTCCATGCTCGCGTTTTCGATAGCATCATTCCGCAGCAAACTCCGCTGCGGCTTTGGCTGCCCACAAGGCCTGGTTATAAGTGACAAACGGCTCATCGTATTTGTCGATGGTGCCGTCTTCACCGATGAAAAACGTCCACCAGCCGTTGTCTTCTTCGACGATGGCGATATCGCCCGGACGGCATTGGCTGGCGACTGAATCACCGGCTTCGATCGTGACGATCCTGGTCTTCCTGTGTTTGAGAATGGTCGCCATTGATGTTTCTCGGTTAAGCGCAGCCGCTTGTGCTGCGCTTGTTTTTTGGCGCAATGCCGCGCAAGTTACCTTTTCTTCAGGATCGATCCCAGCACGCCGCGGATGATTTCACGTCCGACTTGCGAACCGATGCTGCGCGCGGCCGACTTCATCATCGCTTGCACCGGTGATTCGCGCCGGCTGCTGCCGCCGCCAAACAGGCCGCCCAGCATGCCGCCGATCGACGAATCCTCAGCTGGTGCCTGCTTGCTGCCTGGCGCCGGTGCAGCATTCGCTTCGGCTTCCTTGGCGGTGGCGGCAACCCGGGCGGTGATTTTTTCATGGGCCGATTCGCGGTCCACCGTCTTTTCATAGACGCCGGCAACCACCGACTGCGCCATCACGCTTTTGCGCGCGGCAGCGTCGATCGGGCCGATCTGTGAGGCTGGCGGCAGGATGAAGGCGCGCTCGACCACGTTGGGACGGCCCTTTTCATCCAGGAACGACACTAGCGCCTCGCCCAGGCCGAGTTCGGTGATGACTTGTGCGGTATCGAGCGCCGGATTCGGGCGGAAGGTTTCGGCGGCAGCCTTGACCGCCTTTTGGTCGCGCGGAGTATAGGCACGCAATGCATGCTGCACGCGGTTGCCAAGCTGGCCGAGTACCGTGTCAGGAATGTCGAGCGGGTTTTGGGTGACGAAAAATACGCCCACTCCCTTGGAGCGGATCAGCCGCACCACTTGCTCGATTTTTTGCAGCAACGGCTTCGGCGCTTCGGCAAACAGCAGGTGCGCCTCGTCAAAGAAAAACACCAGCTTCGGCTTGTCGAGGTCGCCGACTTCGGGCAGATTTTCAAACAGTTCCGACAGCATCCACAGCAGGAAGGTCGAGTACAGGCGGGGCGCGTTCATTAGCTTGTCGGCGGCCAGGATATTGACGATGCCCTTGCCGCGCGCATCGGTTTGCAGCAGGTCATCGATGTTGAGCATCGGTTCGCCAAAAAAACGGTCGCCGCCTTGTTCCTCGATGCCGATCAGGCCGCGCTGGATGGCGCCGATGCTGGCCGACGAGATGTTGCCGTAAGCGGTACGGTAGTCGGCGGCATTGTCGCCGACATTTTGCAGCATGGTGCGCAAGTCCTTGATGTCGAGCAGCAGCAAGCCATTGTCGTCGGCGATCTTGAATACCAGTTGCAGCACGCCTTCCTGGGTGTCGTTCAGGTTAAGCATGCGCGCCAGCAGCAGCGGCCCCAGATCCGAAATCGTCGCGCGCACCGGATGTCCCTGTTCACCGAACACATCCCAGAACGTCACCGGGCAGGCGGCCCACTGCGGCTCGTCGAACCCGAGCGACTGCAGCCGCTTAGTCATTTTCTCAGACGGCGCGCCGGCTTTCGCCATGCCCGACAGGTCGCCCTTGACGTCGGCCATGAATACCGGCACGCCGATGTCGGACAACGCTTGCGCAAGCACTTGCAGGGTCACGGTCTTGCCGGTGCCGGTGGCGCCGGTGATGCAGCCATGGCGGTTGACCAGGTTCGACAGCATGTCGAGCATGACGGCCGGTTGCTGATGGGTGATTTTGGCAATTGGCAGGGGAGTGGACATGGCTTTGCGTCTCGTTCAGCGTGACGGGTTTATAAGGAATCACAATGCAGCAAATTCTGCAGGCTATTATAGCCAACTGGGCATGCCGTAACCGGAATCGGCACCGGTTTATCCCAGCGTTAAAATTTCATTGGCGTGGCGTAATTTTTGCGATAGCAGGATCGCCAGATTGCGGTAAATCTTTGACGAAATTTCGGGCAGCGACACCACATAGTCGCCGTCGAGCCGCAGCAGCTTGCTCGGCGTGACCGCCTTGACCGAGGCCGAGCGGCTACGGCATTCGATCAGCGACATTTCACCGAAACTTTCGCCTGGCTCCAGTTTCTGGATGACTTTCTCGATGCCGAATGAACGCTTGCTGATGCGCGCCTGGCCGGCCAGCAGCACGAACAGCTGATGCCCCTGTTCGCCTTCGCGGATCAAATAGTCGCCGGCGGCTGCCTCGACGAAATCCGCTTCCTTCATCAGCATGGCGAGTTCGAAATCGGTCAGGTTTGCAAACAGCTTCAGGCGCAGCAGTAACTGCAGCGTTGCGGGCTCGGTGCGAATCGACATGCTGCCTCCCTTGGGCGAATTTTTTTTTGTGGCGCTATGCCTGCATGAATTGCCGGTAGCCGCGGGCGCGCAATGCGCACGCCGGGCAGTTGCCGCAACCGTAGCCCCAGTCGTGCAAGGCGCCGCGTTCGCCCAGGTAGCAGGTATGGGTATCGGTGCGGATCAATTCGACCAGCGCAGCGCCGCCGAGATCCTGGGCCAGTTGCCAGGTGGCTGCCTTGTCGAGCCACATCAGCGGCGTTTCCAGTTTCAGGCGGGTGGCCATGCCGAGATTGAGCGCCACCTGCAAGGCCTTCATGCTGTCGTCGCGGCAATCAGGATAGCCGGAAAAATCGGTTTCGCACATGCCGCCGACCAGCACGTCCAGCCCGCGCCGGTAAGCCACGGTGGCGGCCACCGTCATGAACAGCAGGTTGCGGCCGGGTACGAAAGTGTTCGGCAAGCCGTTATCCTGCATCGTGATGGCGACATCGCGCGTCAATGCGGTATCCGAAATGGTCGACAGCAGCGCCAGGTCGATCAAGTGGTCCTGGCCCAGCCTGCCGTGCCATTCTGGCGCTAGCGCGCGCATCCGGCCGAGCAGATTCGGCCGCACCGTCAATTCGATCGCATGCCGCTGGCGGTAATCGAAACCGATGGTCTCGACCCGGGGATAGCGTGACAAGGCCCAGGCCAGGCAGGTGGCGGAGTCTTGTCCGCCGCTGAACAGCACCAGCGCGCCGTGCGGGGTAGTCATAGGTAGCGGCAAAATAAAAGATGATAACGGCATTATAGGCTGCTGCGGCGCCGGCGGACAGCCGCGGCGCGACGGCATGAGCAGCCGGCTGGTGCTGCAGCCCGTGGCGCCAGCTGTTTACTTCTTTTCAATGCGTGCCAGCGTCTGTTCGATATAGTTGCCATCCGGTTCGGTAAAGCGCAGCTTGACCGGATACCATTCGAGCGACGGCGCCAGCCAGATATCGAGTTGCTGATCCTGGCTATTTGGCGGCAGCAGCCGCACCACGCGCACTGCATTCACCGGGCCCATCGGAGTGGCAATTTTTTCAGACTTGCCGACCTTGAAAGTCCAGCTGTCGGCATTGCGCTGACCGGCCACGAAATACTGCCATGCCGAACCGGCCACGAATTTTTTCGGCGCAGCACGCGCATTGGCGACCAGTTGCCACAGGATGCTGTTGCGGTCTTGCTCGCCGCCGCTTAACGGATAGCTGGCGTCAGAGGCGGTAAAGGTGATGGTCTTGGCCTGGCGGTTGAAGTGCGCCGTGGTCGGGCTTTTGCGAAGCCGCTGCTCAACCGAGCTCAGCGGCGCCAGCCCGTAGGCATCGATTGCGCCTGTGCTGGTCGCGGTCAGGATTTTACCCACCAGCATGGCATGGGTTTCGACGTTGATCTGGTACTTGCTATCGGCAGCCCGCCATTTGAGCATGGAGCTGCCGCTGAGCTTCAATCCGCTTTGCCTGGCCTTGACCTGGTAATCCAAATTGGCCGACGGTGCCAGATTGAATGGCCGTTTGACCGAGGGATGGCCGGCGGCCGGCGCCGGCAATGCCACAGCGCCGGCAAGCAGACAGGCTGCGGTGGTACGCAGGAAAACAGGAAGATGCATCATATTGATCATGGCATGGTGGTCTGCATGGTTAGCGATCGGCGATCGGCTGGATATCCGATAGTGACATATCCAGGTATTCGCCATTGACTTCGGTAAAACGCAATTTGACCGGGTACCATTGCTGTCCCGGCGCCAGCCAGAAATCCAGCTGCTGCTCACGGGTGCCGGCGCGCGGTGCCCGTTGCACATGCCAGGCTTGTAGCTTGCCGGTGCCGACTTCGATTTCTTCTTCGCCGATCACCCGGATCTGCCACGGTTCGCCATCGCGCGCGCCGGCAATGAACAGAGGAATCGTCGCGTCGGCGACAAACCGTGCCGGGTCGCCGCGGCCGATGCCTGCCAGTTGCCAGATGATGCTGGCGCGATCCTGTTCGCCGCCCTGCAGCGGATAGGAGTTTGTCGATGCCGAAAAGCTGATCAGATTGCGGTCGCGGTCGAAACGGGTATTGGTGGCCGGCCGCCGAAAACGCTTTTCCGTGTACATGGCCGGCGCAATGCCGAAATCATCGGTATGCCCCTGACTGCTGAAGCTCAGTACGGAAATGAACAAGACGCCGGCCTCGCCATTGATCTGATACGCCTCGCCATTGAATGTCCAGCCGATGGTGCCATGACCATATACCATCTGACCCTCGCGCAGCGCCGACACATCGTACTCAAGTTCGGCCGAAGGCGGCGGATCCACCTTGTAGCGGGTGCCATCGGCAGCTTGCGCCGATTGAATGCTGGTGGCGCCGAGCACAGGCAAGGGATCGATGCTGGCGATATCCGGCCCGCCAAAATCCATGCCTTCCGGCATCACAGGTGCTGGTGGCGGTGCGGCGCTCTGGTTTGCGACCGGCGCCGGTGTGTCGAGTGCCGGCGCGGCAACCACCGGGGCCGGCGGCCTGGCTTGGGGTTTGGGGCGTACCGGTCGGGGTTTGGGGCGCGCTGTAGGGGGAGCTGCAGGGGCGGCCGCTTTGGGCACCGGCAGGCGGATCAATTGGGTGTGCAATACTGGCGGCGTGTGATTCTTCCATGAAAACAGGCCGAGATTGCCGCCGGCCCAGTTCAGTGCCGCCAGGTGCAGCAGCAACGATAGCAAAACGACCACGGCCCAGCGCCACCAGCGCGTTGCGCCGGCAAACTTGGGCAGGTCGGACAGAGGGGGCACACGCATGGCGCTAGTGTAAACGCATCACCGCTTGCCTGTCAGGCGTCATCGCAAGTTTGCTGATGGTTTGCGACAGCAGCACCAGCCGGGGGATCCGCACCCGGCAAACACGCGTAAAATAAGCACTTCCCTTTGATTCTTCGCTGCCTGCCATGTCATTTTATCGCTTGCCGCTGGCAGCGCTGTTGCTCAGCCTTGCCGGCTCGGTGTTTTCCGCCCCGGCTGCAGAACCGGTCAGGATCGGCATGATTGAAGGCATGTCGGGCGCCTTTGCCAATGCCGGCGAAGCTGTCAGGCGCAATCTGTTGCTGGCCATCGAACGCGTCAATGCCCGGGGCGGCGTGCGCTTGCCGGAGGGCCGGCGACCGCTGGCACTGGTGGTGTTCGACAACAAGCAAGCAGTGGAAGAGTCGCTGATCGAGTTGCGCAAATTAACCGATCAGCGTATCGCATTTCTGGCGCAAGGCAATAGCTCGGCCGTTGCATCTGCGCTGGTCGATGCGCTCAACAAGCACAATGTGCGACAGCCGGAACGGCGCGTATTGTTCCTGAATTACGCGGCGGTCGATCCGGCCCTGACCAATGAAAAATGCAGCTTCTGGCATTTTCGCTTTGACGCGCATGCCGATATGCGCATGCATGCGTTGACCGAAGTGATCAAGGCCGATGCGCGCGCCCGGCGCATCTATTTGATTGGCCAGGATTACAGTTTCGGCCGCCAGGTTGCCAAGGCCGCGCGTCTGCAGTTGGCAGCCAAGCGTCCGGCGCTCGAGATTGTCGGCGATGAATTGCATCCGATCGGCAGGGTCAAGGATTTTGCGCCGTATGTCGCGAAAATCAAGGCCAGCGGCGCCGATACGGTAATCACCGGTAACTGGGGCAATGATTTGACCTTGCTGGTCAAGGCGGCACGGGATGCCGGTTTGCCGGTCAAATTCTATACCTTTTATGGCAATAGCCTGGGTGCCCCGGCAGCGATTGGTGCAGCCGGCGTCGACCGGGTGCGTGCGGTGGCAGAGTGGCACCCGAATGTCGGCGGCAGCGCCAGTGATGCGTTTTATCACGACTTCAGGCAGCGCTTTCCGCAGCCGGCCGATGACTATGTACACTTGCGCATGCACCTGATGATCGACATGCTGGCGGCTGCCATTGAAAAAGCCGGCACCACCGAAGCAGTGGCGGTGGCACGCGCACTCGAAGGCGCGCAATACCGCAACGGCTTTCACCAGGCCAGCATGCGTGCGAGCGACCATCAATTGATGCAACCGCTGTATGTGTCGGTGATGCAAGATCTTGCCGATGGCACGATCCGCTTCGATAATGAAGGTAGCGGCTATGGTTTTAAAACCGAACGATATTTCCCCGCAACAGAACTTGCCTTGCCGACGATTTGCAATATGACAAGACCAAACTAAGCTGCACAGCCTGAAATTTTCAGCGTGCGCTGGTATTGCAGTTGTAAGTCATACTTTGCTCCGACGGCGCCGACCGTCTTGCGCTGATATCTGAGCAAGGCACACCAACATGCATGCGCCTTGCTCCTTGCTGCATCAATTACCAGGCAAATTTGTTCCAGGTATTGTCACCGACGACACCATCTACGTACAGGCCTTTCGCGCTCTGGAAGCTGCGCACAGCGCTGTAGGTGGCGGGGCCAAAACTGCCATCCACCGCGACGTTATAGCCACTCTCGCGCAACTGGCTTTGCACTGCGCGCACCTTCGGCCCGGTGTTACCCTGCTGGACGTTGATGGTCAATGCCGGCCAGCTGGCATTGCCGACATAGCCGTCGGCGACCAGACCGTGCGAGCTCTGAAAGTTTTTTACCGCACTCAGCAAGCCGGGGCCGAAGCTGCCATCCACCGCGACGGAGTAACCCCATTGCTGCAGCAAATACTGTATGGTGCGCACTCGTTCGCCGGTATTGCCATATTGGACAACGGGCCACGACAAAGTGGTCGATCCGCCACCACCGCCGCCCGTGCTGCCGTTGGCGACCAGGGTCTTGTAGCGAGCCCAGTCCCAGCCCGAGCCGGGATCGGTATGCGATTGTCCTGAATAATTGACATGGCCTTTCACGTTATAGCTGGAATCCGCCAGCACGGCATTCCAGCCGCTCGTGCCGCCATAGACTTTTTGTGGCAGCCCGCGCGAGGCAAGGATGTCGCGCGTCAGCACAGCCGACGCGTTATACATCGCCGATGTGTACCAGGCGCCCGGGTTGCTGACATAACCTTCATGCTCGATGCCGACCGTGTAGCCGTTGGAGTTCCCCACGTGCCAGGCCTTGTCGGCTTCGCGCACCATCTGGGTGACTTGGCCATCCGACGAGCGGATGACGTAGTGGGCACTCACGCGTGCATTGCAATTTTGAAACCATGAGATGGTGCCGGCATAGGAGCCCTGCGTGGTATGTACCGTCACATGACTGACGCCAGTCGTACGCGAAGAATAGTTGCAGCTGGCTGCCGGATTCCAGACCGCCGGTGGATAGTCTGCCGATGCCAGCGCTGGCAGGGCGTGCATGCCAAGTGCGCAAAAGACGGCACCTGTCAGTAATTTATTGATGAATCGATTCATGTGTAAAGTCTCCAAATGAGCGCAGACCGCGCGTCGCGCCGAACAGGGTTGTGCGTCGAAACCGATAAGGCCGGATTATTTATGGTCATGCTTGTCTTTAGGATCACGGTCTTTAAAGTCCGGTACGGAGATCTTTGGATCAGGCACGCCGGTCTCGATCGTGATGCGCCTGGCCGACAGTTTCTTCAGTTTGTCCTTGCCATAAACTTTATCCATCTCGACATGGCGCTGCTTGATCTTGAATTGATCGGATTCGCGACCCTGGCGGATCGCGGTGAGAATTTCGTAGGTGTAGATCTGCGCGATGTCGCGTTGCGGGATGCCGCTGAATTTCGCAACTGCTTCTTCCCAATCCTCCAGCGGAAAGAAGCGCGTCTTGCGGCCGCTGTAATGCGACAGCAGCGCTGCGGCGCCGCGAATGTTGGCACGCGTATCGGTCATCAGCGTGCCCGGATTCTCGCGGATCAGTGCGGCCGCTTCGACCAGCGACTGGCCGAAGTAGGTGTCGTTATGCAAGCCCATGATGCCGTAGCCCGGCGGCATGTCACTGTGAGATTCGATTTCCATCACCGCTTCATCCGTTTTTTTGAGCTGCCCTTTCGGCACATGCGGGCGCCACCGGGTTTCGGCATAGGCAATTGCCTGCAGCAGTTCGACCGGAACATTGAATTCGACCGATGCATCGTCGAACATCTTCTGATACTTCTTTGCAAACAGCGTCAGTTCGGTCGGCGGGCCATCCGCAAAGGCAGGTGGGACACCGGCAGCCAAGCCCAGCACAAAACAGGCGGTAAAAAGCCGCACTTTCATTCTTGCGTCCATTAAAAATCTCCTCTAATTTTTTATTGATTGGCACCTGACAGCCTGCTCAGGCGGAAGTCGCGCAGGCGAGAATGCATATACTCCAGGGCTTGGAGATGGTGCGTGCCAAGATGCTTCTTGACACGCCGATACGGGCAGGCGCGACTGGCGCGATTATAAGAAAAATATTGCTTTTTTATAAATTAAATTAATGAAATTGCATTCCTTGTCGCTAATGTTTGATTTTTCTCAAAAGAAAGGTGATGTGGAATTACGGAAGATGAAATCTTCCATCGGCTTTTCTGCCCGGCAATATATTGAACGCACCATCAAATCCTGCCTAACCCATACGCTCAGGAACAAGTGGAAGAATTGGCATTCATCGGCGCATTGTCGCCATGGCCGCGTCGTTGCATGCTGTTCAATTCATTTTGACCGATGCAACCCATGATCAATGCGTGCACTTGCAACTGTAGTACTGGCCAGTGTTGTACACTGCGGCAATTGCCTGAGCTGAAATGAGATCTGACGAATCCGGTATCCTTCGACGCACTCATCTGCTAGGCTGAAAATAATTATTCAATGGAGACCAGCATGACCAAATCCACTCCGTCCGGTATCCCTGGCGTCGATATGATGACGGATACCTTCGATTTACTAAAAAATATGTGGGGCAACATGCCAGGGATGAATTTGCCTGGCATGAAGAATATTCCCGGCATGGTGATGCCGACTTTGTCGGTCGAGGAAATCGATAAGCAAATCAAGGATTTGAAAGCGGTCGAATCCTGGCTATCCTTGAACATGAACATGCTTCAGGGAACAATTCAAGCGCTGGAAGTGCAAAGAGCCACGATCTCCACGCTGCAAAGCATGAGTGAAACGTTTACAGCCGCAATGCAGCCGCCGAGCATGTCCACGCCGACAGAAAAAACCGCATTCCAGTCGCCGTTTGCCTCTGCACCCAGCGCCAAGCCAGCCGCTGCGGAAAAACCGGCGGCGACAGAAAAACCAGCTGCCACAGAGAAATCTGACACCAATACTGCCGATGCCGCGGCTGCCGATCAGTCAGCCATGATCCCGCCGCTGGCCAATCCGGCCGCATGGTGGGGCATGCTGCAAGACCAGTTCAAGCAGGCAGTCGATACCGCCGCAGCAATGACGCCGGAGCTGCCGGCCGCAGCTGTCGATTCCAAGCCGGCCGCAGCCAAGTCGGCGACCAAGGCGGCGGATGCCGGCCCCGCGCCGCGCAAGCGCAAGTCGCCGCCCAAAATCTAGGCCGCTGACACATGACTGGACAGGCTACCTGCCTGTCCGAATTTATTTCTCCGGCCTCTTGGTCTGTGGTCTTGACATGCTGGACGCAGCCGGCGCCATGCTGGCTTGCAGGTGCGGTGCCAGCCAGATCGCCAGCATGCCGCATGCCACCGCCAGATAACCGACCAGGTTGTAATGCACCATCTGCCCGTTCGGGGTCTGTGTGATGATCAGCCCAGCGATGAAGGTCGCCAGGCCCGATGCCAGCATTTGCACCGACGCCATCAGGCTCATGAAGGTGCCACGTATCTGCGGCGCCGGTACCGCGCTCACCATCGCCATGGCCGGAATGAAACGGCCTGACACCAGCACAAAAAACAGGGTTGAATTGATCAGCACCAGCCACCACGGCACCGGCGTCATGTGGGTCGTGATCAGCAGCGGCACGAAGGACAGCCAGCACAGCCAGCGGAACATCACTGGCTTGCCATACTGATCCGCCATGCGGCCGATCAGCTGCGCCGAAAAAAAGGTCGCTGCCCCGCCGCACAAGTACACTACCGTCAGGAAGCTTTCCGGCTGCGCCACGTTGGTCGTCATGTACAAGGCGATATACGGGATCACGCTGAAGCCGGCCAGCATCAATAAGGAAATGAACAGAAATGCCTGCGCATGGCGTCGATCCTTCGCCACCGCCAAGATGGCAGTCAGCATGCCGGCCCGCGTGGCCTGCGGCTGCAGGTGGGCGGTCATGCTCGGCAGCGATTTCAATCCCATCAACAGCACCCCGGCCGAGAGCAGCACGATGAAAAAAAATGGTGCGCGCCAGCCGAGAAAATCCAGGCGGTTGGCCAGGAACAGGCCCAGCGGCACGCCGGCGACAGTGGCAATTGAAAACGATGCCATCACGGTGCCCAGCGCTTTGCCGCGCCGTTCGAACGGGATGATATCGGCCACCATGGTTTGCACCATCGCACCCAACACGCCGCCAAAGGCGCCTGCCAGGGCGCGCGCCACCAGCAGCGCCGGATAAGTCGGCGCCAGGCCGCAGCACAGCGTGGCGACGATGAACAGCAGGTATAGCGTCAGCACCAGCTTGCGCCGGTCAAAACGGTCGATGTAGGTGGCCGCCAGCAAACCGGATGCCGCCGCCGCGAAAGTGTACGACGATAGCAACAGGCCGAACTCATGAGTATCGATGTGCAGCAGCCGGATCAGCTGCGGCCCGAGCGGCATCATGATCATGAAGTCCAGGATGTGCGTAAACTGGATGCCGGCCATGGTCCAGAGAAACAGCCGTTCGCTGCGCTGCGCGCCAGGATGAAGTGTGGAATTCAACAATGAAATTGGAGAGGGCGGCGCAGAAAAGATTCACAGCTTAGCAGCATAAATGCTATTTGGCTGGAGATCCTGTTAGACCGGTTGATGGCGCGTGATTGGCGCGTGATCGAATCAAGCGCTGTGCAATACAGGCTGGTCGGCACGCCGGCACCTCTGCGCGGCCTTAGCCTTGCACTTCGGTATTGCCGCCTACGATCGCCGGCAGTTTCACTTCTTCCAGCCATTTGCGAATATTGCCGGCATCGGCCACGCGCGAGTATTTGCCTTTTGAATCGAGAAATACCATGATGATGGAACGACCTTCAATCAGCACCTGCATGACAAGGCAGCGTCCGGCTTCGGCGATGTAACCGGTTTTTTGCAAACCGATTTCCCAGTCTGGATTGGAAACCAGACGATTCGAGTTTCTGTATTGCAGCACCGGTCCGCCGGTATCAACGGCATAGCTGCTGTTGGTCGAATATTCCCGAATCACCGGATGCTGATGCGCGCTCATGACCAGCGTGGCGAGGTCGCGTGCACTGGATACATTGTGACTGGAAAGTCCGGTCGGTTCGACATAATGCGTGTCTGTCATGCCCAATTTTTTGGCAGTTGCATTCATCGCCCTGACGAATGCCGGCATGCCTCCGGGATAGTGCCGTCCGAGTGCAGACGCCGCGCGATTTTCCGAACTCATCAATGCAATGTGCAGCATGTTGGCGCGGGTCAGTTTCGCACCGATCCGCAAGCGCGAACCGGTATGCTTGATCGTGTCGATGTCTGCATTGGTGATCTCAAGCATCTCATCCATGTCTTGATGCGCTTCGACCACGACCAGCGCAGTCATCAATTTGGTCAGGGATGCAATCGGCAGCGCCACTTTTGCATTTTTTGCATACAGCACCTGATTGTTGGACTGGTCGATCACCAATGCCGTATTCGATCTTAATGCAAGGGAATCGGCATCCTGGCCCAGGCTTGTCCGGTTTGCAGCGCGCATGGCGCGCGCTGCGGGTGCGCGTGTGCCCAAAACTTTGCGTCTGGTGCGTACAGACATGGCGGCTTTGGTGCGCTTGGTAATCGAACGTACAGAGGATTTTGCCTTTCGGCTGACGGCCAGTCGAGATTTTTTGCTGCTGGCTTTTTTGATCGATTTTCGCTGCGGCGCGATGGATTTCTTAACCGACTTTTTCTTTTTCTGTACCTGCGAGGCGGCGTCTTTTGCCAGAGCGGCGGGCGCAAGGAAGACAATAGACAGTATTGAAATCAATACCCCGAGCACTACCCTTAACATGTATGACTCCCCGCA
This sequence comes from Paucimonas sp., assembly GCA_036675285.1. Lineage (GTDB taxonomy): Bacteria > Pseudomonadota > Gammaproteobacteria > Burkholderiales > Burkholderiaceae_D > Paucimonas. Next base: position 10,892 of record JAKFFK010000084.1, on the reverse strand, counting down.
AACAATTCTGGTTCAGTCGATGCAGTCTAGCAAAATAGTGAAAATAAGCAAGTAGATTAATGGGTTGGAGAAACTTATTAAAGTGTTTTCTTATTCTCAATTATTTTTAATTCAAGTTTTGTTGCGATCATGGCTCCTGCATTGAGCTACCACCCAGCTCTTGGAATCGTCACTAGCCTGGCGCCGGAGCCGGCGATGGAATTGTGCGCGTACCGGCTACTTACTATGCTTGGCCTTGCATGCTGAAAGAATGGATCAAGCACGCCGCGGAACCGATAAAAAATCGGACAACAGGCACGATGGGATGGTTGTGGAGATTGCCATGATGGGCAGCGCATCGGCAGCTTGGCAAAGCAACTGCTTTCATAAACCACGTTAATCATTGTTGAATAAGACGCGATGCACTTCGGATCGATTTCATGATCTGCAGCGGCAGTGTCTATGCTTAGGTCCCCGCGCGCATGTGCTGATGGCCAAGCTTCACAGACACTGCCAGGCTTTTGTGATGGCTCGTGAGTGAGTTGTTGCGGCACTGCGCATGCAGCAATCCGGCGTGCAGCAACAGTGTGCATTTGACCAGCCGCGATCGACGCACATGCAGCATGGGCGTGCCAGACATGTTTTTTTTCTATTGGACTGGCCGTATTGCCAGTGTCGGTTTGCGTTGCATGTATCTATGATGAATTGATCGCATGGGCTGGAAGGTTTGTGAATTTTTGTGAAATTTTTCATGCTGCAGAGTATTTTGATAGGCAGCGTTCATGCGAAGGAGTAAGGTGAAAATTGTAAGGGCATTGACTGCTTTGGCTTGCCCCTTATGCGTGCTGCACCGGTACACAGGAATGTGTGCATGGTGCGGCCCGACACATTAAATGAACAACCTCGATTGTTCAAAGGAGACACAAAATGGCACTCAGCACCACAACGGAAAAAATGCCGTCCCGCGGCACCCAGTGGAAAGGGCTCACAGCAGCCTTTCTGTTCTTGGCCGGCTTGCTTGCATCCTCGGCTTACGCCGCCGGCTTTACCCATAATGTGATCCAGACGGCTTCCGGCACCGGCTCGAAAGATCGCCAGTTCAGCTATTACGTGCCGACCAATTACGTCGCAGGCACTGCAGCGCCGTTGTGGGTGGTATTGCATGGCTGCCGCATCACCGAGCGCACCATGACCGATCTGCTGGGCATGGAATCGTTTGCCGAGCGTGACAAGGCCATCATCCTGTATCCGTTCCAGAACAACGCTGCCAGCTCGAATGACAATGATGGCCGCAACCCGAATTGCTGGGGTTATTGGTACGACGCGAACATTCACCGCGATGCCGGTGAAGTGCACGATATCAAGCGCATGGTCGATTACATGAAGGGTAGCTTCAACATCGATAGCAACCGCGTGCATATCACCGGCATTTCCAGTGGCGGTGCGATGAGCACCATCGCCCAAGTCGCCTATCCGGACGTGTTCGCCTCGTCGGTGATGGTCGAGGGTATCGGTTACGGCGAAACCGCCGCCACCTATACCGGCACCACCGGTTGCCAAACCGTCCTGGATTACAACCTGGGATCCGTGCAGGCGACTTCCACCGCGATTTCCAAGATGCGCACGGAAATGCAAAAGAGTACGCTGCGCCAGCCGCCAGTGATGGTCATTCACAACAAGAAGGATTGCACCGTGCCGATCAAGGTAGGCCAAAGCCTGATCGATGCCTTTATGGGCTTGCGCGCTGCTGACGGCTTGGGCATCAGCACTACACCGACTGCTTCTGTCAGCAGCGCAGTGGATAACCTGGCCTATACCTGGAACAAATACGGCAATGACGGTTATGGCAACAGCCTGGTTGAAACCATCTTGCTGGATGTCACCGAAGCGCAGCTGCGCAACGCCGGCGTGGTGCCAATGACCAGCGACGTTTATGACCCTTCGTCCAACACGGTGGTCCAGGAAGATATTGAACGCGGCCACTGGTGGCCGGGCGCTGCCCAGCGCGGCCCGTGGATCATCAACAAGGGTATCAATGCAGGCCAAGCGGCGGCGGATTTCTTCAAATCCCATCCGATGAATCCGGCAACCGCATCGACCACCACGACCACTGGCGGCACCACCACAACCACCGCCGGATCGACCACCACGACCACCTTGCCGGCAGCAGTTGCCGCCGGCCCGGGCACCTGGAGCGGCAACCAGACCTGGGGTGCGGATGCGGCCCATGGCGGCAGTCTGCAAGGATATTTCTACTGGCCTGCCACGCAACCAGCCATCAACGGCAAACGGGCACTGATCATCGCCTTGCACGGCTGTTCGCAAACCGCTTCGGGTGACGTGATCAGCGTCAGCGACGGCGGCTACAACTGGAAAGCGGCCGCCGACCAGTACGGCGCCGTGGTTGTGGCGCCGAACGCCACCGGCAATGTCGCGTATGTCCATTGCTGGGATTACTATGGCACCAGCCACTCGCGCACTGCCGGTCATTCCGGCGTATTGCTGGATCTGGTCAACCGTTTCAAGAATGATCCGCAATATGCGATCGATCCGAACCAGGTATACATCACCGGCTTGTCCTCGGGCGGTGGCCAAACCATGGTCATGGGTTGCCTGGCACCGGATGTATTCGCCGGCATCGGCAACAATGCCGGTCCTTCGCTGGGCACCACTTCCGGGCAAATTGGCAACGTGCCGTCGGGCTACACGGCAAGCACCGCGAAAAACAATTGCGTCAATCTGGCCGGCAGCAATGCCAGCCATTTCTCGACGCAGATTGCCAATGCAGTCTGGGGTACCGGCGATTACACGGTCGGCCAGGCATATGGCCCGCTGAACATGGACGCCATGCGTCAGGTCTACGGCGGCGCCTATAGCAGCGCTACCTTTACCGTGGCTGGCGGCGGCAGCGGCACCCAGCACACTGCCAATGGCAAGATCCGCACTTCGCAGGTCGCTGTTGCCGGTCTGGCGCATGCATGGCCGGCAGGCACTGGCGGACAGAACGCCAACTATGTGAACAATACGACGGTCAATTATCCGCTGTATATCACCAAGTTCTGGTTCGACAATAACCTGCGCGTCGGCAGCGGCACCACTACGACCACCACCGCGGGCGCCACCACTACCACCACGACGGCGGCCACCACCACCTCGACCGCTGGTGCAACCACCACTAGTGCCGGGGCCACGACCACCACCGCAGGCGCTACCACCACGACCACTGCGACCACCACCACGACCACCGTGGCAGCAGCGACTTGCTATACCTCCAGCAACTATGCGCATGTGACGGCAGGGCGCGCGTATAACAGTGGTGGCTATGCGATGGCCAATGGTTCGAACCAGAATATGGGTTTGAACAATATGTTCTACACCAAGACCTTGAAGAAGACTGGCGCCAATTATTATGTAATCGGCACCTGTCCTTGATCGGCATCGGCGGGTAGGCTTACCCGCCGCGCAGTGGCAAAACCAGCTTTCCTTGATGGAAAGCTGGTTTTTTTATGCTTGCGCTGCGCGCTGCGCGTTACAGCAGAGCGGTGAGCGCTTTCACGACGGTCGTGTCGTCGCAATTGGCAGGCATACCTTCAACGGCAGGCGACACACGAAGCGTTGCGATCATGTTGATAATCCGGCAGGTGCGGCAGCAGATGCGGAGCCTGCCCGGCCGGTGGCTACCGGTCCAATCGCAGAGATCGGCTGCGCACGCGATTGACCGCTGGATCACCCATTCCTGCTAGAGCAAGATGCCTGCCATTGATTGTCCTGCTGCCGTAGCGCAAACCGGCGAGCTCAACTGGCTGCCGATGCTGTATGGGGATGAGATAGGAAGAAGCGCAACATTTCCCTGCTGGCGTCAGGCCCGCGCGCATCGGTGTAGCTGCCGGCGCTGTCGCCGCCGGACCAGGTATGGCCGGCACCATGGATAGTCCACTGTTCGGCCACGACATTGCCGGCGCCATCGCCGTAGATGGCCTGGGTATAGGCATGCCCGTCCTCGGCCTTGTCTTGCAAGAGGTCGGATCCGGTTTCTTCCCTGAGCACGCCGGTTTCATTTTGCACGCTGCGTGCGATGACCTGGTCGCCATTGTCGGGATGGACGGTTTTATCCATGTCGCCATGGAAAACGATGGTCGGTACGGCCAGCCGGCTATTGGCCGCTTCATCCCTGCGGTCGAGCGGCTGGAGGCCAAACCAAGTGCCATGGCGCATTGCCAAAATAGCTGAAAAGAGGTTGGTCGCCCGGCCATAGGCCAGCCCGGAATGCACGCCAACCGCGGCATACAGATCGGGATAGGTATGCGCCATAATGACCGCCATCGAGCCGCCTGCGGAAAGCCCGGCAATATAGACTTGCTGGCGGTCGATGCGGTAGTCGGCTATGACCTGTTTCGTAATGCCGGCGATGATGGCTGGCTCACCCAGATCGCGCTGCTGGTCGGCGGCATTGAACCAGTTCCAGCAGCGCGCACTGTTGGCGTCGGACGACTGTGCCGGATAGGCAACCAGACAATGATTTTCTTCAGCGAGTTCATTCATGCGGGTGCCGGCGGCAAAATCTTGCGCATCCTGCTTGCAACCATGCAGCATGACGACTAGCGGCAATGGCTGCCCGGCGTACGCAGAGGGTACAAACAGCATGTAGTCGCGCGCTCCCGCTTCATTGGTGTAGGTGCGGGAGAGGAATTGCGACGGTCGAGCTGCCCGGCCGATACGGCCATCTGCGGCTAGCAGCTTGCCGTTCCACGGACTGCTTTTGATCAAGTCGCGACTGGATGCTTGAGTTGCCGGAAAACTTGCTGGCTGCATCAGGGTGCTCGCGCCGGATTGCCGCAAGGCGCCACGCGCATGCAGGCTGATCGGATCACGATGTCGTGATCGGGATGAATCACCGGCATGCCGGGCCAATGCGAGGTTTTTTTCATTCATTTTCATAGGTTTCCTTTGATGCGGAAAGCGGATCGCTCCGGCAATGATGGTCGCCGAAGGAGAATCGGGATGACTTCAGCCTGGTGGGCTGGAAGCGTCACGAATGACGATGACGCGTAAATTCATCGTCAATACCGCTATCTTGTGTTGCGGCGCAATATAAGAATACAGCCAGCCGGGAGCTTGTCAACTTCCATGGCCAATATCAGCTATATCATTGATGAATGTTACTAATGGAAACGATATGTGTTCAACATGACATTTCGCTGCGCGTTGCCACCGACAGTGGCGTGACTCACCGGCGCGATCAGATGCGGCTCGATTGGCTGCTATCATTTTTATGCTTCATGACGAACAGCGCGCCGGCGTATAAATCTTGAGTCAGGCGCCCGGTTGCGGATGTGAAGGCGGGTCTCTGCGCGGCGGAATTTTGCTGTGGTCGGGTTCTTTCATCGGCGGGCCGTGCGTGCGTCCGCGATGATTGTCAGGAACCGGTTCCTTATCCGGTATCACCGGATTTTCGTCTGGCGCGCGATGCGCCGCAGTGGAAGCGCCGAGCATGCGGTAGATGCTTTTGCAAACGACTGGCGCATGAGTCCCGCTGCCAGTCCTGCAATAATAGCCGGTCGAGGTTGATAGGGTACTACGGACTCGCACCCTGACGGGTTTGTGTTGGCCAGCCGTGTCCATATTGCCCAGAAAAAACGATATTTCCATTGCAGCTCACTCTGATTGAACGGATGAATCCATCATACCCCACTGCGCCTGAGGTAGAGCAGATTGATGAAAACTACCTGGCCAATGCATTGCGCGCGGCCGTCCTGGAATTGGTCAGCGCATGCTGCACCTTGTGCGCCAAATCGTTGAGCTGAAACGGTTTTTGCAACACCATCCCGGTATCAATGACGGCATCAATCGCCCGCATGTCAGCGTAGCCGGTGGCAATGATGGCTGGCAGGCCGGGCAGCTTCTTGTGTACGTGCGCAATCAATTCGGCGCCGGTCATGCCGGGCATTAAAAAATCAGTGATCAATAAATCCGGTTGCACGGATTCAAGCTGGTCGAGCCCAGCTTGACCATGGTCAGCCTGCGCCACTTGATAGCCAAGCACTTCCAGGCATTCGACAATAAACTGGCGTACCCGTGGATCGTCCTCCACTACCAGAATGCGGGCGCGCTTGCCCTCGACGCCGACGTCAATGTCGCCGCGCTGGACAGATTCAACCACCTCGCCGCGCGCTGCGAATGGCAGCCATATTTCAACCGTGGTGCCGATGCCGACCTGGCTCTTGATCATCGCAGTGCCGCCTGATTGCTGGGCAATGCCGTATACCTGGCTCAGGCCCAGTCCGGTGCCCTTGCCGCGCGGCTTGGTAGTAAAGAATGGGTCGAATACCTTGGCCAGGATTTCCGGGTTAATGCCATCGCCGCTGTCGACGACTGCAATCACCGCATAATGTCCCGGCGCCAGATCGGCTGGCGCCGGTTGTGCCGAAGTGCGTATGGTAATTGTGCCGCCATCGCGCATCGCGTCTTTGGCATTGATCGCCAGATTCAATACGGCGAGTTCAATTTGGTTCAAGTCTGCCCGAACCGGCGCAATGCCTGGCGCCAGCTCGAACTGCACCTTGATGCCGGAACCAAGCGAAGCAATCAATAAATCCTTGACCCCTTCCAGTGCCATGTTCAGGTCCATGGCTTGCAAATCAAGCCGCTGGCCGCGGGAAAACGCCAGTAGCTGACCGGTTAGTTTCGCGCCCTGTTTGGCTGCCTTGCGAATCGTGGCCGCAATCCGCTTCAGACGTTCGTCGGTAGACAACAGATTGACCAGATCAGCATTGCCTTGAATAACGCTCAACAGGTTGTTGAAGTCATGCGAAATGCCGCTGGTTAAATGACCGAGCGCTTCCATTTTCTGGGTTTGCACCAGCGCTATTTGCGCCCGCTCGCGCTCGGTCATTTCACGCATCAAACGGTCATTGGCTTGCGCCAGTTCAGCCGTCCTGGCCTCGATGCGGCTTTCCAGCGTCGCGTTCAAATGCAATAGCGCTTCCTGGCTTTCCCGCAAACGCCGCTCGCTTTCGCGTCTTTCGGTGACATCCTGGGACACGCCCACCAGTTTAATCGGCCTGCCATGTGCATCGCAGCTCACCTTGCCCTGCACATGCACCCAATGCAGACTGCCGTCCGGCCAGAAAACCCGGTATTCAATATCAAAGTCGTTATGCGTCGCAATGGCCGACTGGATAACACTCTCCCGGATTTGGCGATCGTCCGGATGAACCGCCGCCAGTACATCAGAATATTGCAAAGGCGCAGCGTCATCGCGGCCGTAATGCTCCTTGCAGGTTTTGGATGCATACAGCGATTGACTGTCGAGAATAAATTCCCAGGTACCCAGGTGGCCGGCCAGCAGCGCAATGCGCAGCCGCTCTTCGGAGCCGATGCGCTCCTGTAAATCGGTGCGGGCTTGATACTGTCGCGTGCGTGCGCGCAATGCCGATGTGATTGCACTGCGCAGCGTCTCGGCACTGATCGGGCGCTCCAGTTGCACCACGTTGCCCATACTTTTCAGCATGGTGCGCGTGGCAGCGTTGGTTTTGCCGATCTGCGACACCAGCACCACGAATGGAAAGTCGGACCAGGATGGCTGTTGCGCTAGCCAATCTGCCAGCAGCGTCATGTCGATACCGTGCAACGCTTCTTCGGCAATCAGGGCAGCGCCGGAGGGCGATTGCATCTCGCGCAGCAGCGCCTGATAATCGGCGCAGGGGGTGCAATCAACACCGTCTCGGCTCAGGGTTTGCGTAATGACTTGCGCATCCCGCCCGCGCGGTGCCAGCACCAGGATGCGCTGTTCGTCGGCGTGATCAAGATGCATGCGGGGCGTCCTGGATGCTCAACATCGGCGTGGCGCCGCGATAGGTTGGCAAGCCGGTCAAGACGCCTTCGAAACCTTCCAATGCTTCACCGATTTCGATCCCGGATTTACCAAGGCGTAATTCATGAATCGATTGCGCATGATCGTTGGTGCGGCTTTTGATCACCGTGACTGCACGGCGCAGACGGCCGTTGGCTTCGAAAAACCTGAGCAATACGGTTGCGTCGCTCAGGTAACTCAGATCGACATCGCTGCGTACGTCGCCGATCAAGCCATGCTGTCCCAAAACCATGACTGTGGTGACGCCTTGCTGATTCAGGTAAGACAATAGTTCATGCATTTGCAGGATCAAGAATTTTTCACCGGGCATGGCCTGCAGATAGGCATTCAGGCTGTCGATGACCACAAACCTCACGTCTTGGAGCTCGACTGCGTCGCGCAGCATGTGGGCGAATTCGCCTGGTGTCAGCTCCGCCGGATCAATATGGTGAATTTTCAGGTGACCGCTATCAATAAAGGGGCGCACATCCATGCCGAGCGCTGTACTGCGGGAGAACAAGGTTCCCAGTCCTTCGTCAAACAGGTAAAAGGCGGCACGCTCGCCGCGTTCGAGCGCGCTCAGAATGGCGCGGACCGACAGCGTGGTTTTGCCAATGCCGGACGGCCCGACAATCAGGGTGCTGGTGCCGGGCACCAGTCCGCCGCCCAGGAGGGTATCTAGTCCGGTTGACCCGGTGGAACTAATTGTTGGCGAAAAATCCCTGCCATGCTCGGCCGCGATAAGGCGTGGAAATACCTTGATGCCGCCGGTATCGAGAATGAAATCGTGATAGCCGCCTCTGAACTTGATGCCGCGCATTTTGACGACATTCAAGCGGCGCCGTTCCTTGCCGAACTCTTGCGCCAGCTGTTCCAGGCTGATCACGCCATGGGCGATACTGTGCAACTGCTGGTCGCCAACCTCGGATGTCTTGTCATCGAGAAGGATCACGGTGCATTTGCGGGTCGAAAAATAATTTTTGATCGCCAGGATCTGACGCCGGTAGCGCAACGGGTTTTGGGCTAGCAGGCGCATTTCGGACAGGCTGTCGAAAACAACCCGCGATGGTGCCAGACGGTCAACTTCGCGCATCACGCTTTTGGTGGTTTCGCCCAGCTCGATCTCCGACGGATGCAGGATGGATTGTTCGGAATCCGGGTCTAGGCCGGCATCATTAACCAGTTCAAACAGGGACAGATCATCGATGGACCAGCCATGGCTATCGGCGATTTCCTTCAGTTCTTCGGTAGTTTCAGACAAGGTGATGTAAAGGCCTTTTTCGCCGCGCCGGGTTCCCTCCATCAGGAACTGGAGCGCTAACGTGGTTTTGCCGGCGCCAGGTGAGCCTTCTACCAGATAGACCCGGTTTTTGGTCAAGCCGCCGCACAGGATATCGTCCAGCCCAGGGACGCCAGTACAGGCGCGGGGGGATCGAACTATGGCGCTCTCAGGACGAATACTCGGGTTCATAGGCAAATCTTTTCTAGAACAGTAGGGGAAAGGTCGCGCCGTTGCAAATAGCCAACCAATTTTATTCGATGAAATATTTGATGTCTGAAAGGATATGGCATTCTTGATTCTGGATACGCTTTGAGATGCTCACGGAACAGCGGATACTGCAGAAAAAAATAGTCTTGCAGCTGCAATGCCAGATTTTTTTCATAGACAATTAAGCGAAAATTATAGCTGGAAAATGTTGCTACGCCAGCCGACACGCTTAAGACTATCTGCTTATCAGCAGAACGTATTGCAAAAGAAAAATAACACTGCCTTGCCTATTTGGCGATTGATCAATTGCAATCAAAAAACTGTTTTGAAACCAAGTAAATTGCATTCCAATCGTAAACCGAAATTCGGGTTGGCTGCACCACAAAAATTCGCCATGCATGCTTGATTATTACATCAAGCATGCTCAAGCAATTTTCAGGCCCTTACATGGTAATTCCAACAAGAACTATCAAAATAAATTCCGAAATGAAACTTGTTTATTATCAATATAATTAACATCAATTCCATCAAACCTCGGATGCCATCTCCAGGCAGCTTACAATGCCGGCACAACCATTGTTTATGCTGCAAGTCTTCAAGAATTCAGTTTGCGTGTAGCCGATGTCGCCGGGCGGGTACCATTTTCCGAGAAAAAATCGTCTCCCTCTGCTACTTCGCCAAGTTCAATGGCACCGTGGCTATAGATGGCGGTACCAATGCTGACGAGCCGGTAAAATTCATCTTCTGACAATTTGCCGGCAATGTCTGCCAATGCTTCTGCCATGAGCGCCGCCACACTGAATAGATTGGTTTCTCCCAATTGCTGATTTCCCCGCATCATCAATGCCAATATCTGATACTTGTTCATGACAGCCTCCGCACAGTGGATAAATATTTTATTTTGTTGCTGATGTGGGAAAAACAAGAGTAATTATTCTGCATGCCGATGTTTATGGCTTTCAATATGCATCGGATGAAGTGCATTGATCGGCGCAGCATCGACTTCAACTAAAAAGGACATGCAATGGAATCACAAGAATCGATCCGCACATTCTGGTTTGGCACGCATCCGGATGATGCTGTTGTTGCCGCAGAAAAATCCAAACTATGGTGGGCCAAGGATCCACAGATGGACGACACGATCCGGCGCCGCTTCCAGGCCGATGTGGCCAAGGCGGCAAACCGTGAATTGGATGTCTGGGCCAGCCATCCCGACGGCTGTCTTGCGCTGATCCTGTTAACTGACCAGTTCCCGAGAAACATCCATCGCGACACGCCGCAGGCATTCGCCTATGATGCGCTGGCCCATGCCTGGAGTCGTGACGGCATCCGGCAAGGCTTCGACCAGCAGTTGCGGCCGATCGAACGGGTGTTTTTCTATCTGCCGCTGGAACACGCCGAATCTCTGGCCGACCAGGATGAATCGGTACGCCTGTTTGAAAAATTGACAACCGAAGTCGATGCCAAAGACTGGCCCATCTTTGCCGGTTTTCTGGATTTTGCGGTGCGTCACCAGCGCATCATTGCCCGGTTTGGCCGTTTTCCGCATCGCAATCAGATTCTTGGGCGAGT
>JAKFFK010000189.1:0-7607 GCA_036675285.1 Paucimonas sp. | reverse complement strand
CGACTTGACCGGTGAATGATCGAACCATGGCAGGCCGAACAGGATCATGACCGACACGCCCATCAATACCACGCCCCAGAATTTCGGATCGAACAGGAACATGCCGGCCAGCGCGATCAGCGCTACCACGGCAATGCCGATTTTCACGGTGGCCGCCAGCCTGGTGCGCAACAGGATCAGCACCACATAGGCAACCACGCCGATTTCCAGCGCATACATGAACTGGGTGGTAGTGGCACGTAGAATCGAATAGAACGGCGTGAAATACCAGACCGGTGCAATATGCGACGGCGTTTTCAACGGGTCGGCCGGCACGAAGTTGTTATATTCGAGGAAATAGCCGCCCATTTCCGGCGCAAAAAATACCACTGCGCTGAAAATCAGCAGGAATACCGTCACGCCGAACATGTCATGCACCGAATAGTACGGGTGCGACGGGATCGAATCGACTGGATGGCCGTCCGGGCCGAGATTGTCTTTCACCTCGATGCCGTCCGGATTGTTCGAGCCGACTTCATGCAGCGCGATCAGATGCGCGGCAACCAGGCCCAGCAACACCAGCGGGATCGCGATCACGTGGAACGCGAAGAAACGGTTCAGGGTCGCGTCCGACACCACATAGTCGCCGCGAATCCACAGCGACAGGTCCGGACCAATGAATGGAATCGCGCCGAACAGGTTGACGATCACTTGCGCACCCCAGTACGACATCTGGCCCCATGGCAGCAGATAGCCAAAGAAAGCTTCCGCCATCAGCATCAGGAAAATGCCGACGCCGAACAGCCAGATCAATTCGCGCGGCTTGCGGTAGGAACCGTACAGCAGACCCCGCGTCATGTGCAGGTAAACTATGATGAAGAAGGCCGACGCACCGGTCGAGTGCATGTAACGCACCAGCCAGCCCCACGGCACATCGCGCATGATGTATTCAACCGACGCAAATGCCAGATTGGCATCCGGCTTGTAGTGCATCACCAGGAAAATGCCGGTGATGATCTGGATCACCAGCACCAGCATCGCCAGCGAGCCGAAGATGTACCAGAAGTTGAAGTTTTTCGGCGCGTAGTACTTGCCCCACTGATCATTCCACAGCTTGGTCAGCGGAAAGCGGTTATCGACCCAGTTCAGTGCCTTGGCGGCGACTGGCGCATCGGCCGGCAGTTTTTTCTCGACAAATGCCATGATTACGCTTCCCCTTGTTCATCCTGGCCGATGACCAGTTTGGTATCGCCCACATACATATGGCGCGGCACTTGCAGGTTATCCGGGGCAGGAACGTTTTTATAGACACGACCAGCGGCGTCGAAAATCGAACCGTGGCACGGGCACAGGAAACCGCCCTGCCAGTCGTCCGGCAAGGATGGCTGCGGACCAGGTTGCAGCTTGGTGGTCGGCGAGCAGCCCAGGTGCGAGCAAATGCCGACGGCCACCAGGATTTCCGGCTTGATCGAGCGGTGTTCATTGCGCGCATATTCCGGCGTCAACTCTTCCGGATTGCGCTCGGAGTTGGGGTCAGCCAGCTGGCTGTCGAGCTGAGGCAGGCCGGCGACCATTTCCGGCGAGCGCTTCAGGATCCAGACCGGCTTGCCGCGCCATTCCACGGTTTTCAATTCACCCGGTGCAAGACCGGCGATATCCACTTCCACCGGTGCACCGGCGGCCTTGGCACGCTCGGACGGTTGAAAAGTGGACACAAAAACTCCCGCCGTAGCCAAACCAGCCACGCCGCCCGCCGCACATGTGGCGACGAGCAAGCCACGCCGACCCGAATCGACTTGCTTATCGTTACTCATACCAACCCCAATCAGTCAAAATGCGAAACTTGCATGAAACTTCTAGCAACCTTAAATTATAACGGAGACAGGCCGCCTTTTAAAGGGAATAGATGGCTGGAAACCATTTCCATGGAACTTTTTTTACATTCGCGCTTGGCAAATACCCGTTTTATGACGAGTTTTCAGTAGGTAAAACTGCATTGCTGGCATTTTTCGTTGTTGCTCTCTGGATAACTGTAGAATTACAAGGCACTGCCAACATAAAAAGGAGCAAGCATGGGAATGATCAAGGAATTCAGGGATTTCGCCGTCAAAGGCAATGTAATGGATCTGGCAGTTGCCGTAATTATCGGCGCAGCTTTTAGCAAAATCGTCGATTCAGTGGTCAATGATTTGATTATGCCGCTGCTCGGCAAGATATTAGGCGGATTGGATTTCGCTAACTATTACCTGCCATTGAATGACCAAGGCACCCATCTGGCGCTGGCGGAAGCCAAAAAGGTAGGCGCGGTATTCGCCTATGGCAATTTTTTGACGATTTTGCTTAACTTTATCATTCTGGCTTTCATTATTTTCCAGATGGTACGCCTGATCAACAAGGCCAAGCGCAAGCAGCCTGAAGTTGCCGCAGTGACTGCGGAAGAAGTGGTCTTGCTGCGTGAAATACGCGATGCCTTGAAAAAATAAGCGTCGCTGCAAGGGCCGTTTAAACCGGATTGGCAATGTCGATGAAGTGATGGGTGATGCCAAACCGCTCGGCCAGGTGCGCACCCAGCGCCTGCACGCCGTAGCGCTCGGTCGCATGGTGGCCGCATGCGAGGTAGGCAATGCCCGCTTCGCGTGCCAGATGGACGGTCGGCTCTGAAATTTCACCACTCAGGTAAGCCGTGGCGCCGGCGGCTATCGCATCCCCCAGCAGGTTTTGCGCGGCACCGGTACACCAGCCGATGCGCCCCAGCGCCTGGTTCACATCGCCGATCACTTGTGGCGCGCGGCCGAGCGCAACTTCGACCGCGCGTGCCAAAGCGCCTACCGTATTGATCGCAGCATCGGCTCGCCCCAGCCAGCCAAGCTCATCTTCGCCGAAACGGCCGTCCGGCGTAAAGCCCAGTTGCCGCGCCAGTTGCGCATTGTTGCCCAGCTCGGGATGCATATCCAGCGGTAGATGATAAGCAAACAAATTGATGTCATGCGCCAGCAAGCGCTTGAGTCGGTGGTGCTTGATGCCGACGATGCGGGCATCCTCGCCGCGCCAGAAATAGCCGTGATGCACCAGGATCGCATCAGCCCGGGCCGCAATCGCCGCATCGATCAAGTCCAGGCTGGCGGTCACGCCGGTGACGAGCGTGCCGATGCGAGCGCGCCCTTCCACCTGCTGTCCATTTGGGCAATAATCACGAAAACGTGCGATATTTAGCAATTGCGCCAAATATGCATTGAGTTCATCCCGATTCACTGTCTGCTGATCCATACTTTCTACTTTCTATGCGACGTTTTTGGTTATTGTTTGCGCAAACCGTTACAGTCGGTTTGGCGCTCTGGTTCATTGTAGCGAGCCTGAAACCTGAGTGGGCCGGCAAAATGCTGGGCGGCGCAGAAAACGTTCGTCTGAACTGGTCCACCGTGCCGGTGCAGGAAGCACCCACAGCGACGCTGGGACCGATAACCCAAGGGTCATACCGCGACGCGGCAAAACGAGCCATGCCGTCAGTGGTCAATATCTATACGTCCAAGGGTTCGCGGCAACGCAATCCGATGCTCGACGACCCCTTCTTCCGCAAGTTTTTTGGCGACCGCCTGGATGAACAGGAAGAAAAACAATTCAGCCTTGGCTCCGGCGTGATTGTCAGCACCGAAGGCTACATCCTGACCAATAATCATGTGGTCGAGGCCGCCGATGAAATCGAGGTTGCGCTGGCCGATGGCCGCAAGGCAAGCGGCAAGGTGGTCGGTTCGGATGCCGAAACCGATCTGGCGGTGATCAAGATTTCCTTGCCCAACCTGCCGGCGATCACGCTGGGACGGGTGGAACATTCGAAAGTCGGCGACGTGGTCTTGGCCATCGGCAATCCATTCGGCGTCGGACAAACCGTCACCATGGGCATTGTGTCTGCGCTGGGGCGCAATCATCTCGGCATCAATACCTTTGAAAACTTCATCCAGACCGATGCCGCGATCAATCCGGGCAATTCGGGCGGCGCGCTGATCGATACCCATGGCAACCTGCTGGGAATCAATACCGCGATTTATTCGCGCAGCGGCGGCTCGCTCGGCATCGGTTTTGCAATTCCGGTTTCTACCGTCAAGATGGTGATGGATTCGATCATCAGCACCGGTCATGTGGTGCGCGGCTGGATTGGCGTCGAACCGCAAGATATCACGCCGGAACTGGCGGAAAGTTTTGGCCTGGCGAAAAAAACCGGCGCCATCATTGCCGGCGTATTGCGCGGCGGTCCGGCCGACAAGGCCGGCATGCGGCCAGGCGATATCCTGATTGCCGTCGATGACAAAGCCGTCAACGACACGACCGAAATGCTGAACCTGATTGCGCAATTGGTGCCTGGCAAAAAAGCCCGGATGACCGTGTTGCGCAAAAACCAGCAAGCCAATCTGGAAGTCGTCATCGGCAAGCGGCCCAACATCCGGCGCGCTGACAAGGAATAGGCAGCGCCATCATGCATCTGCGTGACTTGACACAGTTTCTGGCGGAATTAGCCGAGAATAACAACCGCGCCTGGTTCGTGATGAACAAGCCGCGTTACGATATTCTGCGCGCCGAGTTTCTGGAGCTGGTCACCCAATTGATTAGCGATATCAGCAAGTTCGATCCGGCAGTGGCCGGATGCAACCCGAAAAAAGCGCTGTTCCGGATCAACCGCGACATGCGCTTTTCACGCGACAAAAGCCCGTACAAAACCCATTTCTCGGCTGCCATCACCGCCAGCGGCTTGAAGAAACCGAGCCAAGGCGGCGGCCCCGCCTACTATTTTCATATCGATGCCGCCGGCGTATTGTTGATTGCCGGCGGCGAATACCTGCCGCCGCCCGAGCGCCTGCGCGCGATCCGTCAACAAGTGATCAAGGATGCCGCCGGCTTCGGCAAAGTGCTGAAAAATAAAAAAATCAGGGAAGTCTTCGGCGGCTTGCAGGAAGAAGGCAAGCTGTCCCGGCCGCCGAAGGGATTTGATGCCGATCTGCCGCATATCGAATCGATCAAGCTGAAAAGCTTTATCGTCTGGAAAGAAACCAGCATCAAGAAAAAGATTCCGGCTGACTTGCGCGGCGACTTGCTGGCCGGGTTCAAGGATGCCTTGCCACTGATTGCCTGGCTGCGGCAGGTGCCAGCATCGCACGAACCGGCTTAAGCGGTCTCTTCCGGCGCCCGGGTTGCCCTGACAAATAGCGGCGCCACCAGTAAGCCCAGTTCATACAGCAGGCACAAGGGGATCGCCAGGAATAGCTGGCTCATCACATCCGGCGGCGTGGCCACGGCGGCGATCACAAACGCGCCGACAATCACGTACGGACGGATACTTTTGAGTTTTTCGATCGACACCAGGCCCATGCGCACCAGCACGATCACCACTACCGGCACTTCAAAGGTCATGCCGAACGCCAGGCTCATCGACATGACGAAATCAAAGTAATTTTCAATATCCGGCGCAAATGAAATCGATTGCGGCGCAAAGTCGTAAATGAACTTGAAGACTTGACCGAATACAACGAAATAACAGAATGCCGCACCCAGCATGAATAGCAGCGAAGAGGAAATCACCAGCGGCGCGACCAGTTTCTTTTCATGCGCATACAAACCCGGCGCGATGAATGCCCACACCTGATACAGCACCCACGGCAATGACAGCAGGAACGCCGCCAGCAAGGTGATTTTCATCGGCACCAGAAATGGCGTGATGACGCCGGTGGCGATCATTTTCGAGCCGGCAGGCAAAGCGGCAATCATTGGCTGCGCCATGATATCGTAAATTGCCCCCGGTCCGGGCCATACGATGAACAGGATGCCGAACACCAGCAGCACGCCGGCGGCAGCTTTCATGATGCGATTGCGCAGCTCGACCAGGTGCGAGATGAATGAATCTTTGACTTCGGCGAATTCTTGATCTTCAGTCATGGATAAACGGCCGAGCGGCATGCGGTAAAAAGGCGGTTCCTGCACCATTGGTGCGGCCACTTGAATGGATCAATCCCACTCGCCTCGAAAATAAACATCAGGTCCATCAGTGAAAGAAAGCGGACGACTTGGCTGCGGCAGATGCCGGCCGATACCTGGCAACCCGCGCTGCTGCCGACAGCACCCGTGTCTTGCGGCCGTTTTGGCGCTTGTACCAGGACGGAATCGAGGAAGTGCGGGCCAGCTTTTTCTTGCGGAAATTTTTGGTCTTGCGCGCCAGCTGGTCCGGCGTCGGCGTATCGAGCAAGGGATTGCGCAAGTCCGCATCCGCGTCGCTCCAGGCGGAATGGATGGTACGTTCGGTATCCGCCAGGTTTTTCGCGACGCTTTGCTCTACCTCGCTGGCCGCATCCTGCATTTCCTTTTGCATCTTGCGCAACTCGTCGAGTTCCATCTCGCGGCTGACTTCAGACTTGACCTGGTGCATGTAGCGTTGCGCGCGCCCGAACAAGGTGCCCGCCATGCGCGCCACCCGCGGCAGCTTTTCGGGGCCGATCACCACCAGCGCAACCACGCCGATCAGTGCAATTTTGGTCAGGCCGATATCGATCATGAAAAGTGACCGGAATTAAAAGCCACGCCATTGGTAAACAATGGCTGGCAGACAGCCGGCATCAGGCGCATGTCAGATCTTGCTTTTTTCTTTGACTTCGACATCGATGGTGCTTTTATCGGCGACCTGGGAGGGCGCAGCGCCAGATGCGGCAGGTTTGTCTTCATCACCCTTGATGCCATCCTTGAAGCCCTTGACCGCCTTGCCGAGATCGGAACCCATATTGCCCAGTTTCTTGGTGCCGAAAATCAGCAATACCACGACCAGTACGATCAGCCAGTGCCAGATACTGAAAGAACCCATGTCAATTCTCCTTGCGGGACGCCAAGCGCCCCAATGTCAATAATCATGTCCAGCGCATCGCTGCGACCGCGATACCGAGGCAATTTTTCCGTCTTCCCGTTCCTGCCGTCTTACTTCAAACCACGCCAAGGGCGCGGACCGCCCAGTACATGCAAATGAATATGGTACACCTCTTGACCGCCTTCCGGACCGACATTGAACTGGGTTTTGAAGCCGCCCTTGCCGATACCTTCGGCTGCCGGCGTGTAACCACAGCCCAATTGCTGCGCCAGCTTCGGCGCCAACAGCATCATTTTACCCAACAATGCGGCATGACTTGCATCGCATTCAGCCAGTGTAGCCACATGATATTTCGGGATGATTAAAAAATGGACCGGCGCGGCCGGATGGATGTCATGAAAGGCCAGCACCTCGTCATCTTCATAAATCATATTGGAGGGAATTTGTTTGGCTGCAATCTTGCAGAAAATACAGTTATCCAATTTATTCTCCATGTTGATTTGACATGTTTCGATTTTTTGTTTCAGTCTTTTGCCTCATCCTGCTCGCGCGCCTGCAGTTTGCGGTTGGCTTTTTCCTCGATGCCGGATAACCCTTCGCGCCGCGCCAGTTCTTGCAGCACATCCTGCGGCGTCAAATCGAATTGCGCCAGCATGATCATCGAATGAAACCACAGGTCGGCGCATTCGTAGAGCAGTTTGGCAGTGTCGCCATCGACCCGGGCATCCTTGGCCGCCATCACGGTTTCGGTGGCTTCTTCGCCGATTTTTTTCAGGATTGCATCATC
>JAKFFK010000117.1:0-7702 GCA_036675285.1 Paucimonas sp. | reverse complement strand
CAGAAAGTGCGGCACCAGTAGCGCAGAGGTGACAGTAATAGAAGACGGTGTGCAGCCGTGAAGCGAGGAGACAGGTGTTTTCAGGAATGCTGCTCTAAAGCAGCTCGAAACACAAACAATTGACGGTCTTGAGGCGCATCGAAAGATGCGCCTTTTTTATCGGGATATAGTGCCATATTGCACATCCGGTCGCATGAAGAACTGGGTTAATGGTTCCGCTGTGAATCATTTTGCGATAAGCTGTATCGCCATGGATACCAGTCAGCACAACGCCCTTTTTTCAGCCGTAGTTACGGCGCCATTCGGCGCCATCGGGGTTCGTACCGATGCAGGTTATCTGCGTGAACTGGTATACCTGCCGCCATCTTTTCGGGAAAAGGCGCCCGCTGACCGGATTGCGGAGCAGGCCGCGCGCCAGGTCGAGCGCTATTTTGCTCAACCCGATTTCCGTTTTAGCTTGCCCTTGGCTGAAGCGGGCACCGCATTCCAGCGCAAGGTGTGGCAGGTCATTGCCGCCATTCCGCGCGGCGATGTATTGACCTATGGCGCGGTCGCCAAACTGATCCAATCAGCCCCGCGCGCGGTTGGCCAGGCCTGCGGCGCCAACTGGTTTCCATTGGTCATACCGTGCCACCGGGTGACGGCCAGTGGTGGCCTGGGCGGATTTTCCAATCATGATGATGCGACCGGTTTCCATGTCGGTGTCAAACGCTGGCTATTGGCGCATGAAGGTGCTGCCGGTTATTAAGCCACTCGGGCAGCCCAGGTCGATTGACCCGCTATCTTTCTAAATGATTTGACATGACACGTGAACCAGCCGACTTGCCAGTGCTGGCCGCCGCCACCCAGGCTGCCATCGATGAGTTCTGCGACAGCTTGTGGCTGGAAGACGGCCTGGCAAAAAATACGCTGGAAGCTTACCGGCGCGACATGCGCCTGTTTGCCCGGTGGTTGCAAGCCGAACGCAGCAAGCATTTGTATGCAGTGCAAGCCGATGACTTGCATGCCTATTTTGCCGCCAGACATGCCAGCACCAAGGCGACGTCGGCCAATCGCCGCTTGGCCGTGTTGAAGCGCTTTTACCAACTGGCGCTGCGCCAGAATAAAATTCACGCCGATCCTTGCCTGAAACTGCAGTCAGCCAAGCAGGCACCACGCTATCCGAAGGTCTTGTCCGAAGCGCAGGTCGAAGCGCTGCTTGGCGCGCCGGACGTGAACGCCACGCTGGGCCTGCGCGACCGCACCATGCTGGAAGTCATGTATGCCAGCGGTTTGCGCGTTTCCGAACTGGTGTTGCTGAAAACGGTGGAAGTCGGCATGAACGAAGGCGTGCTGCGGATTACCGGTAAGGGCAACAAAACCCGGCTGGTGCCGTTCGGAGAAGAAGCGCGGGCATGGATTATGCGCTACCTGCAGCATGCCAGGGTGGCGATTTTAAATGGCCAGAGCGATGACGCCTTGTTTGTCACCGCCAGGGGCGGCGCCATGACGCGCCAGATGTTTTGGACCTTGATCAAGAAATACGCACACAAGGCCGACATCCATGCGCCGCTGTCGCCGCATACGCTGCGGCATGCATTTGCCACTCACTTGTTGAACCACGGCGCCGATTTGCGCGTGGTACAACTACTGCTGGGCCACGCCGATATTTCAACCACGCAGATTTATACCCATGTCGCGCGCGAGCGGCTGAAAAAACTGCATGCGCTGCATCATCCGCGCGGCTAAAAAATGCCGCTGCGCGGAGTGCGGCCGACGAATTATGCCCCCCGAACGGAGTGCTAACGTGCAGTGACTTGTAATCAACGGTTGACGGCGTCCGGCAGCTTGATCGAAACCGGCGCGTGATTTGCGCCACAGTTGCATCGATTCTTATTATTTTATCCACGCAAAGGTTTGCGATTGCAGTGAGCTGTGGCATGCTTTCCCAGTTGAAAGCATTTTGGCAACAATCTTGATGATTATTCCCGACAATACTCGCCTTATCCGCCAGCGCCTGCTGCTCATCCTGATCGTTTTTCCATTGCTGTATATCGGTTTCAAGGCCGCATCGATTTTTCAGGACCGGCAAGCGACGATCGAATTTGCGCGAACCGATGCGCGCAGTTTTTCGACAGCATTGAATGAACATGCTAACCGGACGATCGGCGAAGCCGATCGCATGCTGCAGAATGTGGTTGCCGAATTCGAACGACATGATCAGCCGGTCGCCTCGATGGATGAATATGCGCTGCACCAGTTGCTGGGTGCATACCAGGGAAAATTGCCGCAAGTATCTACCATCATTATTCTAGATGCGCACGGCATGGCACGTGCCGGTAGTTACGAATACCCTTTCAATAGAATCAACTTCAGCGACCGCGAATATTTTCAGCATCATCTGAAAACCGGCAATGCCGGCCTGAGCATTTCACGTCCGCTACTGAGCCGCATCAGCGGCATCTGGCTGGTGACGGTATCACGCAGCTTGCACCATCCGGATGGCTCGCTCAAGGCAGTGGTTGCCGCCGGCATTCCCATGGGCTACTTCGATGATTTTTACCGTTCCCTGACCATTGGTAATCATACCCGCATCGCGCTGGTGCGCCGCGATGGCTGGCTGTTGATGTACAGCCCATGGCGTCCGCAATCCCACGCGCTCAATCTGGTGCAGGCCCCTCTGTTCCGGCAATTCGAACAGCAGCCCAGCGGCAGCTACCTCAGCCCCAAAAACATCATCGATGGCACGCCGCGCATCATCGGCTATGCCGGCTTACCTAGCTCGCCGTTCGTGTCGGTGGTGTCCCTGTCAGAAAACGAAGTATTGCAAAAATGGCGCAACCGAGCGCAGCGCTCGGCCATCGAAGGCATTATTACGATTGCCTTGATGCTGGCCTTGGTCGCATTGCTGTGGCGCCGGCTCAACGACCTGAACCAGGCCCAGGCCAGTCTGGAGCAAAAGAGTCACTCTCTGGCTGCCTCCGAATCGCGTTACCAGCAATTGGTCGATGGTATCGACGGCATTGTCTGGGAAGCTGAATTGCCCGGCTTGCAGTTTACTTATGTCAGCGCCAATGCTGGCAAAATCTCGGGGTATGCTGCGAGCGAATGGTGCGACAACCCGGATTTTTGGCGCGACCGGCTTGGGATTTCGGAGCAAGACGTGGCAAATATGGTGGCACATGGCACGCAGCATGGTTCGCTGGCACTGGAGCACCAGTTGATGTCACCACAGGGGAAAACAACTTGGCTGCGCAGCAATGTGACGGTGGTGACCGATCCGGGTGGCAAGGTGCGTCTGCGTGGCGTCATGCTTGACAATACCGAGCGCAAGCAGGCATTCGAAGAGCTGGAGATGGCGGCGCAAGTATTCGAGACCAGCCTGCATGCGATCATCATTTTTTCGCCCGAAGGCAAGGTGTTGCGCGTCAACCATGCCTTCCTGAGTCTCACCGGCTTTGCAGCCGCAGATGTCATCGGCATGGATGCGGAGACCTATGAAACTACATGCCTGCAACCTGGTTTCGTCGACATGGCCAGGGCTTCCTTGCGTAGCACCGACAAATGGCAGGGCGAATCGCCAATGCGCATCAAGGATGGCAGTGACATCGCCATCATGCAAAGCATTTCCGTGATCCGCGATCCTGACGGCAGGGCACGGTCCACTGTCACCATTTTTCATGACATCACCGGGCAAAAGGCATCTGAACAGCGTCTGTACCAGCTGGCGCATTTCGATTTGCTCACGCAATTGCCGAACCGCCAGACCTTGTCGCGAAAAATTGAACAAGGCATCGCGTACGCCGCACAGCACCAGGCGACTCTGGCGGTCCTGCTGATCGATATCGATCATTTTAAGACGGTCAATGATAGCCTTGGCCATGAAGCCGGCGACCAGATGCTGCGGGTAGTGGCTGAGCGGATCAGTGCCTGCATCGGCCCGCATGATACGGTGGCCCGGATCGGCGGCGACGAATTCGTGGTGGTGCTGGAACCAAATGAACATACGATTGCGCAGTTTGAACGGGTGGCCGCGCAGTTGATGGAATCGGTTGCCAATCCGATCGACGTCAATGGCACGGAATTGTATGTGTCGATGAGCGTGGGCATCAGCGTCTATCCGCAAGATGGCTGCAACAGCGAAACCCTGTTGCGCAACGCCGATACCGCGATGTACCGCGCCAAGGCCGGCGGGCGCAATGGCTGGCGTTTCTTTGACGAATCGATGGCGCAGCATGCGGCGCGACGCCTGGAACTGGAGACGGCGCTGCGGCGCTCGATCGAGCGCAATGAGCTGGTGCTGTACTACCAGCCGCAGCGTTCGTTGAAGAATGGCAAGATCGTCGGCGTCGAAGCCCTGTTGCGCTGGGTGCGGCCCGGCATCGGCATTGTGCCGCCGCTGGAATTCATTCCGCTGGCAGAAGAAAGCGGTTTGATTCTGCCCATCGGAAACTGGGTGCTGCAGGCGGCCTGTCGCCAGGCAGCTGCCTGGCTCAGGGAAAAGAACCTGCGCATGCGCATCGCTGTCAATATTGCCGCCAAACAGATTCACCATCCGGCATTCGTTGAGCAGGTACGCAACGCGTTGCGTGACGCAAACTTGCCTCCCGACATGCTGGAACTCGAAATCACCGAGAGCTCGATCATCGAGAATCTGGAGGAAACCGTCAGCAAGCTGGGCGAGCTCAAGTCGCTCGGCGTGACTGTGGCGATCGACGACTTTGGCACCGGCTATTCATCGCTGTCGTATCTGAAGCAGTTGCCGATCGACCGCCTCAAGATCGACCGCTCGTTTGTCAAGGATACGCCGGGCGATGCCGATGATTGCGCAATCGTGCGCACCATCATCGCGATGTCCAATAACCTTGGACTGGCAGTGATTGCCGAAGGCGTCGAATCGCGGGAACAGGTCGATTTCCTGAGCGGCGAAGGCTGCGCCGAGATCCAGGGCTACTGGCTGTCGAAACCGTTACCTGCAGATGAAATCCTTACGCAATTATTGACTTGATCGTCATCGGACGTACCGCGCAATGCGGTGTGGCAACGATGATGGAACTTGTCGAAGCGCGCTTCATGCCGCTTCGGACGGCGCGCGACCATCCGGTTCGTGCAGCGCCAGCCGGGCCAGTACCAGCCCGTGGTCCGAGGCTCCGGGAGGATGCAGCAGGATGTGATCGTTCAGATACATCACTTCTTTCACCGCGCCGATGGCATCGGCGCAGCCAGGATGGAATTCCTTCGATACCAGTATATGGTCGATGGTATTGAAAATCCCGTCGTGCAGATGGCTATAGCCTACATCGCGGGAAAAATCACGGCGTAACTGGATGCGATAGCTGTCGAACAGCCGCTGATGAAAATCGTCGTCGCCGTAACGGCCGGCGCCCATCACCAATTCGGTGGTGACGGCGCCGGCGATATCATTGAAGTCGCCCATGACAACCAGTGGCGCATGGCGGCGCGCCTGCATGAACCCGTTCAACAGCCGGCGCAGCCCGAGCGCTTCGGTGCCGCGCCGGTACAGCGAGCGCAGCGATGCCAAGCCGAATTCATCGGGATCGCTTTCATTTTCGCCGAGGTGATAATCGGGTCGCTTGGATTTGAGATGCACCACCAGCACGTTGATCGCAAGCTGGTCCGATACCTGCACTTGCGCATGCAATACGGGCCGGGTAAAGCGTGTCAGCAAGTCATCCTGCTGCGGCAGGCGCGCCACCAGCGCTGGCGGCAGGTCGTGAAACGCCGATGGGGCGGCAGCGAATGGTAATTTAGAAACCAGTGCCACGCTGGGCGTCAGCGGCGCAATGGCGGGATCCGGATCGAAGCCAGCATGGTGCGCCTGTCGATATTGGCGGGTCCGGGCAAGCACATCATGCAAGGCTGCCTGCGAGAAAACTTCCTGAAAGCCGATCACATCGGCATCGAGTTGGTCCAGCTGGTGCGCTATCCAGTTGATCTTGGTTTCATATTCTGCCTGGGTATACGGCGGCAGGTTGTCATAGAATGTCATGCCCGGCGGCGCCAGGTTGCACACATTGAAGGTCGCAAAACGGATTTCTTGTTGCATAATAGCTCCGAATTTTAAAAATTGCGGAACAGAGTTTGCGCGGCGTCTCGCCGAGTTACTCTGTCTTGAGCATTAAAGAAATACGGAACAGAGTGAAGCGCTGCGCAGGCACCGCATACTCGATCCTTGACAACCAGTAATTAAGCGTATCACGCATGGCAAAAAAAGAGCATGTTTCCGAGACGCCGGCAACGCAATTTTTGCGCAAGAACGGCATTGCCTTTACCGAACATCCGTATGCGTATGAAGAACATGGCGGCACCAGCGTGTCGGCGCGCGCGCTGGGCGTTGACGAGCATCAGGTGGTCAAGACGCTGGTGATGCAGGATGAAGCCGCCAAGCCGCTGATCGTGCTGATGCATGGCGACCGCAAGGTCTCGACCAAGAACCTGGCGCGGCAAATCGGCTGCAAGTCGGTAGAGCCTTGCAAGCCCGAAATCGCCAGCCGGCATTCGGGTTACCAGGTGGGCGGCACGTCGCCGTTCGGCACCAGGAAGGCGATGCCGGTGTATGTCGAGCAAAGCATCCTGGAAATGGACAAGATGTATATCAACGGCGGCCGCCGCGGCTATCTGATCGGGCTGGCCCCGCAGTTGATCATTACGCTGCTGCCGGTGCAGGCAGTCAATTGCGCGCTCGAAGAGTAGCGTTGAGTGCATTGAAAAATTATAAGAGAAAATGATGAATATTCTGATATTTGCAGTTGCCGCGTATTTGATCGGTTCGCTTTCCTTTGCCGTGGTCGTCAGCAGGGTTTTCGGGCTGGCCGATCCGCGCACCTATGGTTCGAAAAATCCGGGCGCCACCAATGTGCTGCGCAGCGGGAATAAGGCAGCGGCGGTATTGACCCTGCTCGGCGATTGCTTCAAGGGCTGGCTGGCGGTATGGCTGGCACAAAAATTCGGACCGCAGTACGGCATCGGCGATGCCGGCATTGCGATTGTCGCGCTAGCCGTGTTTCTCGGGCACTTGTGGCCGGTATTCTTCAAATTTGTCGGCGGCAAGGGAGTGGCCACGGCATTGGGTGTGTTGCTGGGCTTGAACATCTGGCTGGGCGTGGCGACGCTGGTGACCTGGCTGGTGATTGCTTATGCAAGCCGGTATTCGTCGCTGGCGGCATTGGTGGCCAGCGTGTTTGCGCCGTTCTATTATGGATTGCTGTTTGGCATCAATGAGAAACTACTGGCAGTACTGGTGATGAGCGGGTTATTGCTCTACCGTCACCGCGCCAACATTGCCAATCTGCTGGCCGGCAAGGAAAGCCGGATCGGCAGCAAGAAATCTTGATCCTGCTGCCGTGGTGTACTGACTACAGCAGCAGGAAGCACAGCATCGCAACGATGGTCGGCGGCAGCGCCGCCGCCAGCAAGCCGAGCGGACTAATCGATTCTTCATGGAAGCTGCCCTTGAGGATCGCAAAGCCGGCCGGGTTCGGCGCATTGGCGATCACGGTCAGGCCGCCGCCGGAGACGGCGCCGGCCACCAGCGCATATTTCGCGGTATCGGATAAGCCTTCCACCAGCGAACCCAGGTAAGTCAGCGCCGCATTGTCGGTGATTGCGGTCAGCGCCGTTGCGCCAAAAAAGAGCACGGTCGCATCCATGCCTGCCAGCAGCGGCTGCAGCCACCATTGCTGCTGCCCGCCCAGGATCACCA
>JAKFFK010000041.1:0-7713 GCA_036675285.1 Paucimonas sp. | reverse complement strand
TTTCCGGCGGGGCAAGCGAGGTGTTTTTTCTGCATGCCGGGCAGGTGCCATCTTTCAGCACCTGGATCGGGGCATAGCAAAATGGACATTCCGGCAAGTTCATGGGACAAACCTTGTAGATGTCATGGTGAGGATAGCGACACGCTGAAGAGCAAGGCGCATGCTGAACCCAAGTGGTCCCATGCTAGTATTTGAACGTCATTCGCACAAATGATTTTTTTGCCTGTAGCAAAAAAATAACAATGCAACGGCGTCATCGGTCAAAGCCTTATGCCGGCCCTTTCTTGGTCAACTAAATTGTAAATCCAGTACAAGAATAAAGTCAGTCGGGACAAGCGCGGCCAACATTCAGGCTGCGGCATCCAGGTTTGGTGTTTCCTTAAATTGGACTCGCCAAGCGCTGGAACCGGTAAAACCTGCCAGTCGATCTCGTGCAATGCGGTCATCCGGGTTAACCGCAACAAAATTATCGTGCCTGACCATCCCGCGCCGGTCGAAAGCAAATTATTGCCAATTGGATAATTCAACTCTACACTGCAGTAAAAAGGGCAGAAGGCTGCGGCTGTATGCTTTTCCCGGTTTTTTAATTGACGTCTAATTCTGACAAAATCAACAAGCCCAGTAACTGTGCGGTTTTCTAAGCATTGGGCTTTCGTGTTAGACAGACATGCGCCGAGATAGGCAGAAAATTTTTTTCCATCTAAATGGACATTAGGTCCCACAAATTTTATATCTTCATCAGTAGTGTCCGTTTAAATTTCGAACAAATTCAATTGGTTAGCGCCGAGTGGCGAATCTGTGAGTGGTGAATCGGGCTGCAAGGCGCATGAAATCGAGGTTTTCTCGAAAACCGAGACCGATAAAATCTGTAGCAAAGTGTAGAGCGAGGCATCGAGTTGCAACTCCTTCTTGACGATGGCAATGAGTACGTAGGTCGACACGGCGCACCAAATTTGCGTCTTGACCGCATTCTCGCTGGTGCCCAGGAATTTCTTGATGCGCAAATGCTGCTTGATCCACTTGAAGAACAATTCCACCTGCCAGCGGTTCTTGTACAGCGCGGCAATGGTCAACGGCGGCAGCGTCGTATTGTTGGTCAGGAAGATCAGCATCTTGCCGGACTCGGGATCTTTGAATTTGATGCGCCGCAGATGCTCGGGATAGTCCTTCGACACGTAATAGCCGTTCAGGGCAATGGTCTGGTCGCAGATGACACCTGTTTCTCTGTCGTTGGGTGCCGAATACACTCTGCGTGCGTCCATGTTGCTCTTGGCGCGGGTGACGAAGAACGCGCCAGATTGATGAACGAGATAGAGCCTGGCAAAGTCCAGATAGCCGCGATCCATGACGTAAAAAGCGCCTGCTTCGATCGGCAGGAAGTCCAGGACATTGACTTCGTGCATCTTGCCGTCGGAAATGTGAATGAAGGCGGGAATAGCCCCGCGCAAGTCCAGCAGCGTATGCAGCTTGATCGCCGCCTTGGTTTTGCGAAACGGCGCCCAGTCGAACAGGGCCAGGCACAAGTCGATCGTCGTGGCGTCCAGCGCATAGACGGTGGCATCGAGATCGATGTCCAACGACTCGTTCGCGTAAAGCGCTCGGGCGCGAGTGATAAGCCGCATTGCCAGCGCATGATAGATGCGCCAGTCGCGCAAGTTCAACGCATCCGACAGCGTCGAGCGCGCCGGCACGTTCTTCAATCCCATGTGGAACAGTTTGCCGCGATTGGCGGTCAGGCATACCTCGATGTCGCGCAGGGATTCGCGCCAGGTCAGTTGAGCGAAGGCCATGACACGAAACAGATCGGCGCAACCCAAGGTGCGCACGCCAGCATCGCCGTGATGCCGCTCGATGATGCGGCCAAAGGTCTTCCACGGCACAAACTCCATAACTTGCGCAAACAGCGTCTTGCCCACGTTCATGCGTCACCCCAGGTCGTTTAAACCCGAGAGGATCGCAAATGTGCAATTCCAAGTTCAAATCGTGGACACCCATGAATCCCTCAAAACCCGCGTCAATACCGGCTTGGCGGCCAATTGGCATGAAATAAACCGGACACTACTGTATCTTCATATCAAATCATGAGCGCATTTAATACAGAAAAGTTCATTGCCTTCATTGGCCAGAAGTGGGGTGGCAAGAGTTGCCCAATGTGCGACAAAGGCCCGTGGACCGTGCAAGACAAGGTTTTTCAACTGTCCGAGTTTCACGATGGGAGCATGGTAGTAGGCGGCCCGCTGGTTCCTGTGGTGCCAGTCACCTGCAGTAATTGCGGATACACAGTTGTAGTCAACGCAATTCTTTCCGGTGCCATTGCCGCACCTGCCCCTGTGTCGGAGCAGAAAAAATGAGTGGCACTCCGATCAAAGTTTCGCAGGGCTATGAAGTCCTACGACCGAAAGCAGATCAAGCTTACCCTGTGCCCTGCAATGAGTGGGATGTCCTCCGCCAACAGATAGAGCAACTCACGACTGATCCATGGTTCTTCCAAAATATCGGCTCGCTCCTCCTTGGTGCCAGTGTGGCAACGCTGATCGCAATTTGGACCGGCGCCGTCGCTCCGAGCCAGGCTACTCCGAATGCAGTTGTCATTGCGTGGGCAGTCACAGTGGTTTGTGGAATTACGGGATGTGCCGCATTGTTCTTCGCATACAAGGAACAGGGAATTTACCGCGCTAAAGCTACGTTGGTTGTAACTCAGATGAGGCTCATCGAGGAAAGGTTCGAGCGTGGCGCCTAATCCCTCCATCGATCGGACAGCCACAAGCAGGCTTCGCCAGCTTGCATCTGCCGCTCATGTCGAACGTTGGATGTCAGAATGAGTTCATTAAGAATTGTCAAAAGGAAGATTCCGAAGGTTTCTAGCGATGCGCTTCGCTATTCGCCGACGCCAGCGAGTCGTTCGACCGTACGCAGATACTACGCCAAATGGCGGCAAGAACACGGTATCCCGCCTCGGTGTGATATGTCAGACTGCCAGTTTAATTCACTTGCTCTAGAGTGGAAGGGTAGGCCGCTTCCTCTGATTCTCGATCACGTGAATGGGAACAATCTGGACAATCGCTCCAAGAATTTGCGTTATTTATGCCCAAATTGCGACGCTCAGTTACCTACACGCGGCGGACGCAACCGTGGGCGCGTTTTGGAAGCAACAATCGGAGGCTATGCGCTCCTTCGTCAAGATGGGTTTCGAGATTTTCATATTATTTGTGAAACAGGAGTTTGTAGAGCGGAGGGCCTCACTGCCAACATCACAGTAACATCGAAGTCCGATGAGAAATGACATCCAACTTTTTGCTGAGCCAGGACAAGCCACAAAAATTTGCCGCTTCGCGACACATGTGGTTCGCCTGTTAGCGCGACGTAATGATCAATGACGGTTCTCCCGGTGGTCTTTATTTATACAAGCCACTGACCATACCCTACCCGCCATGCATGGAAACAGTCCAAAAAAAAGCCCCGCTGATAAGCGGGGCTTTTGATTTGCCTGTAGCTTTTGCGAAAGTTACTTGCTGACCTGGATATTGTCGATCAGCAGACGGCCGCTTGACTTTTGGTTGAACTTGAAGACAATGCCCTTGATCTGGTTGACTTTCAAGGTCGGCTTGCCGGCGACGAAATCGGCCAGCGGCATGCGCACCGTGCGCAGCATGGTATGGCTGAAGTCGGCGCCGATTTCATTCTCGCCGCCAATTTGGTAGGCACGGTCAGGATATGGCAGGCGCGCATAGTTTGACACCGGCAGCGCATTGCTGACATAGGTGATGCCATAGTAATTGACCAGCAGGTGCACGGTAAAGTCCTGATCGACCCCCTTCGGATTCTTGTCCTGCGCGAATTCATACATCTGACCGACATCGAACGATAGCACCGGGTAGGTGCTGGCAAGCGAGCCGACCGTGGTGGTGGTGGCGAAATTGAGGCGATATTCGGCTGCATTGCTTTGCCAGGCCAGCTTCAGCGCATTGGTGGCCAGGTAGGTGTGCGGGTAATCCTGATAAGCCATCGGGCTGCCGTAGAACCAGACTTCATTCGGGAACATATAGCTTTCCTGCTGTTCGAACAGGCTGCTGCCAACATTGGTCACGCCGCTGCGCGAACCGGTCGAAGTCGATGCATCTTCCTGGTAGTGATTCAGCACCACCCGGCCCTTGCCCTGGAAGCGCGGCACGATCGTCACGCCCGCCGGCAGGCTGGCATCCGGTGTCCGGTTGACCAGCACATTGGTGGTGTCGACTGCGCGCAGCACATTCTGCAGGTAGGCGGTCAGGTACACTTTCAATGCCTGCTGGCTCTGGTCCGGACGGATCAGGCCGGTCAGCGGACGCACATGAAAAGCGCTGTCGGCGCATGCTTCCGAGGTATAGCCGGCCACGCAGGGCGCAGCCCACACGCTGTTGAAATGCTTGTGGTTGGCGCCATGCACCATGTACGCTGCCTTGATGTGGGTCGGCGTGGTCAGGGTTGCGCGCTGGGCGCGCTCGTACTGGCTCTGGCCATAGAAAAATCCGACGTCTTCATCATGGCTGCCCTGCATCGTCGCGTAAGCCGCGTCATCCAGCACGATCGGGGCTGACAGCGCCGGGTCATTCGGGTTGGTCGGGTTGGCAAAGTACAGTTTTTGCGTCTTCGGATCGATTTCCGTTAGGATGTACTTGTCGGTCGGGGCAATCGAAAACAGCGCGCCGATAGTGAACTTGTAATAGTCCGGCGCGCTCGTCAGGCTCGACGAATGCGCGGTATTCAACACCTTGGCCACCGCAATCGCTTCGCCGCCGCGGGAATGACCGACCAGGCCGATTTTGGTCATGTCGACCTTGTTGTAATACTGATTGCCGTAGGTCGTGCCCCATTTGCGCCACAGTTGCATGTGACGCAGCAAGACGATGGCGCGCGCATCCATTTCGCCGGCACTGCCATTCAGGAAATCCTGGTCGATTGCAACAGCGATATAGCCGTTGCTGGCCAGATGCTGTTGCAGGTAAGCGTAGCCCTGGAAGCTGGCTTCTTCCGGCGCATGGTTGCCATGCAGGATGAAGACGATCGGGAATTTGCCGGTGGCCGATGGCCGATAGACGGTCGCGCGCAGCGGCACTTTGTCCATCGTGATGCCCAGCACATCCGTGACATGCGAAGCTGGCGTATCGAAATAGTTGCGGATATCGGTGGTGGTATTGGCGCCGCCGGTCCAGCTGCCGTAGGATTCCTGGATCACGCTATAGGTGCCAGGGTCGCCGTAGCCGGCATGCGCGGCGTAGGAAAAGCTAAATAGTGCAGCCAGCAGTGTTGCGGCGCGTGCGGCGTTTGCCGCCATGTTGTTTAGTAAGGCCATTTTATTGTTCCCTTTATTCGGCTGGCGCCTTGAAGATCAGCGATGTCTCGCGTGCGGCTTTCGCATCGGCGGCATAACGGAAAGGCTTGCCATGCATTTGCTTCAATACGCGCGGGTCGTAGACCTTGAAGTAAATGCCATCCTTGGTGGCGCCATATTCACGAATTGGCATGTCGCCGACGAACAGTTGCACCGGCAGCGCATGGTTGGTGGGTACTACACCTTTCACCTTCACCAGGAATACCTTGTCAAAAGCGCGCTCGGCACCGCCGGCATCCCTTGCCGCTACTGCTGCGGGCAGTTGCCTTTTTTCAACCGAGTAAGAATCGAGGCGGACATTGGCCGCAAAAAGTGCTGGTGCTGCCAAACCCCCCAGTAACAGCATCGGTATGTTCAATTTCATTTTTTCTCCGACAAGTTGATAAAACGTTTACTTTGTTATTGTGTGCATGCGGCAGTGCAACATTAGCCGCTCAAAAAAAGGCCCGCTAGGTTGCGGGCCGAATCCATATCAAAAGACAGGAGGAGACAGAGAAATTATGATGCAATGCATCATGCAAAACAATCAACTATTTGAAATAACAGATATTCAACCTATGAATATAGGCAACATAAGATCGCTCACCTTATGCTGCGGTCCCGGCTTTTCGCAAGGAGGCGTCTAGCGGCGTGACGACAGCACGATGCCGCCGACAATCAGCGCGAATGCCAGGCCGTGGTACGGCTGTGGCATCTCGCCAAGGAATGCCAGCGACATCAGCGCTGCGAACAGCGGGATCAGATTGCTGAAAAACGCCGCGATGTTGGGTCCGACCCGGCGTACGCCGGCGCCCCACAAGCCAAAAGCGACGATTGCCGGTCCGGTCGCCACATACAGCAGCGCCGCCGCCAGCGGCCAGCCCCAGACGATCTGCGGCGCGCTTACCACCCATTCACCGGCCGCGAACAGGCCCGACCAGACCACGCCGAACATCACCTGCGCCAGCAGGAAGGCGGCCCAGTCTTGGCGAATTGCCGGCGGCTCGGTCGGGCGCGCCAGCAGCCAGCTGTAGACGGACCAGATGATGGTGGCAATGATCATGAAAACATCGCCCGGCACCAGGCGCAGCGCCAGCAAATGCTGCAACTCGCCACGCGACAGCACCAGCAATACGCCGCAAATCGACAGCATGGCGCCGGCGATCTGCTTTTTGGAGATGGTCGCGCCAAAGAACAGCCAGCCAATGGCCAGCATGAACACCGGCATGCTGGCGCCGACCAGCGTCACATTGATCGGGCTCGAGGTTTGCAGCGCCAGGTATTGCATCGCGTTATACAAGCCCACGCCAAGCAAGCCAAGCAAGGCAAAGCGCCGCCAGTGTGCGCGCAAGCCGCTGCCTTGGCGAAACAGCGAGCGGCCCAGCGGCGCCAGGATCAGCAGCGCGATCGACCAGCGCATGAAATTCAGCATAATCGGCGGCACCAGTTCATGCACCATGCGTCCGACAATCGCATTGCCCGCCCACAGCAGCGGCGGGATGATCAGCATTAAAACCGTAGAGAAATTGAGCGGGTGGTTCATGAATCAGAGAAAAAAATCACTTGCAGCGCACGGTGCCCAGGCGGCTGCAGATCAATAATGGAATCGGAGTGAAAGCATACTTGATTTCATTCAAGCTTGAGTGACACCTTGGCTGTTGATGGAACGGGTAAATTGCTTTCTTGTCCATTTTGATGCGCCGTACATCCTCATGGCCCGGCATTGCCATCCGGTTTTGCGGAACTGAAGATCAGGGCCGACGACCGGAGCAGGATACAGTCGCATCGCGGTATGTTGGCCAGACTATCGGTCGGCTGGCAGGGGCGTGGTAGTGGCGCAAGCCTTCCATGCGGACAACAGCAGCGTCAGCAATCCAGCCGCTGGCGCGACCCAGAAATCAGGGGCATGCATGGTTGCCAGCGTCGCGCCGCTGATTGCACACCACAGCAAGGGCAGCGGCAACAGCAGCCAGGACACGCGACCCGACCATGACAGGATGCCAAGCGTGGCGAGCGCAGTTGGGTCGGGCATGATGCCGAACCATTCCATTTGCTGCCATGGCCGGCCGCTAGCCAAGGCAACCAGTGGATACAGCAGCACGGCAAAGCCACACAGGCCAGATCCAATCCAATCGATTAGCGTGCGCGGTGGCTGCAGGCTGAGCCGGCCACGCGCCCATCCCTGCCATAGCAGCAGTACTGCCTGGACCGCAAAGGTGATGGCAAAATAATCGGCAGCCGAGTTGATCGATGCATAACGCGCGCCGTGAAATGCCGATGCCACCCATAGCCAGCATGCCGCCAGAATGACGGCGGCGATCCTGGTGCGCCGCACGCCGCCCTGCCAGGCGCATGCCAGCAGC
>JAKFFK010000228.1:0-7731 GCA_036675285.1 Paucimonas sp. | reverse complement strand
TTCTCGCCATCATGAAGAAATCATGAATTTCATGGTGCGCCAGCTACAGGACATGCTGTCGCCATCGAATTTTCTGCCGACCAACCCAGTCGTCCTGAATGAAACGGTACGCAGCGGCGGCGCTAACATGATGTTTGGCGCCATCAATGCCGTCAAGGACTGGGAGCACAACCTCACGGAGGGACGGCCACGCTCGGCCGCGGCGTTCAAGGTCGGGGAAAACCTGGCGATCACGCCGGGCAAGGTGGTGTTTCGCAATCGTCTGATCGAACTGATCCAGTACCAGCCGAGCACCAGCACAGTGCATGCGACACCACTGTTGTTTGTCCCGGCATGGATCATGAAATATTACATTCTCGATTTATCCCCAAAGAATTCGCTGGTTAAATATCTGGTGGATCAGGGTTACACAGTATTCATGATTTCCTGGAAAAACCCGCTGGCTTCGGATCGCGATCTGTCGATGGAAGACTATCGCAAGCTGGGTGTAATGGATGCAATCGACAAGGTAATCGAAATCACCGGCGCGCCGCACATCAATGCAGTCGGTTACTGCCTGGGCGGCACGCTGCTGGCGATTGTGGCGGCAGCCATGGCGCGCGATGGCGACAAGCGTCTGGGCACCATGACGATGTTTGCTTCGCAAGTCGATTTCAAAGAGCCCGGCGAACTGTCGCTCTTCATTGATGAAAGTCAGGTTACCATGCTCGAAGCCATCATGTGGGACCAGGGTTACCTCGACACCAAGCAAATGGCAGGAGCATTCCAGTTGCTGCGCTCGAACGATCTGATCTGGTCGCGCCGCCTGAATCAATATCTGCTGGGCTTGCCGGAACCGCAAAGCGACCTGATGGCATGGAATGCCGATGCCACCCGCATGCCCTTCCACATGCATTCGGAATATTTGCGCAAGCTGTTTCTCGAGAACGACCTGGCTGAAGGCAGTTATTGCGTTGATGGACAGCCGATTGCGCTGACCGATATCAGGGTGCCGATCTTTGCAGTTGCCACGCTGACCGATCACGTGGCACCATGGCGATCGGCATTCAAGATCCACTTGCTGACCGATACCGAAATCACTTTCCTGCTGACGACCGGCGGACACAATGCCGGCGTGGTATCGCCGCCGGGTCAGCCGCGCCGCAGCTACCAGCTATCCGCGCGCGTGCACCACGACCCCTATGTCGATCCGGATATCTGGCAAGCCAGCACGCCGCATCATGAAGGATCATGGTGGCCCGCCTGGGAAGTCTGGCTGGCCGAACGGTCTGGCGAGAAAACAAAGCCGCCGCCGATGGGCCATTCCTTGTTTCCGGCCCCCGGCAAGTATGTCTTGCAGCCTTGACGCCGGATGGCAAAATGCATGCAGCACGTCAGCGCCTGTGTGCTGGATTGCCTGCCCGGCTCAAAATGAAAGCGCACCAGTTCATCCTGGCCATGACTGCCACTATCGGAGTGACGATCGCATCCCTGCCCGCAGCACATGCCGACATTGCCAGTTTCGCTTTCGTACGCGAAGACGGCAGCTTGCAAGTCAGCGGCAATCACATTCGGCTGTACGGCATCTACATTCCACCGACCGGCAAGACTTGCCTGACCTTCATCCGGCCGATGCCATGCGGCACCCGGGCTTCGCTGGCGCTGGATTTCAAGATCAGCGGAGACTTTATTCACTGCAAGACCTGGTCGACCAATGGTGACGGCAGCCTTACTGCCAGCTGCCGGACGGGTGATCAAGATCTGAGCGAGTGGATGCTGCAACAAGGTTGGGCGGTGGCCCTGCCGGATGCGCCTTTTGCCTATGCAGCCATGGAAAAAATTGCGCGTTCGCGCGGTTTGGGCATCTGGGGCATGCCGGTCGACGTCCCAAGATAGCGACGCCAAGCCACCTGCCTTTACCAGCTTGCGCCGAGTCGATTTTTTCATTGTGCGCGGCGCAGCACGCGCAGGCATAAAAAAACCGCCCCACCGGGT
Organism: Paucimonas sp.; assembly: GCA_036675285.1. Classification (GTDB taxonomy): domain Bacteria; phylum Pseudomonadota; class Gammaproteobacteria; order Burkholderiales; family Burkholderiaceae_D; genus Paucimonas. The sequence continues at coordinate 5,757 of JAKFFK010000228.1, read as the reverse complement.
AAGCGGGACGGCTCTGGAATACATCGATGTCTACTGCGCTTGCTTCAACTGATCCAGAATCGCCGGATTTTCCAGGGTCGACACATCCTGCGTGATTTCGTCGCCTTTGGCCAGCACCCGCAACAGGCGTCGCATGATCTTGCCGGAGCGGGTCTTTGGCAGATTGTCGCCAAAGCGGATTTCCTTAGGTTTGGCAATCGGGCCGATTTCCTTGGCAACCCAGTCGCGCAAGTCCTTGGCGATCTGTTTGGCTTCGTCGCCGCTCGGACGAGTGCGCTTGAGCACGACAAACGCACAAATTGCCTCACCGGTGGTGTCGTCCGGCCGGCCGACCACCGCAGCTTCTGCCACCAGCGGGTTGGCCACCAGCGCCGACTCGATTTCCATCGTGCCCATGCGGTGCCCGGAAACATTCAGCACATCGTCAATGCGGCCGGTAATCGTGAAGTAACCGGTATCCTTATTGCGAATCGCGCCGTCGCCCGCCAGGTACATCTTGCCGCCGAACTCTTCCGGGAAATAGCTCTTCTTGAAGCGCTCGGGATCGTTCCAGATGGTGCGGATCATCGCTGGCCACGGCCGTTTGACTACCAGGATGCCGCCCTGCCCGTTGGGCAAATCGTGGCCGGTCTCGTCGACAACCGCTGTCATGATTCCGGGCAGCGGCAAGGTGCAGGAGCCCGGCACCATCGGCGTGGCGCCGGGCAGCGGCGTGATCATGTGGCCGCCGGTTTCAGTTTGCCAGAAGGTATCGACCACCGGGCATTTCTCGCGGCCGATATTTTTGTAATACCACATCCAGGCTTCCGGATTGATTGGCTCGCCGACCGAACCCAGGATACGCAGGCTTGCCAAGTCGTACTTCGCCGGATGCACGCCGGGTTCACTGTCGGCGGCCTTGATCAGCGAACGGATCGCCGTCGGCGCGGTATAGAAAATGCTGACCTTATGGCGGGCGATCATGTCCCAGAAGCGCCCGGCATTCGGGAAGGTTGGAATGCCCTCAAACACCACCTGGGTTGCGCCCACGGCCAGCGGCCCATAGGTGATGTAGGTATGGCCGGTGACCCAGCCGATGTCGGCGGTGCACCAGAAAATGTCGGTCGGCTTGATGTCAAAGGCCCATTTCATTGTCAGCGCCGCCCACAGCAGGTAGCCGCCGGAGGAATGCTGCACACCTTTTGGCTTGCCGGTGGAACCAGAGGTATACAGGATGAACAAGGGATGCTCGGCGCCGACCCATTCAGGTTCGCAGGCATCGGCCTGCCCGGCCAGCAGTTCATGCAGCCACAGGTCGCGGCCGGCCACAAAATTAATCTTGCCGCCGGTGCGCCGGTAGACGATGACATTCTTGACCACTTCGCAGCCGCCCATTGCGCACGCTTCGTCAATGATCGCTTTGAGCGGCAATTGCTTGCCGCCGCGTTGCTGTTCGTCGGCGGTAATCACGGCCACCGCGCCGGCATCGATGATTCGTTCCTGCAGGGATTTGGCGGAAAAGCCGCCGAATACCACCGAATGGGTCGCGCCGATGCGTGCGCACGCCTGCATCGCGACAATCCCTTCGATCGACATCGGCATGTAAATAACGACCCGTTCACCCTTCTTGATCCCGAGCGATTTCAAGCCGTTGGCAAATTTGCAAACTTTCTGGTGCAGGTCGCGATAACTGATGTTGGTTACATCGCCGTTATCGGCTTCGAAAATAATCGCGGTCTTGTCGGCATTGCCATTGGCCAGGTTGCGATCCAGGCAATTCCAGGAAACGTTCAATTCGCCGTCATCAAACCATTTGTAAAACGGTGCGTTTGTTTCGTCCAGTGTTTTGGTAAAGGGCTTGTGCCAGTCGAGATTTTCGCGCGCCAGCTTGGCCCAGAATCCTTCGTAATCGCGCTCGGCTTCCGCGCACATGGCCCGATAGGCATCCATGCCGGAAATGCTGGCATTTTTCACCAGCGCTGCAGGCGGCATAAAGACGCGGTTTTCCTGTTTCAAGCTTTCAATGTCTGACATGATCGTCTCCTGCAAGGTATTGTTGTTAAAGGCAAAATAAAATCAGCCAGCTGGCCACGGATGGGCAATTCGCAACCGCCATGCCGCTACACCCACTTCAGTCACAGTGCCATATCGGCTCTATCAATCGGTATTTTATCCCTTGTTATCGTAATTGCATTTAAATTCAATGAATACTTTGGGTCTTAATAATTTATTGCCCAAAAATAAGCTTTCTGACGGTAATGCTGCCATGCAATGCAAGGCCGGTGCCGTGTAAAATGTGGCATTCTGTTTTTTTGAACAGCAGCTTATTCTCTTGGAACCAAATATGTCATTGAAAGACGATCCTGCGCTGAAAGTCCAGCGACCGATTCGCCCGCTTCCCAACCTGATTTTCATGAGCCGCTGGCTGCAGTTGCCGCTGTATTTGGGACTGATTCTGGCCCAGGCTGTGTATGTATTCCATTTCTGGGTCGAGTTATCCGACTTGATCGGCGCAGTAATGGGCAATCAGTCCGCGCTCGACCATATCCTTTCGGCCGTGGCCGTGCAAGGCGCCCCGCAAGGCACCAAGCTGACTGAAAGCACCATCATGCTGGTGGTCCTGGGATTGATTGACGTGGTGATGATTTCCAACTTGCTGATCATGGTGATTGTCGGCGGTTATGAAACCTTTGTCTCGCGCATGCACCTGGAAACCCATCCTGATCAGCCGGAATGGCTGTCGCATGTGAATGCCTCGGTACTGAAGGTCAAGCTGGCCACCGCCATCATCGGCATTTCCTCGATCCATTTGCTGAAAACCTTCATCAATGCCAGTGCCTACGAGCCCAAAGTGTTGATCGCACAAACCGTCATCCATATCACCTTTCTGTTTTCGGCCATTGCGATTGCCTACTGCGACCGTCTGATGTCGGCCGTGCTTGTCCCGAATACGCCTCATTGACTCCCTGGAAATCCATCATGACTATCATCAAGCAAGAAGACCTGATCGAATCGGTTGCCGCCGCACTGCAGTACATCAGCTATTACCATCCGGTGGATTACATCCAGCACCTGGCACGTGCCTACCAGAACGAGCAAAGCCCGGCCGCCAAGGATGCGATCGCGCAAATCCTGACCAATTCAAAGATGTGCGCCGAAGGCAAGCGCCCGATTTGCCAGGATACCGGCATCGTCAATGTTTTCCTCAAGATCGGCATGGAAGTGCGTTTTGAAGACTTCAAGGGATCGATTACCGATGCGGTCAATGAAGGCGTGCGGCGCGGCTACAATAATCCGGACAATATGCTGCGTGCCTCGATCGTCGCCGACCCGCTATTCGAGCGCAAGAATACCAAGGACAACACGCCTGCCGTGGTGCACATGGAAGTCGTGCCCGGCAATACCATTGATGTGAAGATCGCCGCCAAGGGCGGCGGCTCGGAAAACAAGTCCAAATTCGCGATGCTGAACCCGTCCGACAACCTGGTCGACTGGGTCTTGAAGACCGTGCCATTAATGGGCGCCGGCTGGTGCCCGCCTGGCATGCTTGGCATCGGCATTGGCGGCACGGCCGAAAAAGCCATGCTGATGGCCAAGGAAGTGTTGATGGAAGATATCGACATGTATGACCTGAAATTGCGCGGCCCGCAAAACAAGACCGAAGAGTTGCGAATTGAATTGTGCGACAAAATCAATGCGCTCGGCATCGGCGCGCAAGGCTTGGGTGGCTTGACCACCGTGCTCGACGTGAAGATCATGATGCACGCCACCCATGCCGCCTCGAAACCGGTGGCCATGATCCCGAACTGCGCGGCGACCCGCCATGCGCATTTCGTGCTGGATGGTTCCGGTCCGGCCTATATCGAGCCGCCTTCGCTGTCCGAATGGCCGGATGTGAAATGGGTGCCGGATACCGAAAAATCCAAGCGCATCGACCTCGATACGCTGACCAAAGCCGAAGTCGCGTCCTGGAAGCCGGGCCAGACCCTGCTCTTGAACGGCAAGATGCTGACCGGACGCGATGCCGCACACAAGCGCATCGCCGACATGCTCGCCAAAGGCGAATCATTGCCGGTCGACTTTACCAACCGGGTCATCTATTACGTCGGGCCGGTCGATCCGGTGCGTGATGAAGTAGTCGGACCGGCCGGCCCGACCACGGCTACCCGTATGGACAAGTTTACCGACATGATGCTGGAAAAAACCGGCCTGATCTCGATGATCGGCAAGGCCGAGCGCGGCCCGATGGCGATTGAATCGATCAAGAACCACAAGTCCGCGTATCTGATGGCTGTCGGGGGTTCGGCCTATCTGGTGTCAAAGGCGATCAAGAGCGCGAAAGTGGTCGGTTTTGCCGATCTGGGCATGGAAGCAATTTACGAATTCGAGGTGAAAGACATGCCGGTCACGGTGGCGGTCGATGCCAACGGCATTTCGGTGCACAATACCGGTCCGAAGGAATGGCAGGAACGCATCGCCTCCGGCGCACTCGCCAAGATTCCGGTAACGCTTGCCTAAGCCCGGCACGCGACGGTACGCCAGCGGCGACATGACCAGTCAAACACCAATCGGCAGCCGCACAGGCGGTATGGACATGCAAGTCCATGCTGCCACAGGCAAGGAGCGCGGAGTTGGGCGGCAGCGCCGTTACGCGGTTGCAGCGCATCCATCGCACACAGGTGTGCACGCTGCCGCCCGCAATCCTGGCTCAGCCGCTGCGCGTTGATGCAAGCTGACACGCTCAGGTCTGCTCCCATCGGGGTATTTGATTCCGGCATCGGCGGCCTGTCGGTGCTGCGCCATATCTGCACCGATTTACCGCATGAATCACTGCTGTATTTCGCCGATTCCGGATTCGCGCCGTACGGGGGGAAACCGCAGCAAGTGATTGTTGCGCGCACGCTGGGCATTGCTGAATTTTTGCTGCAGCAAGGCGCCAAAGCACTGGTAATTGCCTGCAATACCGCCACTGCCGCTTCCATCAAGGCAGTGCGTGACCGCTATCCCGCCTTGCCGGTAGTGGGTGTGGAGCCAGGATTAAAGCCGGCTGCGGCGCTCACCAAGACTGGCATCGTCGGCGTCCTGGCGACTGAACGCACCCTTTCCAGCAGCAAATTCGCGCTGTTGCGCGAGCAAATTACGGCAGTCAGTGGCGTACGTTTCCTGTTGCAGGCCGGTATAGGGCTGGCCGATCAGGTAGAAAAAGGTGAGCTGCACTCGGCTGAAACGCTTATTCTGTTGCAAAAATATCTGCTGCCGCTACTCCAGCAAGGCGCCGATACGCTGGTGCTTGGCTGTACGCATTATCCGTTTCTACAACCTGCGATCGAAGCAATTTCCCGGCAAGCAACTGCACGCCCTATCGCGATTATCGATACCGGCGCTGCGGTGGCACGGCAGTTGCAGCGGGTGCTCGAACAACGCGCCTTGTTTTGCCAGACCGGCCAACCCGGCATGCTGCACGCATTCACCACAGGAAGTCAAACCGCGCTTGCCACTGCGTTTGCCATTTTGCTAGGCCTACGCCCGGAAGTAACACCGATTGCGCCCGATTCCAAGGTGCATCAGGCCGGCTGAATTTGCTATTGCAGACAATTTGCAAGGATCCGCCGAATTTCGTATAATGGCGAACTGCCAAGGTACACAGTATCGTGGCAGTTTCAGTTTTATCCTCAGTGGCGGTCGTAGCTCAGTTGGTAGAGTCCAGGATTGTGATTCCTGTTGTCGCGGGTTCGAGCCCCGTCGATCGCCCCACTTGATTTTCCTTCCCCATAATAT
>JAKFFK010000106.1:0-37142 GCA_036675285.1 Paucimonas sp. | reverse complement strand
CTCTCCACTGGAAACGTCATGCTGACCTTTCCTTACACCCTTCACAAAGTTCACATGACATACGAAGAACGCGATACCTACGGCATCTATAAAAATAATGGCCACAAAGGTCCAGGCCCTGAACTGATGGGCGCTGACACCCTGAACGGCAATCATGTTCACAATTTGAAAGACGAACATTTAGGTGATATCAAGGAAATCATGCTGGATATGCGTACCGGTACGGTCGCCTATGCAGTGATGGCTTCCGGCGGCGTATTTACCATTGGTGAAAAACTGTTTGCCGTGCCATGGCGCGCATTGAAGCTCGATACCGTGAACAAGCGGTTCACGCTGGACGTCGCTAAAGAACGCTTCGAAAATGCTCCCGGCTTTGATTCGAATGAATGGCCTGACATGGCTGACCAATCATGGATCGACAGCATTGGCAGCTATTACGGATCGAACGTTTCCTGATTAACCGGACTGGACGTCGATTGCGTATCAATCACGAGTCAGGCCGCTTCTCCACAAGAGCTTGAATGGCCTTGATCAGGAACTCAGCCGAGCAGGTTACGTAAATACTGAAAGGTGATTCCAGCATCAATTTTATGCAGTGATTGTTGTTGGCCCTAACCGGAAAAGCAGCAATTCATGTACCCACCATCACCAAGGAAATCATCATGAACAAAGACCAAGTTACAGGCGTAGCAAAAGACATCGCCGGCCAAATCCAAGAAGGCGCCGGAAAATTAGTGGGCAGCGAAGAGCAACAAGCAAAAGGCCTGAACAAACAAGTGGAAGGCAAAGCCGAAAAAGCTCTGGGTGATGTGAAAGAAACCATCAAAGGCGTAGTCGACAAACTGTAATCAGCAGTAATCAGAATGCCTGAAATGCCTTGACGTCTGCCCCGCTCCATTGCTGCGTGAGGCAGACGTTTTTCATTCGGCATCTGCCATGACGATGGCGCCACGAAAATCTGCCGTTCAGGTGCCGCAGTTCATTTCACTTGTGTGCTGTGATACAGCGAAGAAGGCTACCCAAATGTATATTTGGTAAGCAGATGCATCACTTGTTGTGTTGCTTGTGTACTTCTATATAGTGAATCACACACAAATCATTTGGAGTCTGGCATGGAAGGTTTTACTAGCGCAGCCACAGCCATGATGTCGGGCACTGCAGGTATTACACCTGTTCTGCCACTGGCGTAGTACCAGCACTAAAAATCGAATCAGTCGGCAAAAGTATTCATTAATTTTTAAAAATCAACCAGAAAATATCATGAAAATACTCGTCATAGTCATCGCCGCTGCGGGCATCTTGTCCGGCTGTGTCGGATACGCAGTCCCATACGAACAAACGCCAGTGTCTGGCAGCGCAACGATATACGTAGGCAGTGATGATGGCCATCGCCAAACTCGCCCGCACCGCCGCGAGCGCGACCGCGATCGTGATGGCGTCCCGAACCGGGTAGACCGTGACCGGGATGGTGATGGCGTACCCAATCGGCACGACAATCGTCCAAACAATCCTAATCGTTACTGATTCTTCGGCGATACGGGAGTTAATAGGTACAGACCATGATTCATTGTGAATGAATCATGGTCTGTACCTATTTTTGCATCCAATCTTTTTCAGCTATGCATGTTGCTGCTGAAAACGAAACTTCAAATTGCCTGGCTAGGTCTTGATAAATATGGTCACTAGCGGACTATCTCCTACCTGCCTGCTCCAATGGCCATGCACTGCAGGATCAAAGGTCGCGCCTTCCGGCAATAAATCGGCTGAATAAAAATGATTGCCTGCGCTGAAAATCCGTGAACTGCCATCCTGCAAACCGATTTCCATTTGCCCGCTGAGAACGATTAGCCATTGCTCGCTAGTGGTGCAATGAAACTGGCTGCGAAAACCGACCGGGCTGTGCCGCAATTGATAGCCTAAAGAAGGATAGGTGGCGGAGAGCATGGCTTGCGGCGAGCCTTCAGTCAGTGCCACGTCCACTTCGCGAAATTTGGCGCGGCCATCGGTATCGGTATAAAGAATGACTTTTTTAAACGTTTGCATGGTGGATTCCCCCGGTAAACAGCGCATAAAAAACAAAAACCCGCATAAGCGATGATCTTATGCGGGTTTCAGGATATTTCCGGACTGCTTGAAACATCATACTGGCGGAGAGGGTGGGATTCGAACCCACGGTAGGGGGATACCCTACGCCTGATTTCGAGTCAGGTACATTCGACCACTCTGCCACCTCTCCTGATTCGGTCGAATCCTGCATGTGCATGCAGGAAAGCCTGAAATTATAGCAGAATCCGGATTAATGCAGCACCACATTTGCATTAACTTTGCGGCAACAGTCGCTCGAGTCCACCCATGTAGGGCCGCAGTACGCTCGGGATGTCGACACTGCCATCGGCCTGTTGATAATTTTCCAGCACTGCGACCAGCGTACGGCCGACTGCCAGGCCAGAGCCATTCAGCGTGTGCACCAGTTCCGGCTTGCCTTGGGCATTGCGAAAGCGCGCCTGCATGCGGCGCGCCTGGAAGGCTTCGCAATTCGACACCGAGGAAATCTCGCGGTAAGTGTTTTGCGCCGGCAACCATACTTCCAAATCATAGGTCTTGGCCGCACCAAAGCCCATGTCGCCTGTGCACAGCGTGATGACGCGGTAAGGCAGACCGAGCTTTTTGAGGATGTTTTCCGCATGGCCGACCATGTCTTCCAGTGCCTCGAACGACTTTTCCGGATGCACAATCTGCACCATCTCGACCTTGTCGAACTGGTGCTGGCGAATCATGCCACGGGTATCCCGGCCATAGCTGCCGGCTTCAGAGCGAAAGCACGGCGAATGGGCGGTCATCTTGATCGGCAATGCATCGGCTGCGACGATTTCATCGCGCACAATATTGGTCAGCGGGACTTCGGCAGTCGGGATCAGGTACAGTGCTTCGCCCTCGCCTTCCTGGCCGCCCTTTTTCACCGCAAACAGGTCGGCTTCGAACTTCGGCAACTGGCCGGTGCCCAGCAACGAATCCGCATTGACGATATACGGCGTGTAGCATTCGGTATAGCCATGCTCGGCAGTATGCGTATCGAGCATGAATTGCGCCAGAGCCCGGTGCAGGCGGGCGATGCCGCCTTTCATAACGGCAAAGCGCGAGCCGGTCATTTTCGCAGCCACATCAAAATCCAGTCCCAGCGCGGCGCCGACGTCGACATGGTCGCGAACTTCAAAATCAAAACTGCGCGGCGTGCCGACCTTGCGCACTTCGACATTGCCGGCTTCATCCTGGCCGACCGGCACCGATTCATGCGGCAAATTCGGAATCACGCGCAGGAAATCAGTCATCTTCGCCTGCACCTCATCCAGGCGGGCTGCCGACGATTTAAGCTCGTCGCCAATCCCGGCCACTTCAGCCATTGCTGCCGATGCATCTTCTCCCTTGCCTTTCAACATGCCGATCTGCTTGGACAGTGAATTGCGCTTGCCCTGCAATTCTTCGGTGCGGGTCTGGATCTGCTTGCGCTCGGCTTCCAGCGCATTGAAGGCGACGACATCGAGCTGGTACTTGCGGGTGGCCAGGCGAGCGGCGACGCTGTCGATGTCTTTGCGGAGGAGTTGGATGTCGATCATGGTTGGTGCGGGCCGGTAAATTTTGAAGTCGTCATTGTACCAAGGGCGGCTTGATTCAAGCAGATTGGCATTTGATTTGTGTCGGTCTTTGGTTCTGCAATACGACCCGACTCCGTGGGTGCTTTGCCGGGAGTAGCCCGGCGGCTACTCACTTTTCTTGCTTCGCCAAGAAAAGTAAGCAAAAGAAAGCGACCGCAAGACGCTGCCCTTCGGGTTCCCATTAAAGCGCTACGCCGTGCGGGAAGCGAAACCAACTCGCTACCCTTGCAGGGCGCATTGCCGCTTGCAAGCGGCACCCGTTACGCAAGCGCAGGGCAATGCCCTGCAAAACCCTTGCTTCACCTCAGACATGTTTCGCCTCTTTATCCGCCCAACGTAGCGCTTTAATGGCAGCGTCCCAAGCGGAATTTCAAAAACCACAGCCTCGCCTCATTACTGTGCACTGCAGTGCATTTGGTTTGGTTCGGTTTGGTACTGATTTTGACGTTCAACCCTTGGCGAAGCGCCGCAAGAGAAAGGGCCAAAGTGGATAAAGAAGCGAAACATGTCTGAGCGCAGCGAGTTGGTTTCGCTTCCCACTTTGACCCTTTCTCTTGCGGGCACCCGAAGGGCGCTGAACAGGGCCGCCTTTTCTTTGGGTTCTTTCTTTTGGCGGAGCAAAAGAAAGAACCTCGCCCGCCGGGGCGAGACCCGGCACGCCTCCACGGAGTAACTACAGCTTTAAGTAACAAAAGCCGCGAAATTCCAGCATTTACTAAACCAACAGCTACTTTTTAGTCTTCTTCAAAGCCGCCTGATCAAGCGACTTCAAATAAGCCAACTTATCCGAAATCTTCCCCTCCAACCCCCTTGGCGTCGGCCGATACCATCCCGGTTCTCCCATGCCGTCCGGCAGATAAGTCTCCCCTGTCGCATAGGCATCCGGCTCGTCATGCGCATACCGGTACAGCTTGCCATACCCCAGCTCTTTCATCAGCTTGGTCGGCGCATTGCGCAAGTGTTCCGGCACGCCGCGCGACTTGTCCTTGGCGACAAAGGCGCGCACTGCATTGTAGGCGTTATAGACGGCATTCGACTTGGCCGCGCAGGCCAGGTAAATCACTGCTTCGGCCAGCGCCAGTTCACCTTCCGGCGAGCCCAGCCGCTCATAGGTTTCGGTCGCGTCCAGCGCCAGGCGCAATGCGCGCGGATCGGCCAGGCCAATATCCTCGGATGCCATGCGGATGATGCGGCGCGCCAGGTAGCGCGGGTCGGTGCCGCCATCGAGCATCCGTACCAGCCAGTACAGCGCTGCATCCGGGTTCGAACCGCGCACCGATTTATGCAGCGCCGAGATCTGGTCGTAAAACGCATCGCCGCCCTTGTCGAAGCGGCGCAAGGCATCGCCCAGGCATTCCGCCAACAACGCGGGGTCGACTTCGGCCTGCTGCTTGGCCGTGGCGGCACGGGCGACGATTTCGAGATTGTTCAACAGCTTGCGGCCGTCACCATCGGCGCTGGCGATCAGCATGAGCTTGGCTTCCGGGGTGAAATCCAAGCCATCGAGTTCATTGATGCAGGCGCGATCGACCAGCGCATCCAGGTCATCTTCCGACAGTGACTTCAACACATACACTGCCGCGCGCGACAGCAAGGCGCTGTTGACTTCGAACGACGGGTTTTCAGTGGTGGCGCCGATGAAGGTGAACAGGCCACTCTCGACATGCGGCAGGAAGGCATCCTGCTGGCTCTTGTTGAAACGGTGCACTTCATCGACGAACAGGATGGTGCGCCGTTCCGAGTTGGCGCGGGTGACCTGGGCGCGCTCCACCGCTTCGCGGATATCCTTGACACCCGACAGCACCGCGGACAGGGCGATGAATTCGGCATTGAAGCTATCCGCCATCAGGCGTGCCAGCGTGGTCTTGCCGACTCCCGGCGGCCCCCACAGGATCATCGAGTGCGGCTCGCCGGATTCAAATGCGACACGCAGTGGCTTGCCTGCACTGAGCAAATGCTGCTGGCCGATGACGTCGTCGAGCGTTTGCGGACGCAGGCGTTCAGCGAGAGGAATCAAGGTCATTGTGATGTAAGGCGGAACAGCCAAACGCTATCCGCCGCAAGGATGGGGGCTGATCGAATTGTACGATGCCTGAACGATTCATGCGCCGGATGGCCGCTGAGCCCCGGCATCCTGCTTTACGGTTTATTGCTGAAAAACATCGGCGCCCTTGGGCACCACGAACTTGAACTGATTCGCCGTCAATGGCGGATTTTTCTCAAACTTGCTAAAACTCAGCAGCGATACCTGGCCAAACGAATCGCGCAATTCCATCGCTTCCGGCACGCCATTGCGCAAGCCAATACCGATCTGCTCAAACGTCGTATCCTTGGCTTTCGGTATGGCTTCCAGCCATTCCAGCCCATCCTTGGCGCCGGATTCCTTCAGCGTGAAATTCTTTTCCAAGTCATTGCTGCCGAACAGGATTGCCGCCGGTGACGAGCCCAGCGCATTGCCTAATTTTTTTACCGTGACCTGATTCAGGTCCTTGTCATAGATATACAGTTTGTCCCCATCGGCCTGCAGCAATTGTTCATACGGCTTTTGGTAAAGCCAGATGAATTTTCCGGGTCGGGCAAAAGTAAAGCTTCCGGTTGACACATTGGACGGCTTGGCATTGCCGCTGGCATCAGTCTTGACCAAACGCTGGGTGAATTCGCCCTGCGCAGATTTGGTGCTGGCGACAAAGGACTTGAACTGGCCCAGCGCCGATGCGGCGGCCAGCGCTGGCATGCAGGCAATCAGGCCGGCGACAGCCCAGGCCATGACATGGCGCCGTTTACCGGCAGAATGCAGCATCGGGTTGATTTTTCCTGAACTCAAAATATTTTCCTATTCCGTATTTCCAGCGGGCACGAGGATTTCGCGATTGCCATTAGATTGCATTGTGGAAACAAGCCCGCTCTGTTCCATCTGTTCGAGCAAGCGGGCGGCGCGGTTGTAGCCGATCCGTAAATGGCGCTGTACCAAAGATATCGACGCGCGACGGTTTTTCAAGACCACCGCCACCGCTTGATCATACAGCGCATCGGCTTCGCCACCACCAGCAACAGCGCCCTCGCCGCCAAGCACAGCGTCGCCGCCGTCTTCGCCCAGTCCGCCTTCCAGGATGCCTTCGATGTAATTCGGTTCTCCCTGCGACTTCAGGTGCTGGACCACGCGATGCACCTCTTCGTCGGACACAAAGGCGCCATGCACACGCACCGGCAAGCCGGTCCCGGGCGGCATGTACAGCATATCACCCATGCCGAGCAAGGCTTCGGCACCCATCTGGTCGAGAATCGTGCGCGAATCGATCTTGCTGCTGACCTGGAATGCAATCCGGGTCGGGATATTCGCCTTGATCAGGCCGGTGATCACGTCAACCGATGGCCGCTGCGTCGCCAGGATCAGGTGGATACCGGCAGCGCGCGCCTTTTGCGCAATCCGGGCGATCAGTTCTTCGACCTTTTTACCGACTACCATCATCAGGTCGGCCAGCTCGTCGATGATGATCACGATGGTCGGCAGTTTTTCCAGCGGCTCCGGCACATCCGGCGTCAGGCTGAATGGATTCGGAATCTTTTGCTCGTTCTTTTCCGCATCCGCGATCTTGTTATTGTAGCCAGCCAGGTTACGCACGCCGAGCTTGCTCATCAATTTATACCGGCGTTCCATTTCGGCCACGGCCCAGTTCAGCGCATGACCGGCCTGGCGCATGTCGGTGACGACCGGCGCCAACAGATGCGGGATGCCTTCATACACCGACATTTCCAGCATCTTCGGGTCGATCAGGATCAAGCGCACCTGATTCGGATCGGCCTTGTACAACAGCGACAAGATGGTGGCATTGATGCCGACCGATTTGCCGGAACCGGTGGTGCCGGCCACCAGCAGGTGCGGCATCTTGGCCAGATCCGCGACCACCGGATTGCCGGCGATATCCTTGCCCAGCGCAATCGTCAGGCTCGACACGCCGTCGTTATAGACCTTCGAGCCGAGGATCTCGGTCAGACGCACGATCTGGCGCTTCGGATTAGGCAGCTCCAGCCCCATGTAATTTTTGCCCGGAATGGTTTCGACCACGCGAATCGAGGTCAGCGACAGCGAACGCGCCAGATCCCTTGCCAGGTTGACGATCTGGCTGCCTTTGACGCCGGTGGCCGGTTCGATTTCATAGCGGGTAATCACCGGGCCCGGGTAAGCTGCGACCACCTTGGCGTCGACGCCGAAGTCGGACAATTTTTTCTCGATCAGGCGACTGGTGAATTCGAGCGTCTCGATGCTGACGGTTTCCTGCGCCGGCGGCGCTTCATCGAGCAGCGACAAAGGCGGCAGGTTGGTATCCGGCAGGTCGGTAAACAACGACACCTGGCGTTCCTTTTCCACCCGTTCGGACTTGGGCACGATCACCACTTGCGGCTCGATTCTGATCGGCGGCGCATATTCGATCTTGGCGCGCTCCTGCACCACCACTTCTTCGCGCTTGACTGCCGCCACATGACCGAGCTTGCGGTCAACGTAGGTTGTATACAGGTTCTTGATGCCGGCAATGGCAAGCTCGATCGCTTCACCGATTTTTTCCGCCACTGCCAGCCACGACACATGAAACAACAGGCTGAAGCCGACGCCGAACAGCAACAGGAACAGCAACGTGGCGCCGGTAAAGCCGAACGCATTGCTGGCGCTTGAGCCGATCAGCTCACCCAGCACGCCGCCTGGCGCACGCGGCAACTGCACCGTCAATGAATACATGCGCAGGTATTCGATGACGACACTGCCGGTCATCAGCAGGAAAAAGCCGATACCGCGAATCAAGCCTTCCTGATGGTGCACCGGCGTCGGTTCCTGCTTGAGCAAGAATTTCTGCGACAGGCGACGATAACCGGTCCACACCGAGCGCAACAGCAGCACGCACCACCACCAGGCAGACAGGCCGAACACAAACAGCATCACGTCCGCCAGCCAGGCGCCGAGGCGGCCGCCCCAGTTGCTCAATTTTGGCACCAGATTCGCATGCGACCAGCCGGGGTCGGCCTTGGAATAGGTCAGGAAAATCAGGATCAGATACACGGTCAGCACGGCCAGCACGAACCAGCGCGCTTCGGAGATCAGCCGCACCAGACGGTTCGGCAATGGCGGCGCAGCAGGGGCAGTATTGCGGGTATAGGCTTGGCTTGTTCTTGTCATAAATCCGGTAACTATTGCATCAATGGCGATTCAGCGCAGTTTTGTCCGGCATCGAGCCGAACGCATGTCTTGGTAATTTGGCAAAACTTGTCTGACATGCAAAGTTTTGCAGCGCGCCTGCATGCCGCAGGTGCAGCTTCGTCTATAATCTTAACCAGTTTTCAGCGCGCAAGACCGAATAAATCGGGATACTGTTGAAATTTTGCATTATGACTGCATGTATCGTCTGGTCCGGATCATTTTTTGACCGTTTGCGCGGCCACCCGCCCTTATTTTCTGCCGAAGCCCTCTCTTATGACCACACCAAAACACGCCAAAGTCTTGATTCTCGGTTCCGGCCCTGCCGGCTACAGCGCTGCTGTCTATGCCGCGCGCGCCAACCTGAACCCGGTGCTGATCACCGGCGTCGAACAGGGCGGGCAGTTGATGACCACGACCGATGTCGAAAACTGGCCGGGCGACCCGATGGGTGTGCAGGGGCCGGAACTGATGCAGCGTTTGTTGCAGCACGCCGAGCGCTTCCAGACTGAAGTGGTGTTCGACCATATCCACACCACCCATTTGAATGAAAAACCGATCCGCCTGATCGGCGACGCCGGCGTCTATACCTGCGATGCGCTGATCATTGCCACCGGCGCCTCGGCCCAGTATCTGGGCTTGCCGTCGGAAGAAGCGTTCATGGGCAAGGGTGTGTCGGCTTGCGCAACCTGCGACGGTTTCTTTTACCGCGGCCAGGAAGTGGCAGTGGTCGGCGGCGGCAATACCGCCGTCGAGGAAGCGCTGTACCTGTCGAATATCGCCACGAAGGTCACCGTGATCCATCGGCGCGACAAGTTCCGCGCCGAACCGATCCTGATTGACCGCCTGATGGCAAAGGTTGCCGAAGGCAAGATCGAGATCAAATGGAACCATACGCTGGATGAAGTCACCGGCGACGACAGCGGCGTGACCGGCATTAACATCAAATCGGCCGCAGACGGCAAAGTGACGCCGATTAAGCTGCATGGCGTATTCATTGCCATCGGCCACAAGCCCAATACCAGCATTTTCGATGGCCAGCTGGAGATGAAAAACGGTTATATCAAGACCAAGACCGGTCTTGAAGGCTTTGCCACCGCGACCAACGTACTGGGCGTATTTGCCGCCGGCGATGTGCAGGACCATGTGTATCGCCAGGCGATCACCAGCGCCGGCACCGGCTGCATGGCGGCGCTCGATGCGCAGAAATATCTGGAAGGACTGGAAGAACAGTAATCCGGCACAGGCGCATCTGGTGCGCCCGTGCCGATTTGCTGACGCAGGTTTAGGAAAGCATCATGGCATCCATCAAGGACTTTGCCGCGCTCAAGTTGCTTGCCAAGGAACTCAAGCAGCAAGAAACCGCGCGCAAGGCAGAACAGCTCGAACGGCAGCGGCGCGAAGAAGAGGCGCGGCGCGAAGCCGACCTGTTTCGCCGCAGCATTGGTGAAGTCAAGCCGCTGGCGCCTGCCAACAAGGCTGCCGCAGCGGCCGTCCCGCCGCAACCGATTGCCCATCAGCGCTTGGCCGATGAGCAGGCAGCGCTGCAGGAATCTCTTTCCGACGAATTCACGATTGAAACCCTGCTCGATACTGATGCCGACCTGAGTTATGCGCGCAACGGTATCGGCCAGGATGTCTTGCGCAAATTGCGAAGGGGTCACTGGGTAATCCAGCGTCAGCTCGATTTGCATGGGATGCGCACCGATGAAGCTCGCGAAGCATTGGGGGCATTCCTGCGTGAAGCCGGCAAAAGCGGCTTGCGCTGCGTGCGTATCGTGCACGGCAAGGGCTTGGGGTCGATCAACAAAACGCCGGTGCTGAAGAACAAGGTACGCAACTGGCTGGTGCAAAAAGATGAAGTGCTTGCCTTTTGCCAGGCCAGAGCTGCGGATGGCGGTGCGGGGGCGCTGATCGTGCTGTTGAAATCACAGGCGTGACAGACGCCTGATTGTTTTCTAGTGCCCCGAATTGGAAATTCGGGACACTAACAGGTCAGCACAAAAGCCTGCCCCCTGCCCGCCTCAGGTGCTGCAGATTCGCAGCCATCCTGATGCTGCCCGATGCCGGTCGTCAGTTCAAATCAAACTGCATCCGGCCCGGTCTCACCGGTGCGGATGCGAATCACTTGCTCGACGCTGCGTACGAAAATCTTGCCGTCGCCGATCTTGCCGGTACGTGCCGCCTTGATGATCGCATCCACCGCCGGCTCTACCACGGCATCGTCGACCACCGCTTCAATTTTCACCTTCGGCAGAAAATCGACGACATATTCGGCGCCCCGGTACAGCTCGGTATGGCCTTTCTGGCGGCCGAAACCCTTGACCTCGGTCACGGTCAGGCCGGATACGCCCACTTCGGCCAGCGCTTCACGCACTTCATCGAGCTTGAACGGCTTAATTATCGCAACGATCTGTTTCATGAAAAACTCCTTCGATTTTGTTCAGGTAATGATGAATGTTGCAAATCAATTCATTGCTAGCATACTGAGTTTTGCCAACAGCGTCTAATTTAATGCAGCGGCAACCTGCGCCAATAGCCTGCACGCAGCATCACTCACGAAATTTCGACGTGATCGGATAGCGCCAGTCACGCCCAAAAGCCCGGTGCGTCACACGGATCCCGACCGGCGCCTGGCGGCGTTTGTATTCATTGATCTTGATCAGCCGCGTCACCCGTTCGATATCTTCCATGCGGTAGCCGGCCGCTTCGATCTCGACCAGACTCTTGTCCTCTTCCATGTACATCTGCATGATCGCGTCCAGCACTTCGTACGGCGGCAGTGAATCCTGGTCGGTCTGGTCGGGCCGCAACTCGGCCGATGGCGCCCGGGTCAAAATACGGGTCGGAATCACTTCAGACACCGAATTGCGCCAGGCGCACAAGCGATACACCAGCGTCTTGGCGATATCCTTGAGCACGGCAAAGCCGCCCGCCATGTCGCCGTACAGCGTGCAGTAGCCGACCGCCATTTCGCTCTTGTTGCCGGTGGTGAGCACGATCGAGCCGTATTTGTTCGACAGTGCCATCAGGATCGTGCCACGAATGCGCGCCTGGATGTTTTCCTCGGTAGTGTCTTCCGCCAGGCCGGCAAATTCCTGCGCCAGCGTGTTCTTGAAGGCGCCAAAGCATTCGGCAATCGGGATTTCATCGTAGCGCACGCCGATGCGCTTGACCATGTCGCGTGAATCGATCCAGGAAATGTCGGCGGTATATGGCGACGGCATCATCACCGCCCGCACCTTGTCGGCGCCCAGCGCATCGACCGCAATCGCCAGCGTCAGCGCCGAATCGACGCCCCCCGACAAGCCGATGATGGCGCCGGGAAAACCATTCTTGCCGAGATAGTCGCGCACGCCCAGCACCAGCGCCTGATACACCTGGGCTTCCAGCGGCAACTCTTCCGGAATCGCGCCCGGCAGCGGATGGGCACCGTCGAACTCGATCAATTGCAAGTCTTCCTGCAAGTGCAGCGCCTGCGCGCACAATTTGCCTTGCGCGTCCAGCACGAAGGAATTGCCGTCGAATAGCAATTCATCCTGCCCGCCGACTTGGTTCGCATACACTAGCGCCATGCCGAGCGAGCTCACATGCCGACGCATGACGTCATAGCGCAAATGCTGCTTGCGCATGTGGTAGGGCGAGGCATTCAGCACCAGCAGCACTTGCGCGCCGGCCAAGTGCGCCTGGGCCGGCGCATGCGAGGACCAGGTGTCTTCGCAAATATTGAGGCCGAATTTCACACCTTTGACGGTCAGGATGAAAGGCTGGTCGGCCGATGAAAAATAACGCTTTTCATCAAACACTGTGTCATTCGGCAATGCATATTTACAATAGGTGCCGAGTATCTTGCCATTTGCCACAACTGATGCAGCATTGAAGCGTGCGCCGTTTTTTTGCAGCGGATGGCCGACAATCACATGCACGTCTTTCAATGACGCCAATTCGGCAGCCAGGGCGACGACGGCTTGTTCCGATTTTGCGTAAAATGACTGGCGCAGCAACAAATCTTCCGGCGGGTAACCGACCAGTGAAAATTCCGGCGTCACTACAATATCGGCACCCTGTGCGGCGGCGCGGCGGGCAAATTCGGCGATTTTGCTGCGATTGCCGGCGAGATCCCCGACGGTATTGTTGATCTGGGCGATGGCGACTTTGACTGTCATGGTGGCAAATCTGAATGGTTAAACCGGCTCGATCATGAATTATCGCACGCGGATCATTTCCTCTCTGTCTGAGATTGGCCAACCCGCCTGGGATGAACTGGTCGGCATGCAAGACAACGCCAATCCATTCCTGTCCTTTGCCTTCCTCGATGCATTGCATGAAACCGGATGCGCATCGGCGCAATCCGGCTGGCAGCCGCAGTACCTGAGCTTGTGGTGCGAGGACCAGTTGCATGCCGCCCTGCCGCTGTATGTCAAATCCCATTCCTATGGCGAGTATGTATTTGACTGGGCCTGGGCCGACGCTTACCAGCGCAACGGCTTGCCGTATTACCCGAAGCTGCTGTCGGCAATTCCGTTCACGCCAGTTGCCGGCAACCGCTTGCTGGCGCGCGATGCCGCCAGCCGGATCGCCTTAATCGATGCATTGTGCCAGCTGCAACAGCAAAACCAGCTATCATCGACCCACATCCTGTATCCCACGGAAAGCGAGGCGCAGGCGCTGCAGCAGGCCGGCTTCATGCTGCGCAGCGGCGTGCAATTCCACTGGGAGAATGCCGGCTACCAAAGCTTCGACGAATTCCTGGCGACGCTGGAGCGCAAGAAAAGCAAGAATATCCGCGCCGAGCGGCGCAAGGTAGCCGACGCCGGAATCCGCTTCCGGCAGGTGCGCGGCGAACAGGCAACAGCGGCCGACTGGCGCTTTTTCAACCGCTGCTACGCCGGCACCTATGCCGCGCATTATTCGACCCCGTACCTGAACCTGGCGTTTTTCGAGCGGATCGGCGCCACCATGCCGCAGCATATCCTGCTGATCATTGCCGAACGCGACGGCAAGCCGATTGCGTCCTCTCTGGTCATCCACGACCGGCACACGCTGTACGGGCGGTACTGGGGTGCGATCGAAACTGTGCCCTGCCTGCATTTCGAGACCGCGTATTACCAGCCGCTGGAATTCTGCATCCGGCATAACATCCAGTCGTTTGAAGGCGGTGCCCAAGGCGAACACAAGATGGCGCGTGGCTTTTTGCCGCAAAAGACCTGGTCGGCGCACTGGCTGGCGCATCCGGCATTTGCCGATGCAATTGAACACTTTCTGGCACGCGAAAACGGCGGCGTCGAAGCCTATCTGGATGAATTGAATGAGCACCCGCCATTTCGAAGTGTGAAAAATGGTTAATTTATCAATATAATTGCCGTTAGTACTTGAAAGTCACACAACTTCAAGGCATGCTAGAAAAATCATGACATTTTCACATGCCTCCAGCCCCAAACTTGCCGCGCCCGAAATCAAGCGAATCGGCCGCTTCACGATCCTGCGCGAGCTTGGCCGGGGATCGATCGGCGCGGTTTATCTTGCGCATGATCCGGTGATCGACCGTGAGGTCGCGGTCAAGACCTTCAATCCCAAACTAACGCAGATCGAGCGGAAAAAGCACGAAGACCAGTTCATCAACGAAGCCCGTGCCGCCGGACGATTGTCGCATCCGCACATCATTACCATTTTTGATGCGTCGAACGAAGGCGGATGCACGTACCTCGCCATGGAATACCTGCAGGGACGCGAACTGAGTCGCTTGCTGGCCAAGGAACATCCGTTTGAAATCAATGACATCGCATCGATCATCTGGAAGGTGGCGGATGCGCTCGAGTATGCGCACAGAAATGGCGTCGTGCATCGCGACATCAAGCCCGCCAATATCTTCATGGTCGGCGAAAACCAGCCGAAGATCGTCGACTTCGGCATTGCGCGGGCGCCCAACCGCATTGCCGACCAGTTCGCCAAAACCAATGATGCGCCCTTCACGCTCTTTCACAATAACCTGCTGGGCACGCCGACCTACATGTCGCCGGAACAGGCCTGCGGCGATCCGGCCGACGAACGCTCGGATGTGTATTCGCTGGGCGCCGTCATGTATGAAATGCTGACCGGACGCAAGCCATTCCAGGCCAGCGATACCGATAAGCTGTTGCAAATGATCGCGCTGAAAACGCCGGCGGCGCCGCATGAAGTCAATCCCGAGGTGCCGGTTGCGCTGTCGCAGATCGCCATGCGGGCGATGAGCAAGCGACCGGACAAGCGCTACCAGCATGCGCACGAAATGGCGCTGGATATCAAGCGCTATCTGGTCAAGGGCAAGCGCGCCCAGGCGCAAAAAATGGCATCTGTTCAACAGCGCGAAGACGACAATACATCAACGGCATCGCCGCGTCGCGGCAAGCTGCTGTGGCTGGCCGGCTTGCTGGCGTTGGGCAGCGCCTCGGCAGTCCTGGCCCAGCGTTTTTTGCCTTGAAATCAAACCTATTTCCGCAAAAAAAAGGCGGTTCATCGCGACACCAGCACGCTAGCGGGAATTCAAGGCCGCGACCACCTGCCCCTTGAGCATCTTGATCATGGCAGTTTCATCCGATGGCACGCCTTCGGCTGCCGGCAAGGAACGGTCTGCATAAAACAGGCCGACCGGTTTTTTCTGTACAACCAGCGGCAATACAATAAAACTGCGGGCATCCGGCAGCAGTGCGCGGTGCCAGGATGGAATCAAATCACGTATCTTGGCGTCGGTCGCGTCGGAAATCAGCAAGTCTGCATCGTTGCTCATGGCCAGATGAAACAGGTCACGCGACGGGTTGGCAGAAAATGCGAAGCCGGCCTGGCGCGCCGCATTGTTTTCGCCCAGCGATATGCGGGCGCGATACTGATTGGCCTTGACGTCTTTCAGGCAGACAGTCGCAAAACGAAATCCCATGCCGCGATAAATCGTTTCCAGCACCAGCATTATCAGGTCATTGGTCTTGCAGCGCCCTGAAGCCATCATTTCCGTGACATCCTGCACGCCCGCCATCAGTAAATCCCGGGCATTGAGCGGCTTGCCGCTGGCATGGCGTGCGCCGATCTGCAGCGGGTCGGCGTCGGCGGCATTTAACAGGAGTTCCAACGGCAAGCCCATGTCGGAATTTTCATCGAAGCCATCGTTGCCTTCGAGCTGATCCCACAGCGAACTGCTGTCATCTGCATCTTTTGTCTTGCGCATGACCGGTATTGCGCCCAGCTTCATCTGGCCTGCCAGCGCATCAGTTTCCTGGGTCACAGTGGCAAGCATCTCCGTCAATCTGGCCTGATCAAAGTTCAATGCCGTGCCGAATCGGGCCAGCAGGGATGGGCTTGCCACATTTGCATTCTCCGGCTGCATGATCACGGCCGCAGCCGCACTACTGAAGGCCGCAACTTGCTGCACCCATTCCTGGCGTGTCCTGGCTGGCTTCAATGCGCCGCCCGGCAGCGGCGCCATGGCATGGATAATCGACTCGGGGATCTCCCACTCCGCCATCACGCACTCGGCTAAAGTATCGTAACTGCAACCGATTACCTGCAAAGCTGCTTTGGAAGGTGCTGCGCCCTGGTCGATCAGAGCATTGATTTCAGAATACAGGGTATGGTCATGCGAAGCGACCAGCAAGCGACCTATGTTCTTGAACAAGGCCGCGATCGCCGCCTCTTCTGCATCCTTGAATTGACTGCGCCGCGCCAGTTCGCGCCCAAACACGCTGGCGCTTAACGCATGCAGCAATTCTGAGCGTACCCCGGCCGCTCGATTGCCGGACATCCGTTCAACCAGCATCATGCCCAGCGCACTGGTCTTGACCGCATCAAATCCCAGGAAAAAAATCGCCTTGGAAACCGTGGTAACCGGTGTGCTGGTGATGCTGCCATGGCAGGCAGCGTTGGCAATGCGCAAGATTTTCTGCGTCAATCCAACATCTGCCATGATGAAATAGGCAAGATTACGCACTGCCTCATCATCGGAAGAAGCCAGCTGCACGACCTTGGATACCGAGCTGCCCAATGCCGGCAGGTTGGCGTTGGCGCTGATTTTTTCGAGTAATTCCTCGCGCACAGCCTTCATTTCTTCGCTGCCAGGCACATACAGGGCGGCAGCTGTTTTGGACATTTCCGGATTGTTCGGCACCGCTTGAAACCCTTTGATTGAATGATTCGCCCTGCATTGCTGCAAGCTGCTGATTGTTTTCCATAATCTACTGGAATAAGCTGGGAGAAACAATAAAAACTGCTGCAGAAGTTTCATTTCGTGACATTCGCAGCAATGCCAGTTTGTCCATATCCAGCACCAAGCCGAATCCAGCAAAAGCTGGTGGTCGTGGCCGCACGGCTGACGGCAATAAAAAAGCGCACGATGTTACGTGCGCTTTGTCAGATCGGCAGTGCCGCGAACCCATTAGAAATTGGGTTTGCTTGCCAATTTTTGATAGGATTCCACACCAGCCATAATTTCGGCTTTTGCATCTTCCGGGCCAAACCAGCCTTCAATCTTTACCCATTTGCCTTTTTCCAGATCCTTGTAGTGCTCGAAAAAGTGCTGAATCTGGTTCAGACGCAATTCATTCATGTCTTCCGGCTTTTGCCAATGCGTGTAAATTGGCAGGATTTTGTCGACCGGCACTGCCAGCACCTTGGCATCTTCGCCACCATCATCAGTCATTTTCAGCACGCCAATCGCGCGGCAGCGCACGACCACGCCCGGAATCAATGGAAACGGCGTAATCACCAATACATCGACCGGGTCGCCGTCACCGGCGATGGTATGCGGGATGTAACCGTAATTACACGGGTAATGCATGGCCGTACCCATGAAGCGGTCGACGAAGATGGCGCCGGATTCCTTGTCGACTTCATACTTGACCGGGTCGCCATTCATCGGGATTTCGATGATCACATTGAAATCATTCGGCAGATCGCGACCGGAAGGGACTTTATTTAAACTCATGATGCTTTCTCATTGATAAAAATAATTTTGTAGCCGTCAATTATACCGGCTTTTACAACAGGATTGTGCGCTGCAACATGCGGCACACCAACATCCATATGGACTTAAAATAGTAATAGCCTGCCTGCAAGTCGCCGCATCCGGCATCCCGTTCAAACAGCGGTTTTACAGCAGATTGGACAAGGCACAGTGACGGTAATGCGCATGCGCCTGATCCTGCTGTCCGAGTGCTTCATGCATTTGCGCCAGCTTCAGATGCGCTTCGCGCGCCGTCGCGTTTTCCGACGCATCGGACAGTGACTGTTCCAGATAGCGCTGAGCCTTGCCCCACAGCTTTTGCCGCAGGCACAAGGCGCCCAGGGTCAGGGTCAGTTCGGCATCGGCTTGCCGGCTGGCATGCCATTCTTCGCAGCGCTCGATTTGCGCCAGCAGTTCCGGCGTGCCTTCGCCCGCCGCGCACTGACGATAGGCGCGCACCAGCCGCTCATCCCATTCTGCCGCCAAGGCCTTTTCGATGATCGAGCGTGCTTCGCCATGCAGTCCGCGGCCAGTAAATGCCAGTGCGGCATGCGCCGCGACAAACGGCTGCACTCGGTCTGCTGCTGGAATATTTGCCCACACCCGGCGAATCGATTCTGCATCATGCGCGGGATCGGACAGCAAACTATCGTATGCCATTTCGCGCAAGCGTCGTGACAGTACCGGATGCAACGCATTGTGCTTGTCGAGCAGGCGCACCAGCCGCAATACTTCCGGCCAGTTGCGTGCCTGCTGGTTGGCTTTCAATGCCAGGCGCAAGGCCTGGATATGCCGAGTGCCGCTGGCATTCAATTCTGCGACGGTATCAAGGGCGGCTTCAGGTTTATGGTCATCGACCATCAATTCCAGCGTCGTCATCAACCGTGCCGTCTTCAGCGTATTGTCGTCGCCGGCCAAACTCAGCCAATGATCCCGGCGTGGCGCCTGATTAAGCCGGTGAGCGGCCTGCGCACCGATCAGCGCCGCCAGTCCGGCATTGTCGGGCGACTCGGCGGCGCGCGTGGCAGCCTTTTCGGCATGACCGAAACGCCCTTCCAGCAATGCCTTCAACGCGTTGCGCAAGGCCTTGTTGCCTTCACGTGCCCTTTTCCCCTGACGATACTGCGCCACCCGCTGTGGCATTTTCAGCGTGATGTTAATCGCGTGGAAAAAGAAATACGTCAGCGCAAATAGCAAGACTGTCACTAACAGGAAAAAATTCAGCGACAGATCGACCCGATACGGCGGGTAGAAAAATACCACGTTTCCTGGATTGAAACGCGCCACGGCAGCCAGCCCGACGGCTGCTGCAAAGATAAAAAGGAGCCAGAGAAAGAATCGCATTAGGGCTTGGCTTTGTAATTGCGTACCGCGTTCAGGCTATCGGACAGGGTCGGCATTTCGATCGACAAGTCGCTGCTCTGCACCTGTTTCAACAGTGCTTGCACGGTCTGGGTTTGCTTGGCACGGGTATCAAAGTACTTGGTAATCGTATCTTGCGCGGCGATCATGTCGCTGCGGAAGGCCGACTCGTTGCGCGACAATAACGCCAGGCGCGCATTCAGCAGGCGCAGCTTCAAATTCTCACGCGCATAATAAGCCTGGGTCGGTGACAGCAGCAGGGCTTCCGGCGTATCGACTTTGCGCACCTGGATCAGCTGCTTCAGCTCCAGCCACATTTCATTGGTCCAGCTATCCCAGTTATTGCGCAATACGGTAACCCAGTCCGTGCCGTCGGCAGCGTTAGCGCCGATTTGCTGCGGCAGCGGCGTAACGCTTCTGGCCTGGCGTTGCGGCGCATTTTTTGGCTGGGTGGCAGGAATCGCCGGCTTTTCATCGGATAACAAGGGCATGGCGTCGATCTGGCCGATCACGCTGTCGAGTCTGAGCGCCATGCCGGTCAAATCAACGATCGGCAGTGCTTTCAGCTTTTCCTGGTCGCGCGCGATGGCGCGCCGGATATTGATGAATTGCGGCTGATCCGAGCTCGACAGGCTGCGATCGGCATTTTGCAAAGCAATCAGCGCGCCCTGGACATTGCCGGCAAGTTGCAATTGCTGGCTGGCGGTCGACAACACTTGTTCGACTTCCGACAAGGCCCAGTCATCGCGATTGTTCGACAGTTCTTGATAGAGCTGCTCGAGCGCCAGTTGCTGGCTTTGCGCCTCGGCTTGCTTGTTTTCGAGCACGCTGACCTTGGCTTGCAATTCCTTGGTGCCCTCCTGCACTGTCTTGGCCAGGATCCGGGTTTCATTATTGATGGCGTCACCACTCTGCAAGCGCTGCGCCAGCATGTTGCGCAAGCTGCTGATCTGATTCCGGGAATGCCACCATTGCGCCGCCAGCAACAGGCCCAGTACGATCAGTGCCAGGTAAAGAAAGCGTTGCCCGGTCCGGCCGCGCGGCGATGCAGGCGGCACGCCGGAGGACGAATTGGTGTGCGATGTCATGTCAGGGGAGGAAGGCAATTCGTTCATAGTCGAGATTGTAACGCGGCAAGCAAACCTTCGTCGCCTGATCCGGTCAACGTAATATTGCGAAAACCCAGCATCTGCGCTGTTTCAGCGATGCGCGCATGGGGAACCAGCATGTGTTGCTGTTGCATTTTTGCGACGCCGGTATCTCCGGCTGCTTGCGCCACCATCCGCATCAGATTACCCAGCGCCTCGGAACTGGTGATAATCCAGTCGTTAGGCGCCGCGATCAGCTGCGCCAGCTGCGCGCGACCATCGGTATCCAGCACCGGCGCGGTTCGCCGGTACGCAGCCACCTGTGTGACCGTGGCGCCGGCTTCCCGCAATGCATCGCCCAGCAATTCACGTCCGGTTTCGCCACGGATAATTAATACCTGCTTGCCCTTGAGCGCCGCCCTGTCCAGCGTTTCGAGCAACGATTGCGAGTCGGATCGCTGCAGGTTGGCAGGACTGATGATGGTGGTATTTTGTTCACTTATGCCATGGTTGATCAGCGCCTTGCGGCTGCCGGCCCCGACCACGGCCAGCACCATACCCGCTGGCCAGACCGGCCGGATTGCAAATGCGGCATCAATCGCATTCGGACTCACGAATGCGACCATTGCATAGCGCTGCACTTCATCGAGTGCCGCGCGTAACGGCGCCGTATCAGGCAAGGGGTGAATTTCCAGCAATGGAAAAACCAGCGGCTCGCGCCCGAGCGCAGCGACCTGCTGCGCCAGTGTCCCGGCCTGCGCGCGTGGGCGAGTAATGACAACCAAGTTAACCATTTACTCCGACTGTGCGGCGCAAGCCGCCAGAATGGCAGCCGCATCTTGCGCCTGCAATGCCTGCGCGACCTGCTGTCCAAGCAGATGCGGCGCGTCTGCCGCGCCGCGGGCTTCTGCGGTGGCGATGCGCTGGCCGTCCGGTGTCGCAACCATCGCCCGCAAATGCATCGTGCCGCCATCGACCGTGGCAAATGCCGCCAGCGGAATCTGGCAGCTGCCGCCAAAGATCTTGGACACAGTACGTTCAGCCGTGACTGCCTGCGCGGTGGCGGCATGATTCAGGGGGGCCAGCAAGGCTTGCAATTCCGGCCGCTCGGACAGGATTTCAATCGCCATTGCGCCCTGCCCCGGCGCTGGCAAGCTTTGCGCTGGATCGAGCAATGCGCGTATGCGCTGCGGCATACCAAGCCGTTTCAGGCCGGCCGCTGCTAGGATGATCGCGGCGTACTCGCCCTTGTCCAGCTTGCCCAAACGGGTATCGAGATTGCCGCGCAACGGACGAATCACCAGTTGCGGGAAGCGCGCCGCAATCAATGCCTGTCGACGCAAACTGCTGGTGCCCACCACGGCGCCGGCCGGCAATGCCTCCAGCGATGCATAATCGTTCGACACGAAGGCATCGCGCGGATCTTCCCGTTCCAGCACCGCGGCCAAGGCAAATCCCGGCGGCAAATCCATCGGCACATCCTTCAGTGAATGCACCGCCAAGTCGGCCCGGCCCTCCTCGATGGCCATTTCCAGCTCCTTGACGAACAGTCCCTTGCCGCCAAGTTTGGACAAGGTACGATCGAGGATCTGGTCGCCGCGCGTGGTCATGCCCAGGATCTCAACTGCACACTGTGGATATAATGCACTCAAGCGTGCCTGCACATGCTCGGCTTGCCACATGGCCAGCCGGCTTTCCCGTGACGCAATCACCAATTTCGTGGGAGTGAATACTTTCGACACAGATACTTTCAGAAGTTATTGATAATAGTGACTATTGCTATCGATATTGCGACGAATTTTAGCATGCCCCTTCCCGGCAAGATTTGGCCAAAAGCCGCTTCTGCCCTGTCTAAAAAAACTGATTACCATCAAAACCATGTCAAAACAATTGCCCGTCTCTTTCCAACCTGAAAATCCTGTGATCGATAAGGATGCGCCGCTCAAGGAAGATATTCGTTTGCTGGGCCGTTTGCTGGGCGATGTCTTGCGCGAACTGGAAGGTAGCGAGGTATTCGACGTGGTGGAAACCATTCGGCAAACCGCCGTGCGTTTCCGGCGCGAATCCGATGCGCAGGCGGGCGCGGATCTGGACCGTCTTTTGAAAAAACTGACCCGTGATCAAACCAATTCGGTAGTGCGCGCATTTTCGTATTTCTCGCATCTGGCCAACATTGCCGAAGATCAGCATCACAATCGCCGACGACGCGCCCATTTACTGGCCGGATCGGCTGCGCAGCCTGGCAGCATCACGCTGGCATTGTCGCGGCTGAATGCCGCCGGCGTGTCGCGCTCGGCAATTCAGGGGTTTTTGCAGGAAGCCTTGATTTCTCCGGTACTGACTGCCCATCCGACTGAAGTGCAGCGGAAAAGCATTCTGGACGCCGAACACGCAATTGCCGAGTTACTGGCAGAACGCGACCGGGAATTGACACCAAAAGAACGCGAGGCCAATACCGAACTGTTGCGCGCCAAGGTGGCGACCTTGTGGCAAACCCGCATGCTGCGCTATAGCAAACTGACTGTCGCCGACGAGATCGACAATGCGTTGTCCTACTACCGCATCACCTTTCTGCATGAACTGCCCGCCCTGCATGACGATCTGGAAACAGAAATTGCTTGCCAATTTCCGCTGGAAAATATCGTCTCTATGGACCGTGTGCCGCCATTTGTGCAAATGGGCAGCTGGATCGGCGGCGACCGCGACGGCAATCCGTACGTCAATGCCGACACCATGCAGCACGCACTGCAGCGCCATGCGACCACAATTTTCGATTTTTATCTGGATGAATGCCACGCTCTGGGCGCCGAACTGTCGATTTCCACGCTGCTGGTCCAGGTAAGCCCGCAGTTGCAAGCCCTGGCTGAAGCGTCGCCCGACACCTCTGCGCACCGCATGGATGAACCGTACAGGCGCGCTCTAGTCGGCATTTACGCCCGGCTGGCCGCAACCGCACGCCTGCTGGGCGCGACCAATGTACTGCGGCGTGAAGTCGCTCCGGCCGAACACTATTCGAGCGCAGACGAATTCACGCAGGATTTGCAAATCCTGATCGATTCGCTCGTTGCGCATCACAGCCAGGTGCTGGTTAAACCACGGCTGGCCACCATCAAACGCGCATCGGAAATTTTTGGCTTTCATCTGGCTGCACTGGACATGCGCCAAAGCTCGGATGTGCATGAGCGCGTGCTGGCCGAATTGTTTGCAAAAAGCCGGGTGACGCCCGACTATGCCGGGCTGAGCGAAACGGACAAGATCAAGCTGTTGCTGGCTGAGCTGGCGCAACCGCGACTGCTGTATTCGCCCTACCTGCCATATGCTGATGAAACCCAGAAGGAACTGGCGATCCTGCGCGCGGCGCGCGAGATTCGCCGCCGTTACGGCGCGCGCGCCATCGGCAACTACATCATTTCCCATACCGAAACCGTGTCCGACCTGCTGGAAGTCATGTTGCTGCAAAAGGAAACAGGACTGCTGCACCCGGACAGCGAACAACTCGAGTTAATGGTTATTCCCCTGTTCGAAACCATTCCCGACTTGCGCAATGCTGCCGGCATCATGGAAAGCTGGATGGCCCTGCCACAGGTCAGGCAACTCATCGACCACCAAGGCGCACTGCAGGAAGTCATGCTAGGCTATTCCGACTCCAACAAGGATGGCGGTTTCCTGACGTCGAACTGGGAATTGTATAAAGCCGAAACCCACCTGGTCGAGCTGTTTCGCCGCACCGGCATCAAGCTGCGCCTGTTCCATGGCCGCGGCGGCACCGTGGGACGCGGCGGCGGCCCCAGCTACGAGGCGATCCTGGCGCAACCGGCGGGCACCGTTAATGGCCAGATCCGGCTGACCGAACAAGGCGAGATCATCTCGTCGAAGTTCTCCAACCCCGAAATCGGCCGGCGCAATCTGGAATTGCTGGTAGCCGCCACGCTGGAAGCGAGCCTGTTGCCGCATGCCGCCGACAACAAAAAAACTGCACAGCTGGCCGATTTTGAAGCCGTGATGGGGCAACTGTCCGAACGCGCCTATCACGCCTACCGAGATCTGGTGTACGAGACGCCCGGCTTTACCGATTACTTTTTCGAAGCAACGCCGATTGCCGAAATCGCCGAGCTGAATATCGGCTCGCGCCCGGCATCGCGCAAATCATCGCGCCGCATCGAGGATTTGCGGGCAATTCCATGGGGATTTTCCTGGGGTCAATGCCGCCTGCTGCTGCCGGGCTGGTATGGCTTCGGCAGCGCCGTGAGCGCCTGGCTCGAAGAAAGCGCCGATAGCACAGCCGACCGAAATACAACACTTCGCGCGATGTTTGCCGAGTGGCCGTTTTTTGCCACCTTGCTGTCCAATATGGACATGGTTTTGTCGAAAACCGATCTGGCGGTAGCTTCCCGCTATGCCGGTCTGGTCACCGACAAAAAGCTGCGCGACGCCATCTTTCAGCGCATCGTCGACGAGCACCAGCGCACCGTATCCTGCCTTGAAATGATTACCGGCGCCCATGAGCGGCTGGCAGGCAATCCGCTGCTGGCCAGGTCCATCAAGAACCGGTTTGCCTATCTCGATCCGCTCAATCATTTGCAAGTGGAGTTGATTAAACGGCATCGCGCTGTTGCAGGCAATCCTGAAAAGATTGACGGCAGGGTACATCGAGGAATACATTTATCCATTAACGGGGTGGCAGCCGGCTTGCGCAACACTGGCTGATGCCGCTTCGGAGGAGACTGACCATGCCTGGCTGATCCGGAACCAACAATATTCAATCTGGATAACGGCAAAAAGATGAACGCAGCCGCTGACAAGAAGTGCTACAACAAGTGCTGTCTTTTTGCCCGGTCTTACGCCAGGATGGAACGCCAACTACCGTCTGGAAATGGTGGATAGAATCATGAGCGAAATATTTTCCAAAACGGCCAAAGGCCAGGATGAAGTCAAGACCCGCGCCGGCGGCCTGACGCAACGCATGCGGCAAATACTGATTTTCATCGACGGCAAGCGCAGCCGCGACGATCTTCACGACATGCTCAAAGGCGAGGATCTAGACGAGCTGCTGCACACACTGGTGGCCCAGGGAATGGTTGCGGCAACCGGTACCGCGCCCGACAAGTCTGCGCCGCCCAAGCCCGCCGCCGCGCCGGCCACTGCGCCCAAGGCAGTAACGAAAGCGCCCGAGCAGTCCGAATTAAGCGAAGAAGAACGCCGTAAACTGCAGCGTGAACAGGAACGCGAAGCCGAACTTGCCATGGCGCGCAGCTTCATGGGCAAGATGTCCTGAGCTTGAGCGACGCTTTTACGGCGTCGCCAAGCCCACTATCGCACCAGCGCCTTGACCACCGGCCACTGCCGGCGCGAAATCGGCAGGCGATCATCCAGATTCCGCAGAATCACCTGCCACACCTCCTGTGCCTTGTCGTGCTCGCAATCGGCATCGACTGCATGCACTGCCCGCTCCACGCCAATGACCGCATTGCGCGCCACCAGCGCGTTGCGGTGCACTCGTACGAACACGTTACCCAGCTCTTCCTCAATCGAATTCAGGGATTCTTCAATCAGATAGCTGCGCGCCGCGGTACGCACCGTCACATATTTCGATTCGGCCTTCAAGAAGACCACCTCGGCAATCGGCACCAGCAATACCCGGCCACGTTCCTGCACCGAAAAATTCTGCCGTTTTAATTGCAGCGTTGCTGCTGCTGCAGCCAGCACCTCCTTTTGCGATTGCGCGGCAACCAGCGCAGTGGCGCGGCGAATTGCCTGAGCCAGTCGGGCTGCGCGTACCGGCTTCAACAAGTAATCCAGCGCATGCACCTCGAACGCCTTCAACGCATATTCGTCGAATGCGCTGACAAAAATAATCGTCGGCGAGCCGACTGCCTCAGACAAGTGCCGGGCAAGCTCGATGCCGTTCATCCCCGGCATCTGCACATCGAGCAGCACGATATCCGGCTTGGCTGCGGCGATGGCATCGAGCGCCGCAAACGCATCTGCTGCCTCGCCAAGCAGTTGGTGCGGGCACTCTGCAGCGATATCGGACAACAGGGTTGCCATGCGCGCACGCGCCGGCGCTTCATCATCGACAATGAAAATGCGCGGAACCATCACGGATCTTTCTTGGTTTTTACATAGGGAAAGCGCAGTTTTACTTCAAATAATCCGCGCGCAATCGTGGTGCTCAATTGCGCTTCCACATCGTACAGCAAGGCCAGGCGCTGACGGATATTGTTCAGTGCCATATGATTGCCCCCGGGCCCGGATGCATTGCCATAATAAGGATTGACGATGGAAATTTCAATCCGGTCGATCTGGCGGCTGATATCGATCTGGATCAGGGCCGGTTCACGGGCCGGCTCCACCCCGTAATGCACGGCGTTTTCCAGCAGCGGTTGCAGCAGCAGCGATGGAATCTGGGCCCGGCTCACCACCTCTTTGCTGATATCAACCGCATTCCACTTGACTTGCAAACGCTCGCCCAAACGTACTTTTTCGATCGACAAATACTGCCGGCACAGACGAATTTCCTGCTCCAGCGTAGTCATGTCGCGCGCGTCACGCATCACTACCCGAAACAGATCGGCCAAGTCCTCCAGCGTGGTTTCAGCGCGCTGCGGCTCGGTACGGATCAGCGACAGCACTGCATTCAGGCTGTTGAATAGAAAATGCGGCCGGATGCGCGCCTGCAGCGCCTGCAAGCGCGCCTCTACCAGAGCCGGAGAAAAGGCGCGGGTACGCAATTCGAAATAATGCTGGAGCACGGCACCGAACAATGCGGCGACCACAGCGCCTTCGGCGGGCTGCAAACTGCCGAAACTGTCGAGAAACAGCACATTCATCGACAACAGGCGGATGATCAGGCTGGTGATTGCCGCCGGCACCAGCGCGCATGCCAGCCGCTGTCCCCATAACGGTATGGTGCGAATGATTTTACGCAGGCCGCACAGTGCGACCAGCGATGACAAACTGGCCAGCTCGATCAAGGTCGAGGCTTCGACAAAATGCGATATCCCGCTCTGCCAGCCGCTGGTCTGCAGCAAAATACCTGTCAAAAACACCACGTTTACGGCGATCAGGACACGAAAAACCACGCCGATATTGCAGCAATCCGGAATCACGATTTCAATCGGCGTACTGGCGTAAGCGGTAGCTGGCATAAAAATACAGATTTGTTGGCGCGCTCGGCAGGAAACAGGCGCGCTTGTTTTATAATGTTGTCTTCCCTACATACTTGGAATTTACAGCATTATGCGATGTGTCCAGGTAAAAACACCACCCCATTATGACAGCACAACTTTCTAAAAAAGGCGAAGCCTGGTCGGCCCGCTTTTCCGAGCCGGTCTCCGATCTGGTCAAACGTTACACGGCTTCGGTGTTTTTCGACAAGCGCCTGGCTGATTTCGATATCCGGGGATCGCTGGCGCACGCCGCCATGCTGGCCCATCAAGGCATCATCAATGCCCAGGATCTGGCCGACATCCAGCGCGGCATGGCGCAAATCCAGTCGGAAATTGCCGCTGGCAAGTTCGAATGGCTGCTGGATCTGGAAGACGTGCATCTGAATATCGAAAAGCGCCTGACCGAGCTGGTCGGCGATGCCGGCAAGCGCCTTCATACCGGGCGCTCGCGCAACGACCAGGTCGCCACCGATATCCGGCTGTACTTGCGCTCGGCAATCGACGACATCGGCACCCTGCTGCGCGAGCTGCAGCTGGCGCTGCTGGATCTGGCAGAACAGCATGCCGACACCATCCTGCCCGGCTTTACGCACATGCAGGTGGCGCAGCCGGTCACTTTTGGCCACCACATGCTGGCCTATGTCGAGATGTTCGGGCGCGACGCAGAACGCATGACCGACTGCCGTCGGCGTGTCAATCGCTTGCCGCTGGGCGCGGCAGCGCTGGCCGGCACCACGTTCCCGATTGACCGGATGCACGTGGCGCAAACCCTCGGATTTGACGATGTCTGCCACAATTCGCTCGACGCGGTGTCGGATCGCGATTTTGCAATTGAATTCTGCGCGGCCGCGGCGCTGGTAATGACACATGTGTCGCGCATGTCAGAAGAACTGGTGATCTGGATGAGTCCGCGCGTGGGCTTCATCGATATTGCCGACCGCTTCTGCACCGGCTCGTCGATCATGCCGCAAAAGAAGAATCCTGACGTGCCGGAGCTGGCGCGCGGCAAGACCGGGCGCGTCAACGGCCATTTGATCGCCTTGCTGACCCTGATGAAGGGCCAGCCGCTGGCCTACAACAAGGACAATCAGGAAGACAAGGAACCGCTGTTCGACACCGTCGATACCGTCACCGATACGCTGCGCATTTTTGCCGACATGGCGCGCGGCATCACGGTCAAGGCCGATGCGATGCGCGCAGCTGCGCTGCAAGGCTATGCGACTGCGACCGACTTGGCAGATTACCTGGTCAAAAAAGGTCTGCCGTTCCGGGATGCGCACGAAGCAGTGGCGCGCGCCGTGCGGGCCTGCGTCGACAAAGCCTGCGACTTGAGTGATTTGACCCTGGAAGAAATGCAGCGTTTTTCTGTGCTGATCGAAGCGGATATTTACCAGGTTCTGACGCTGGAAGGTTCGGTAGCCGCCCGCAACCATGTTGGCGGCACTGCGCCAAGTCAGGTCAAGGCGGCAATTGCCCGCTGGCGCACCATGCTAAACAATGCGCTGTCTGGCTAAAGGTACACGGTCAACCCGGTATGCACTTTCGAAGAGCCATGCCTGATTATTTTTCACAGGCACGGCTTGGCAGCGCTAATTGCACCTACTTTTAGGTGTACTGAGTAAATCCTTTTTCCCCAGTTGAAATAGTCATATACTGATTAAAAACCAAGCAAGCTTTGCTCTAGTCAATCGCGCAAACTTGCACATTCCAATCTGGAGACAACCAATCATGGATTTCTTACTGTCTTTTTCCAGGCTTATCGATACCGCCAATGAAAAGATCGGGCACGCGGTCAGTTGGGCACTGTTGGCTGCGGTATTGATTTGCAGCGGCAATGCATTGATCCGCTATACATTCAACATCGGCTCCAATGCCTGGCTGGAAATCCAGTGGTATCTGTTTTCCGCGATTTTCCTGTTGGCCACTTCCTATACGCTGCGCCGTAACGAGCATGTGCGCATTGATGTGATCGTAGGGAGATTTTCCAAACGTACACAGGTCTGGATCGATGTCTTCGGCTTCCTGTTATTCCTGCTGCCGATTACTACGCTGATTCTGTACTATGCGATCCCTTATGCATGGGACTCGATTCAGAGCCAGGAAATGTCGAGCAATGCCGGCGGCCTGATTGTCTGGCCAGCCAAGCTGTTGATTCCTATCGGTTTTTTCCAGCTGGCGCTACAAGGTATTTCCGAATTAATCAAGCGCATTGGTTACTTGATGGGGAAAGTCGACATCAGCGCATTTGAGAAACAGGCTGCCACGCCTGAAGAAGAAATTGCGGCAATCAAGGCTGCCAATAAAATAATTTAAGCGGGCGGAGAGCCAATATGATTGAATTTCTGATTGCAAATATGGCGCCGATCATGTTCGGCGCGCTCGTAGTGTTCCTGCTGTCCGGATTCCCGGTAGCATTTTCGCTGGCTGCCAACGGCTTGTTTTTCGGCTTGCTCGGCATTGAGTTCGGCCTGCTGAAACCAGAATTGCTGCAGGCGTTGCCAAACCGCATTTTCGGCATCATGTCCAACGACACGCTGCTGGCGATCCCGTTTTTCACCTTCATGGGGCTGATCCTGGAACGCTCCGGCATGGCCGAGGATCTGCTCGACACCATCGGCCAGCTGTTCGGGCCGATCCGTGGCGGCGTGGCTTATGCGGTCATTTTTGTCGGCGCCTTGCTGGCGGCAACCACCGGCGTGGTCGCCGCTTCAGTGATTTCAATGGGCCTGATTTCATTGCCGGTGATGATGCGCTACGGCTATGA
The DNA here is from genome assembly GCA_036675285.1 of Paucimonas sp. Classification (GTDB taxonomy): domain Bacteria; phylum Pseudomonadota; class Gammaproteobacteria; order Burkholderiales; family Burkholderiaceae_D; genus Paucimonas. Next base: position 6,950 of record JAKFFK010000106.1, on the reverse strand, counting down.
CAAAAAGCTTGCCACCGGCGTCATCGCCGCATCCGGCACGCTGGCGCAGATCATTCCGCCGTCGCTGGTACTGATCGTGATGGCTGACCAGCTGGGCCGCTCGGTCGGCGACATGTACAAGGCGGCATTTATCCCCGGGCTGCTGTTGACCGCAATGTACGCCGGCTATGTGCTGGCAGTGTCGATCTTCAAGCCGCAAGCGGTGCCGGCCTTACCGCCGGAAGCCCGCAACCTGAAAGAACCGAATGGCGACAGTGGCGTGATTTCGCTACTGGTGCTGGTGGCAAGTGCAGTAGCAGTATCTTTCGCTTTCGCCGCCTATTACCGGTCCGGCCATCCGGCTGCGGCAGCTGATGAAGTCGGCGTCTACAGCGGCTCGGTCGGCATCGCCATGGCACTGATTGCAGCCCTGATCAACCGCGTATTCAAGATCGGCCTGCTGTCGCGGCTGGCGCAAAAAGTGATATTTGTGCTGATTCCGCCACTGGCACTGATTTTCCTGGTGCTGGGCACGATTTTCATCGGTATTGCCACACCGACCGAAGGTGGCGGCATGGGTGCGCTCGGTGCGCTGATTCTGGCGCTGATCAATCGCCGGCTGTCCTGGAGCTTGTTGAAACAGGCCATGGATTCCACTACCAAGCTGTCCTGTTTCGTGATCTTCATCCTGATCGGCTCGAGTGTCTTTTCGCTGACCTTCCGCGCAGTCAACGGCGACTTGTGGGTCGAGCATCTGTTGACTTCGCTGCCCGGCGGCACAACGGGCTTTCTGATCGTGGTCAACATCCTGTTTTTCGGACTCGCGTTTTTCCTCGATTTCTTTGAGCTGGCCTTCATCCTGGTGCCGCTGGTCGGCCCGGTCGCCGAGAAGCTGGGAATCGATTTGATCTGGTTTGGCGTGCTCCTTGCGGTGAACATGCAAACCTCATTCATGCACCCGCCGTTCGGATTTGCGCTGTTTTATTTACGCTCGGTCGCCCCCAAGGAAATCAAGACATCCGATATCTACTGGGGCGCGGTGCCCTTTGTGGTGATCCAGGTAATCATGGTGAGCTTGATTCTGCTATTCCCAGCGATCATATCAGTCGGCGAAAAAATCGACATGAAGGAACAGCTCGAACTAAGGATCGAAGTTCCCTCCATGGATCAGGAGTCATATTCGCCGCAGTTGAACCAGCCGTATCAGCAAGAGCAGAAAGACGGCGAACCGCAATTGAATTTCTCGACCGAGCCCGAAAGCAAGTAGTCGATTCCTGCCGATGCCTATTTCAACCCCGCGCCTTGCCGCGGGGTTTTTTATTGTCTGGATCGGCTACCAGGCTTGCGGTTTCGCTGCATCACGATCGCATTACCCAATAAAAAACCCGCAGCACTTGCATGCTGCGGGCCGAATTTCGATCGATCAGCCTACTTACGGTTGATCATGAAATTCTGCATTGGCGCCTCTGCGACTGACAGCCATTGATTCTGCTCTTTCTGGAAGCGCTTCCATGGATCATGAATTTTCTTGAATTTGGCATTCTTGGCAGCTTCCTCTTCCATCGTTGCCATCGCCGCCTTGTAACAGGCTGCCATGATTTCCTTAGAGAAGAAACGCAGTTTGGCGCCATTCTTGATCAGGCGCGCCAGCGCTGCCGGGTTCTTGGCATCGTATTCGGCCTGCATCGACACATGGGCTTCGAATGAGGCTGCCTCAAGGGCTGCCTGATATTCCTTCGGCAGCTTTTCCCATTCCTTGATGCCGATATAGAACGACAGCTGCGCACCAGCTTCCCACCAGCCCGGCGCATAATAATACGGTGCGACCTTTTGGAAACCCAACTTTTCATCATCGTAGGGCGTGGTCCATTCGACTGCGTCCAGCGTGCCTTTTTCCAGCGCGGGATAAATATCTGCGCCAGCCAGCTGCTGCGGCACCAAGCCAAGTGGCTGCAATACCCGGCCGGCGAAAGCGCTGATGCGCATTTTCAAGCCTTTGATATCGTCCAGAGTCTTGATCTCCTTGCGGAACCAGCCACCCATTTGCGTGCCGGTGTTGCCGCCCAGCAGGTTGATGATGCCGTAATCTTTGTAGAACTCACGCATCAGTTCCATGCCGCCACCCTGGTTCATCCATGCAGTCTGCTGGCGGGACGTCATGCCGAACGGTACTGCGCAATCGAATGCGAACGTGGGATCTTTGCCAAAGAAATAATACGGTGCCGTATGCGCCATTTCCACTGTCCCGGCTTGAACTGCATCCATCACTTGCAGTGCCGGCACGATCTCGCCACCGGCAAATGGACGAATGTTGAATTTGCCGCCAGTGAGCTGCGACACCCGCCGGGTAAACACCTCTGCCGTTCCATACAGCGTATCAAGTGACTTTGGAAAGCTCGAAGCCAGGCGCCAGTTAATTGTTGGTAGCGATTGCGCGAGCGCAGGTGCTGCCACGCCAGCAACCGATGCACCAACCACCGCTTTTTTTAAAAAGGAACGACGTTCCATAGAATCTCCTCCAGATTGAAATTACAAAACTGTAATGCAAGACCATAGCTCCGCAAAATGCGCAATAATTTTATATCGCAGCGCGAATTTTAGATGGTGCCATCCATGCACTGCAATAGAAACCGATACGGCACTGCATCAAAATTAATTTACACAATATCGCCATGAATCGAAAAAGCCCGCAACACTGACGCGCTGCGGGCTCTTCAATTCAAGCCGAATTATTTACGGCCGATCATGAAGTTTTGCATTGGGGCTTCCGCCACCGAGAACCACTGATTCTGATCTTGCCGGAAGCGCCGCCACGAGTCGTAAATTTTCTTGAACTTGGCATTCTTGGCAGCTTCTTCATTCATGACGGTATTGGCGGACTTGTAGCAGGCTTCCATGACTTCCCTTGGGAAGGTCCGCAATTTCACGCCCTGCTTCAACAGGCGTGCCAGTGCTGCCGGATTGCGCGCGTCATACTGCGCCTGCATCACCACATGCGCTTCATAGGTGGCCGCTTCGACTGCTGCCTGGTATTCCTTCGGCAGCTTTTCCCATTCCTTGATGCCGACGTAGAAAGATACCTGCAGGCTCGGCTCCCACCAGCCGGGCGTATAGTAAAACGGCGCGACCTTGTTGAAGCCGAGCTTTTCATCGTCGTAAGGGCCAATCCATTCGGCGGCATCAATCGTGCCTTTTTCCAGCGCCGGGTAAATATCGCCGCCGGCGATCTGCTGCGGCACCAGTCCCAGCGGCTGCATTACGCGGCCGGCAAAGGCGCTGATGCGCATCTTGAGGCCGTTCAGATCCTTGACCGACTTGATTTCCTTGCGAAACCAGCCGCCCATCTGCGCGCCGGTATTACCGCCCTGGAAATTCATCACGCCATATTCACGGAAAAATTCGCGCGTCAGATCACGGCCACCGCCCTGATCGAACCAAGCCGTCTGCTGGCGCGAATTCATGCCGAACGGCACCGCTGCATCAAATGCGAAGGTGGGATCCTTGCCGAAGTAATAATACGAAGCGCTGTGGCCGATCTCGACTGTGCCAGCCTGCACCGCATCCAATACCTGGAGCGCCGGCACGATTTCGCCGCCGGCAAAGACACGGATATTGAATTTACCGTTGGTGAGTTGGGAAACCCGTTTTGAAAATACTTCGGCAGCGCCGTAAATGGTGTCAAGCGACTTTGGAAAACTGGAAGCCAGGCGCCAGTTGATGGTGGGTTGTGATTGCGCCAGTGCAGGTGCTGCGATTGCGCCAACCGATGCGCCGACTGCCGCTTTTTTTAGAAAAGAACGCCGTTCCATGCTGTCTCCTTTAATAGGTTTTTCCAAACTCCTTGCCACTCTCCCGCACAATTTCTAAAATGCAACATCCTCAAGTGTAGGACCGAAACCGGAATGCCGCAACGACAATCCCTGCGGCGGCGCAGCATCGCGCCAGATCTTTCAATCTTTTATGCCGCTGCTACACTGTGCATCAACTACCTGCAATAGTCATGCTTTCGATCAAAATCGATCCGGTTTCCTTGGTACCTCGCACCAGAGTATCGGTGCCGACTGCCAGGATCTGGGCCAGCATTTCCTTCATGTTGCCGGCAATCGTGATCTCCTCTACCGGATATTGAATCACACCCTTCTCAACCCAGTAACCGGCAGCGCCGCGCGAATAGTCACCGGTGACGTAATTAACGCCCTGTCCCATCAATTCCGTCACCAGCAGCCCAGTATCGAGCTTTTTCAGCATCGCCTTGAAATCGTCGGCCGGTCCAGTCTGCAGGGACAGCAGCTTCAGATTGTGCGAACCACCAGCGTTCCCGGTGGTTTGCATGCCCAGTTTGCGTGCCGAATAAGTCGACAGGAAATAACCCTGCACCACGCCATCCCTGACGACGTCGCGCCGGCTGGTTTTGACGCCTTCTTCATCAAAGGGGGCGGAACCGACCGCACCAATCACATGCGGGTCCTCGACAATCTGGATATGCGGCGCAAACACCGGCTTGCCGAGCGAGTCGAGCAGGAAGGTCGACTTGCGGTATAGGGCGCCGCCCGACACCGCCTGCACAAATGCGCCCAGCAAACCAGCCGCCAATGGCGCCTCAAACAGTACCGGGCACTTGCGGGTATCCAGTTTGCGGGCATTCAGGCGCGCCAGGGCCCGTTGTGCGGCATAGCGGCCGATGGTTTCCGGCTCGGCCAGCTTGCTTGGGTCGCGCATCGATGAATACCAGTCGTCACGCTGCATGTTGGCGCCCTTGCCGGCAATCGGCGCCACCGACACGGTATGACGCGAATATGGATAGCCGCCCATGAAGCCGCGGCTGTTGGCGGCAATAAAATGCGACTGTTGCGCGTACACGCTAGCGCCTTCGCTATTGGTGATGCGCCGGTCCACGGCAAAGGCTGCCGCCTCGGCGCGCTGGGCCAGCGTCACGGCCTGTTCGGCAGAGATCGGCCACGGGTAGCACAGCTGTAAATCGCGTGGCTGCATTTCCAGCGACTCGGCATCCGGCAGGCCGGCACAATCGTCCACTGCTGTAAAGCGCGCAATGTTGTAGGCAGCGTCCACCGTGTCTTGCAAGGATTGCCGGGAAAAATCGGAAGTGCTGGCATTGCCGCGGCGGGTCTGGCGCTCTTCACCTAGATAGACAGTGACGCCAATGCCCTTGTCCTTGTTTTGCTCGATGGTTTCAATATTGCCCTTACGCACGGTCACCGCCAGGCCGCTGCCTTCGCTGATTTCGACCGCTGCACCGGAAGCGCCTTTTTCCTTGGCGTAACGTAATACATCCTGTGCCAGCTGCTTCAGCTGGTCTTGGCTATGGGTAAATACGGGATCGCTCATGAGCTCGATGTCTTCGTTTAAAATGTTAGGGGCGCAATAACGCCATGCTGTACTGCATCCCGCAATCGTCGGGAAAGCAGTTATCATAGCAGTCGTTTACCAAATCGCTTTAAGCCTGACTCAAATCTATGCCAAATCCGAACCGAGGCTCTTGCGGCTTCCAGTCCGACGAATTCGAACAGGAATACGATCGCCCTTCCAAATCACAGCTCAAGCGCGAGATGACTGCGCTGCAAAAGCTCGGGCAGGAATTGATCAATGAACCCAGGGACCGCGTCAAGCGCGTTCCCATGCCGGAGGATGTGCGCGACGCCATTCTGGAATGCCAGCTGATCAAGGATCACGAAGGCCGCCGCCGTCAACTGCAGTACGTTGGCAAGAAGATGCGCAGCCTGGAAGAACATGAACTTGCCGCCATCCAGAAAACCCTCGACAGCTGGCGCGGCTTGTCCAAAGCCGATACCGCTGCCCTGCATGCACTCGAACGACGTCGTGACAAGCTGCTGGCGGACGATGGCGCATTGACGCAATTACTGGCCCAGTATCCGCAACTCGATGCCCAGCAGTTGCGTACGCTGATTCGCAACGCACGCAAGGAACAAGCCGAAAACAAGCCACCCAAAGCCTTTCGGGAAATCTACCAGATCCTGAAACAGCTGGAGAAACCCGCATCGAAACCGGCAACTGACGAAGATGACGACGCCGACGAGGAGTAATCCGGACCAGCTGGTGCTTGGTCTGGTATCGATCTCGGACCGCGCTGCCAGCGGCGCCTATCAAGACCAGGGCATCCCGGCCTTGCAGGAATGGTTCACTGCGGCGCTGACCAGTCCCTGGCGCATGGAAAGCCGGCTGATTCCGGACGAGCGTGCCGCGATTGAACAGGCATTGATCGAGCTGGTCGACAACATCGGTTGCGACCTGGTCTTGACCACCGGCGGCACCGGCCCGGCCCGGCGCGATGTGACGCCGGAAGCCACACTGGCCATCGGCACCAAAGAAATGCCGGGCTTCGGTGAACAGATGCGGCAGATCAGCCTGCAATTCGTGCCGACCGCCATCCTGTCGCGGCAAGTCGCCGTAATTCGCGAAACGCCCGACCATGCAGCGCTGATCATGAACCTGCCGGGGCAACCTAAGTCGATCCGGGAAACCCTGGAAGGCTTGAAGGATGCCGATGGCAAGCCGCTGGTGCAGGGTATTTTTGCCGCGATCCCTTATTGCATCGACCTGATCGGCGGACCCTATATCGAAACCGATGAGGCGGTGTGCAAGGCATTCCGGCCAAAATCGGCAATCCGCGTCAAATCCTGAAAACCCTTCGCTGCCGGAAGATCCGGTGGCACAAGCAAATCTGAAAAAATGACTACAGCAATCCTGGAATCGATCCAGCTCGACACCGCGCCCAATCCGACTGTCTCGGTCATCTGGATGCATGGCCTGGGGGCGGATGGTTCCGACTTCGTGCCGATCGTGCGCGAGCTGGACCTGTCTGGCTGCCCGCCGATCCGCTTTGTCTTCCCGCATGCGAACACCATGCCGGTGACGATCAATGGCGGCTACGTGATGCGTTCCTGGTACGATATCCTGCTGGGCGACGATCTGGTCAAGCGCGAAGATGAAGC
>JAKFFK010000112.1:0-37469 GCA_036675285.1 Paucimonas sp. | reverse complement strand
CTCCTGCAACTGGGGGTCCCAATAAAAATACCAGCCCAAAGCAAGCACGGCAGTCACAGCGCCCACCGCACATAACATGCGCGGCGCAATCGGCCACAAACCAGGGTGACGCCCATCCAAACCACTGAACTGGGCGGCCAGTGAATCTCCAACATTTTTCATATCTGCCATGGCGCGTTTCCGGTCAAGGTTTTTTTGGTGCAGCCGGGGCTGCAGCGCTGGCACCTGCAACCGTCGCAGGCGGCTGTTCTTTATCGCGCGGGCGCTTGATGCCGACGTTGACGGTAAAGTCGAAAACCTTCTTGGCATCCCGACCCTGGCCGATACCGGTAGAGCGGATTTCAATCAAGTCCGGCCGTTCCAGCCATGGCGAGTTATTACTTAAATTACGCAACAATTCGGAGACCCGCTCATTCGATTGCGCATAACCATTCAACACTACCCGCTGACCTTCCTGCCTGAATGATTTCAGATACATTCCTTCAGGCACTTGCTTAACCAATTCATCCATTAAATATACTGGCTGATTGCGGTCGCTTTGCAAGTCTTCAACAGCCTGCTGACGCGCCTTCAGCGCTTCAATTTCCGCCTTCAGCGTTGCAACTTCCTTGATCTGGATATCCAGCTTGGCATTTTCAGCCTTGATGAAATCATTGCGCTGGGTTTGGTCGGAAATTTGACTGGCAAAATAGCCGCCAACCACCAGCACCACCAAGCCGCCAAACAATGCAGCGGCGCCCAGCATGACAACAAACGCATTCTTGCGCTGGCGGCGTTTTTCCTCGCGATGAGGAAGTAGGTTAATCTTGATCATTAATCAAACCTCCGCATCGCCAAACCGCATGCCACCAGATAGGCTGGCGCTTCCATACGCAACTGCTTTTCCCGCACACTGGATGCCAACTGCATTCCCTTGAACGGACTGACCACAGATGCCGATATCTTGGTGCGATTCGCCACAATTTCGGCCAGCCCCGGAATGACGGCACAACCGCCTGCCAAAAATAATTGATCAATCCGGGTATAGGGCGTGGAAGTAAAGAAAAATTGCACCGCTCGGGTGACTTCCATCGCAGCATTCTCGAGAAACGGTTCCAGCAATTCGCGCTCAAAACCTTCTGGCAAATCGCCTGCTCTCTTTTTTGCTTCCGCTTCTTCATGCGACAAACCGTAAGCCCGTACGATATCCTGGGTTAATTGATTGCCGCCGAATGGCTGTTCGCGCTCGTAGATTGTCTGTCCGTCAAGCAATACAGAAATATGGGTGACTTGTGAACCGATTTGCAACAGAGCAACAACCTGCCCCTGCCCGCCATTCGGCAATTGATTCGTCAAGCGGTCGATCGCAGCCCGGGCCGCATAGGATTCAATATCCATGACCAGCGGCGTCAATCCGGCCGCTTCGGCAACCGCGACACGATCTTCGACTTTTTCTTTTCGGGTGGCCGCCAGCAAAACTTCCACATCTTCCGGTGAGTTTTGCGCCGGCCCGCACAAGTCAAAATCCAGACTGACTTCATCCAGTGCAAATGGAATGTATTGGCTGGCTTCCGTCTCTACCTGCATTTCCAATTCTTCTTCCGACAAACCGCCCGGCAGAATGATTTTTTTGGTGATGACGGAAGCGGGTGGCATGCCTAATGCCACATGCTTGGCTTTGGTGCCGCTTTTTTTCCAGACCCGGCGCACCGCTTCAGACACCTGTTCGATGTTTTCGATGTTGCCGTCCACAACGGCGCCACGCGGCAGGGATTCCGAAGCAAAGCGCTCCAGTCGCAATTCATTCTTGCCAACCAGGGACAACTCGACGAGCTTGACGCCCGACGTGCTGATATCCAAGCCAACCAGCGGCGAATTTGCTTTACCGATTAATGATCCAAGATCTAAGGCCAAGGCCAGCTCTCCCCGAAAACCCAGTTTTCGTGTGAATCTGCTGTCTATTTATCGCGCGCAATAGACAAACAAGACGGGTTTATTATGAAAATCTCGTTTAAAAACCAGTGTTTAGATGACATTTGTCAAAGGTTACATTAAATCCTAGCAATAACGAGGATTGGGTGTAAAGCTATTTCCATCTAGTAATTTACAAATCCGTTGCCAAAACCCCACGCTGTTGTCTTTTGGTTGCCGCTTTATCTGCTTTCATTCAAGCAATTTCGTACTCGGGTTGGGTACCGCTATAATGAGCCGAATAACCGCTCTCTCCTTTCCCGCATGCCCACAGATCCTTTCACCGGCAGCTCTGCGCAGCCGGTAGCCAAGTCACTTTCCACTGTTTTATTGCGCATTGCTATTGGCATAACGGCAACCATAGCGGCATTGTTCGTCGTGGCCATTTTGATCATTGTTTTTGTGCTGGCGATGGCATACCCGAATCTGCCGGCCCTTGATACATTAATGGATTATCGACCAAAGATTCCGTTACGCATTTTTTCCGCGGATAACGTCTTAATTGGCGAATTCGGCGAAGAGCGACGCAATATGGTGCGCGTCAAGGACATTCCAGACTTGATGAAAAAAGCCGTGCTGGCAATTGAGGATGACCGTTTTTACGAACATGGCGGCGTCGATTATTTTGGCATCCTGAGAGCGGCCGTGCATAACCTGTCGGGCAGCAGCAAGCAAGGCGCGTCCACGATTACCCAGCAAGTGGCGCGCAATTTCTTTCTTTCCAGCGAACAAACTATCAAGCGCAAGATTTATGAAATGCTGCTGGCATGGAAGATCGAGCAAAATCTGTCCAAAGACCAGATTCTTGAAATTTACATGAACCAGATTTATCTGGGCCAGCGCGCGTATGGCTTTTCATCGGCGGCACAGATTTATTTCGGCAAAAAACTCGACCAGTTGACCATTGCCGAGGCGGCCATGCTGGCCGGCTTGCCGAAAGCCCCTTCGGCCTACAACCCGGTAGCCAATCCGAAACGGGCCGCGGTGCGGCAGCAATACATCATTCAGCGCATGTACCGGCTCGGCTATATCACCGAGGACCAGTATGAACGCGCCAGGAAGGAAGAATTAAAAATCAAGACCGACAGTACCGCATTTGGTATCCATGCTGAGTATGTCGCTGAAATGACGCGCCAGATGGTCTATGAACAATTCAAGGAAGACACGTATACCCGCGGCTTGAATGTATTTACCACCATTACCAAGGCAGATCAGGATGCAGCGTATCTGGCATTGCGCCGCACCGTCATGGATTATGAAAAGCGTCATGGCTATCGCGGTCCGGAAGGCTACATGGAGATTCCGGCATCAAAGGAAGAGGCTGAGCATGCGATCGAAGTAGAACTGGCCGACCACCCGGATAGCGACGACATCGTCGCCGCCGTCGTACTGGAGGCGGCTGCCAAGCAAGTGCGCGCGGTGCTGGCCTCAGGCGAAGAAATCGATATTCCTGCGGCGGGCCTGGGATTTGTCGGCAGCGCATTTAGCGATAAAACGCCCCCCAACAAACGGATCCGGCGCGGCGCCATCATACGCGTGATACAGGAAGGCAAAACCTGGAACGTGACCCAAATGCCGCAGGTGGAAGCGGCCTTTGTCGCCGCCAATACCGAAGACGGGGCGATTCGTGCACTGGTTGGCGGCTTCGACTTTAATCGAAACAAATTCAACCATGTCACCCAAGCCTGGCGCCAGCCCGGCTCCTCGTTCAAGCCCTTCATTTATTCCGCATCGCTGGAAAAAGGCTTGTCACCAGCCACCATCATTAATGATGCACCGATCAGTTTTGATGCCGGGCAGACCGGCGGCCAAGCCTGGGAGCCAAAGAATTACGATGGCAAGTATGAAGGCCCGATGTCGATGCGCAGAGGTCTGACCAAATCGAAAAACATGGTATCGATCCGTATCCTGCACAAAATCGGCGCCAAATTCGGTCAGGAATTCACGAGCCGTTTCGGCTTCGATGCAGAAAAAAATCCACCATACCTGACCTTGGCGCTGGGCGCCGGTGCCGTCACGCCGCTGCAAATGGCCGGTGCCTATGCAGTTTTTGCGAATGGTGGCTATAAGGTCAATCCTTACATCATCAGCAAAGTGACAGACAATACCGGCCAGATACTGTCGCAGGTGACGCCAGATAAGGCGGGCGATGAAGCCAACCGGGTCATTGACGAGCGCAATGCTTTTTTGATGGACAGCATGATGAGGGATGTGGTCAAGTCCGGCACTGCAACCAAGGCACTTGCGTTGAAGCGGCCCGACCTTGCCGGCAAAACCGGCACCACCAACGACTCATTTGATGCCTGGTTTGCCGGCTATCAACCCAAAGTCGTCGGGATTGCCTGGATCGGTTTTGACCAGCCTAAAAATCTGGGAAGCCGCGAAACCGGCGGCGGGCTGGCCTTGCCAATGTGGGTTAGCTACATGCAACAGGCTTTGAAAGAGATTCCGGTGCTGGAACGCGCCATACCGGATGGCGTGATCCAGGTTGGTAGCGATTACTATTACGCGGAAAACCCGCCCGGCAGCGGCGTGCGCAGCCTTGGCCTGGGCGAGGCGCCGCAGGCAGACGTGCCAGTGGAAGAGGCGCCAACCGGAGACGAAATCAAGAACCAGCTATTTTGACAGCGGGCGCAACAATCAAGCGCCGGCGTCGAGATGAATCGCTTGTCCGGCCTGCTCGCTGACCAGTCGCGACAAGGCGGCAAACAGTTCTTCGCCGGCGCGAGTATCGATCCACTGATCTTGCACCCGCTTGTAATGAAAGCCGCCGGATCTGGCGGCGATCCAGATTTCTTGCATCGGTGTCTGGCTATTGACAATGATTTTGGTGCCGGTCTCGACAAACTCGATTTCCAATACATTACCGGATCGGCTGCATTCGGTATCCAGGTCATCGACATTGGCCGCATTTTCCAGCGCGCGCTCAATCGTCTCCAGCGTGTTTTCCGCCAAGCCCAGGAATTCTGATTCGGTCATGCTACACTCCAATGCATTTATGTAAATCGTGATTGTAATCGTGAAGCCCCATTTTAATTTTTCGCGCATCGCCGTTTTCAGTGTTGCAGCGGCATTGTCATGCAGCTTGACTGCCTGCGGGCAGCGCGGGCCGCTGTATATGCCCAGCAAGCCGGCACCGGCGACGCCTGCCGCGCAAGCACCCGCAGTGACTGCCCCCTCTTCCACACCAGTCTCGAAATAATTCCTTCCGCTATGTCGCATTTTTCTTATCGTAATGGCGTGCTGTGCGCCGAAAACCTGCCATTGAGCGCAATCGCCAAACAGTACGGCACGCCAACCTATGTTTATTCGAAGGCCGCTTTACTGGAGAATTATGCCGCCTATGCCGACGCCTGTACCCAGCACGGACGTGATGAAAAATCGGCGCTGGTGTGCTATTCGGTCAAATCCAATTCCAACTTGGCGGTCCTGAATTTATTGGCCAGGCAAGGGTCCGGCTTTGACATTGTCTCCGCCGGTGAATTGCTGCGGGTACTGGCGGCAGGCGGCGATCCGCAAAAAGTAATTTTTTCCGGTGTCGGCAAAACCCGCGATGAGATGCATCTGGCCTTATCGCACGACATTCTATGTTTCAACGTTGAATCGCTGCCCGAATTACACCGATTGAATGAAATTTCCGGTCAACTCGGCAAACAGGCGCCGGTTTCCTTGCGCGTCAACCCGAATGTGGACGCCAAAACTCACCCCTACATTTCCACCGGATTAAAAGAAAACAAGTTCGGCGTTGCCTACGAAGAAGGGCTGGCGATTTACCGTACCGCCGCCTCCTTGCCTCATATCAGAATTACCGGAATCGATTGTCATATCGGTTCGCAATTACTCGATGATGCGCCGCTGCTGGAAGCACTCGACAAATTGATTGAATTGATCGATATCCTGGCCGATGATGGGATTGCGATTGACCATCTGGATATCGGTGGCGGCATCGGGATTGCCTATGATCAAGACCAACCGGTGGCCGTCGGCGACTACCTGGGCCGCCTGTTTGCCCGGATCAATGCCTGGCGCGCCGAACGTCACAACGGCAGCCCGATTAAGGTATTGTTTGAACCGGGCCGCTCGATTGTCGGCAATGCCGGGATTCTGCTGACTGAAGTCCAGTATCTGAAGCATAGTTCCGCCAAAAATTTTGCGATTGTCGATGCCGCAATGAACGACCTGATGCGCCCGGCAATGTATGAAGCCTGGCATGGCGTGCAAGCCGTGGTGCAACGCCAAACCGAAGCCAGGATCTACGATGTGGTCGGACCGGTGTGCGAATCGGGGGATTGGCTGGCGCGCGCGCGCGCCTTGGCGCTGGAACAGGGTGACTTGCTGGCAATCATGTCGGCCGGTGCCTATGGCATGACGATGGCGTCGAACTACAATACTCGCGGTCGGGCAGCGGAAATCATGGTTGATGGCGACCACATGCATGTGGTTCGCCAGCGCGAACAGCCTGAGCAGTTATTTGCGTTGGAAAAACTGCTGGCCTGAGAGTCAGGCCATTTTTTGATTTGCCTGCCGCATCTTCGCGCACTCGTCTGACATCAAGCTGCGGCAGGTGAACCGGCTGTCAATTTGGCGCAGCGCCGAGCTGACGCTTCTGCGTCTGGTTTTGCGTGAAGCGCCAATAAAGCCGCATTCCCAGCAGGGTCGCGACAATCACGCCAAACAGGATCGGTTGCGCAAAATCCTGCTTGCCTGCCTTCATCCACCAAAAATGCAGAATGGCGAGCGGCGCGATCAGGTAAATCAAGCGATGCAGCCATTGCCAGCGCTTGCCGCCCAGACGCCTGACCATACCATGGGTACTGGTTGCCGCCAGCGGAATCAATAAGACAAAGGCGGCAAACCCGATCGTAATGAATGGACGCTTGAGTATATCGCGCCACATTGCCTCAACATCGAAGAAATGATCGAACCAAAAAAAAGTGGTGAAATGCAATACGGCATAAAAAAAGCAAAACAGGCCGAGCATGCGTCGCATCTTGATCAGCCATGGCCACTGGATCAGCCGCCGCAGCGGCGTTACCGTCAGAGTCAGGCATAAGAAATACAAGGTCCAGTCGCCAGTGTTGCGGGTGATGAATTCAATCGGATTGGCGCCGAGCCGGTCGGCGAATCCGAACCATACCAGCCGCATCAGCGGCAGCAAAGCTGCCAGAAACACGACGGCCTTGATGATGCGCAGCTGCCTTGGGGTGGGATGAAACATCGATGCTTCCAGCGAAGATGACAATCAAAAAAACTTTTTCAAATCCATACCGGCATACAGCGATGCCACATCGGTATAACCATTGAACATCAGGGTTTTGCGCTTCCTGGCAAAAAACCCGTCTTCACCGATCCGACGCTCTGTTGCCTGCGACCAGCGCGGATGGTCGACCGATGGATTGACGTTCGAAAAGAACCCGTACTCCTGCGGCGCCGACAAATTCCATGCGGTTTTCGGCGGGTCCCGGGTGAAACGGATCTTGACGATCGATTTGGCTGATTTGAAACCATACTTCCATGGCACGACAATCCGCACCGGCGCACCATTTTGATTCGGCAAGACTTCACCATACATGCCAAGCGTCAAGAGCGACAGCGGATGATTCGCTTCATCCAATCGCAAGCCTTCAACATACGGCCAGTCCAGCACCCGACTGCCGAGTCCCGGCATTTGCCGCTGGTCCGCCAGGGACGTGAATTCGACATATTTTGCATTGCCGTTCGGCTCGACCCTCTTGATCAATGCCGCCAGCGAATAGCCGACCCATGGAATGACCATCGACCAGCCTTCGACGCAGCGCAAACGGTAAATGCGCTCTTCCAGTGGCGCGAGCTTGACCAGACTGTCGATATCGAGCGTGAGCGGCTTCTTGATTTCGCCTTCAATCGACACCGTCCACGGACGCGGCTTCAAGGTGGCAGCATATTTGACGGGATCGGATTTGTCGGTGCCGAACTCATAAAAATTGTTATAGGTCGTCGCATCCTTATAGGCGGTCGGCTGGTCGACCATCACATAAGAAGGATTGGGCTTAGCGGCAAGTTTTTGCGCGCCGGGTGTCTGGGCAAAGGCATCGCGTGCCGCCATTTCCAGCAAAGCGCCGCCAGCAATCGATCCGGCTGCCAGTTGCCGGATGAATTGGCGGCGCGACTCGAAAATTGCGCGCGGCGTGATCTCCGAAGGAAATGGCCGGTCGATACCGTTGG
This sequence comes from Paucimonas sp., assembly GCA_036675285.1. Lineage (GTDB taxonomy): Bacteria > Pseudomonadota > Gammaproteobacteria > Burkholderiales > Burkholderiaceae_D > Paucimonas. The sequence goes on along the minus strand of JAKFFK010000112.1, from coordinate 29,315 downwards.
GATGTCGCTTGATGAACATGACCGCTCCATGGATAGACTGATTATAGTGTAGTCGATTCAGCCAGCAATTACCTTACAGGCATTTTACAGTGCCAGCTGGGCATGGATCGATTGCGCTACTGCCAGCATGCGCGCCTTGGTCATGCTGCCGGACAAGGCATAACCATATTCCCGGTCGATCCAGTAAAACACGCTGGTGCCGTTTTTTTCCAGCAGTTGAAAGCCGGTGCCCGGCTGCTGCGCTGCCGCATGCTTGATGGTCAGCGTCAATCGTTCGCCGCCGGTCGATTCATACATCATTTGCGCCAGCGGCGTATCGTTTCCCGGCAACAGACGCCCGCCCAGCAGGGTAAAACCCTGCTCCTGCAAATCCGGGGCCCGGATCGGTACAGCCAGCCGTTTCGACAGCCATCCAACCAGATGTGCTTGCTGCTCACCCGGCACTTCCACCGGATGCCGGTTTTCAGCAACGTAGAGTACATGGGCGGCCAGCGCATCCCTGGCAAACACGGTCGCAACTGAGGCCGGCGGCATCATCGCAGCATGCGCAAACCAGCCGGCGAACACGCCGCAGGCTAGGCACGCAATCCCGGCCGCAAGTGCGCGCAATCTCGGCTGCGGCGTCAATGCTGTCGTCAATTGCAATGGCATCGGTTCATTCAGCACATCATCGTACAAGCGATGCAGCGCCTGGTTTTGAGCGCGCCAATGCCGTACCTGGTCTTGTGCTGCCGGCTGACTTGCCAGGTAGGCGTCGACTTGCGCACGCCGTTCAGCATCCAGTTGCCCATCGACATAGGTATGCAAATCCCTTTCACCGATCGGTATACCTGTCATCTCACTTTACCCTGGTTAAATGCGTAGGCGGAATCGGGCAAGCCGCATCCGGCTGACCCGACAGCGCCGCGCGCAATTGGCGGCGTGCCCGAGCCAGACGCGACATGACGGTGCCGAGCGGTACGCCAAGGATATCGGCGACCTCCTGATAGCTCGATTGCTCCAGGCCGATCAATACAATGACTGCGCGGTGTTCGGCAGACAATTGCGCCAAGGCTCGCTGCATATCGAGTTGCCAGCCATGGTCACCCGGGTTATCCGCCAGCGGCATTGGCGCTTCCGCTGCTGAACATGACCTGCGGTGACGCGACACATCATTCAAGTACAAGCGGTACAGTATGGTCATTAGCCATGCGGATAGATTGCTGTGCAGTGCAAACAGCCAGCGCCGGCGCAATGCCCGCTCCAGCGTATCTTGCACCAGATCATCCGCCCAGGCGACATTGTGCGTCAGCGCCCGGGCATAGCGGCGCAAACGCGGCATCTGCAATGCCAGTTCCTGAGCGAAATCCGACATCGTAGACGGATACTGTTAAGGCTTGGCTACATGCCACACATTGTTATTGAATCCATCGCCAGTTTTGTCTCCCGGTTTTTGATCCTTGACCCAGGTATACAGTGGCTTGCCCTTGTAAGCCCATTGCTGCTTGCCATCTTCGCGGGCAATGATGCTGTAGTCGCCAGCGGCCTTGTCACTGGCTTGTGCCAGCAATGGCGGCCAGTTGGCTGCGCATGGGCCGTTGCAGGCACTCTTGCCGGCACTATCGCGATCGAACGTATACAAGCTCATGCCGTCATTGTTGGTCAGGATACCGCCGGCGACCTTAACTGGCGCCTGGGCGCTGGCAATCGATGCGCAGGCGGCCAGAATCACGGCCATGCATACTGTGGAAAATGCGGAAAAGATTTTCATGAAGTCCTCGCTGGTCTGGTTGATCAAATGTGCAGCGCATGCCGCACCCTCGGTAAACAGCCGGGACATGCAGTTTATTCCATCCGCTTACATATATTTATAGTTCCCCGTAGGAATGCAGGCCAGATAGAAACATGTTTACGCCCAGGAAGGCAAAAGTGGTCACCAGTAGGCCGGCCAGCGCCCACCATGCCGCCACCTGCCCGCGCAAACCCTTCATCAGGCGCATATGCAGCCAGGCCGCATAATTGAGCCAGACAATCAGTGCCCAGGTTTCCTTCGGATCCCATGACCAGTAGCCGCCCCAGGCTTCCGCCGCCCACAAGGCGCCGAGAATGGTGGCGATCGTGAAAAAGGTAAAACCGATGGCAATCGCCTTGTACATCACATCATCGAGCAGCTCGAGGGCCGGCAGGCGATCGACCAGCATCCCCTTGGATTTCAACAGATAGGCAACCGCCACCATCGCCGCCAGCGCAAAGGTGCCGTAGCCGATGAAATTGGCCGGTACATGAATTTTCATCCACCAGCTCTGCAATGCCGGCACCAGCGGCTGGATTTGCGCCGCATCACGGCTGATGGTGTACCACAGCAAGAAACTGACCGCCGCCGAAATGATCAGCAGGACAAACGCCCCCAATTGCCGAGTCTTGTAATGCTGTTCGTAAAACAGATAGAACAAGGCGGTCAGCATGCAAAACAGGATGAATACTTCATACAGATTCGACACCGGGATATGCCCGACGTCAATGCCAACCAGATACGATTCATACCAGCGCACCAGCAAGCCGGTAAAGCCCATGACCACGGCAGCCCAGCACAGGGTGCTGCCCACGGCAGTGCCAAAGCCGGAACGGGCAATGAAGCCGCCCCAGTAAAACAGGGTGGACAGGACAAACAGCGTACTCATCCACAGGATGGCGGACTGGCTCGACAACAGGTATTTGAGCAGGAATTTCTGGTTTGCCATGTCAAGCGAAGTGCCATACAGGGCAATGGCCGACAATGCCAGCAGGGCCAGCACGGCCAGCAGCGCACGCAAAGGTTTCCAGTACCAGCCCAGCCAGGCGAAGGTCGGTACCGACAGCACCAGGATGGCTTGCTCGTAATAATCCATATAGGCGCTGAAGCGGTTCAGCGCAAACAGGGCACCGGCGGCCAGCGCGAGGGCATACAGCCAGTCCAGGGCCGTCAGGCGCTTGAAAAAACCGGGCGGTTGGGTATAGGGGGTCGTCTGCGTCAATTCCATTGCAATTCTCCGCATCCAAGCAGCATGGCCGCCGGAGCAAGGGGTTCATATCAATTTGAAAGCTGGTGCGGCTCGGCAGCCTCGGCTTGCATCAATTGGGTCTTCAAAACAGTAAATTCCCGGTCAAAATCCAACGTCTTGCGCTGCGAACTCATGGCCATCAATGCATGGGATGCGCCGTCCGGATCCGATTTAATCCATATCCAGACCCGCCGTTCCCGAATATACAGCATTGAAAAAATCCCCATTACCAGCAGCAAGCAGCCCAAATACACGACTTTCTTGCCCGGCGAGCGGGTAATCTGCAGCACTGACGCTTTGATTTCGGTAAATTCCGTCAGTTGCAGATACGCCGGCGCACCATAGGCGAAGGAATCGGCCAACGCATTCGCCGCCGCCTGCATGAAGCGTGCATTGTCCTCACTGGGCTGTGCCGGTTTCAATCCTTGTTGTGTACGCGCTGCCTGCCACAAATCCCACAGTGTCCCGTTGAGAATTTTCATGAAGATATCGGCGGCCTTTTCCTGCTGATCAGCCGGCACTTTTTGCAAGAAACGCGAGACCGCGACGTAGCCGGCATCCTGCTCGCTGCCGGCAAAAATCGACAGGCCGCGCAACGCCGATTCCTGCAATTGCCCGCGCAACTTGATGACCGTCGCATCGTTGCCCGGCAAGGCGCGCCGGGCATAATTCTGTGCTGCCTGCGCGCGCAGCTCCGGCGTCAGTAGCGCCGCGCGCAAGCGCATCCATTCTTCCACTGAATTCTTGGCGTCGGCGGGAATCCGCAGATAACGGAATGGTTCGCTGGGCGAATCGCGCAACCCGGCCAGGAAAATTTCCCCGCCATCGGTTTGCACTGGCAGCATGTAGTTATGGTATTCGCGCGCCTGGCCGGTTTTGTCGCGCAATTTGTATTGGACACTAGGACCGATATTCTTGAATTCCTTGCTTTCGGCACTCTTGGCAGCCGAGCCCAGTTGCTTGTTCAAGCCTTCTGAAAATTGCTGATTGAAGGATTTGTCGGGATTGACCGCACGTACATCCTGGCCACCGGACGCCATGTTTTCTACATTGAATGGCCGAAAACCCGACCATTCCACCGTATACTCGCCGCCGCGCGCCAGCGGGGTCGTGCCGCCAATTTCACCGGCCAGCGCAAACGATGCATGACTGGTGCCCGTCATCGGATAACCGGTCAGTTTCAATTTGCTGCCACCGTCATCGAAGCTGGATTGGTAGACAGCCATGCCGCGATAAATCAGTGGATGGTTGACTTCGATGACCGACGAAAAACGCTTACCATTGTCATGATCGATCACCGTGACATGGCTGGCAAACAGTTTCGGCATCCCGGTCGAATAAAAATCGATGACAAACTTGTCCAGTTGCAGCGTAAACGGCAAGTCCTGGATCAGCACGCCATTGCCTCGCGGGATCACAGCAGTATTGCTGCTGCTGCCTTCCGGGAGAAAGGTGTTGGCGCGAAAGCTGGGATTATTGACACCGAGACGGTGCTGCGCCGGAATTTGCGCAATCACGCCATTGCCGGCAAACGGCGTTTTGCCATACACCCATTCCTGGAAGCGGATCGGCAAATCGGAATCGAGCAGGCCGCCGACGCAAATAATGACGATGGCGCTATGAGCAAAGATATAGCCCCATTTATTCGCCGCCCCTTGCTTGGCGCTGATCAGGGTTGCGCCGCCCTTGTCGACCACTTTGGTCTTGTAACCGTTGGCGGCCACCCGGTTGATCAATTGCTGTGTCAAGACAGCATGCGGCAAGGCTGTCGTCCATTCGGCCTTGTGATGAAAGTTGCGCAAGGATTGCTCGCGCACGTTTTCGCGCCAGCTGCGCATGTCTTTCAGCATCTTCGGCGCATTGCGAATGATGCACAGCGACGTCGACAACACCAGAAAACCCATGATCAGCAAAAACCACCAGGTCGAATACACTGCATACAGACCGAGCTTGCTGAAAACCTCAAACCAGAATGGACCGAACTGATTCACATAATTGGCCATCGGCTCGTTTTGCTTCATCACCGTGCCGATCACCGATGCAATCGAAATCAGCGTCAACAGGCTGATTGCAAAGCGCATCGACGATAACAGCTCGACCATCTCGGCCAGCCAGCGACGATTGGTTTTCAGTTGAAGTCCGGAAGTAGTTGTTTCCATTTTCTCTACAAAAAGTAAAAAGGGGCGGCTTCCGCCACCCCCTTCTCCATTTGTTCTACATTAGTTTTGTTTATTTCAAGCCGGCCACATAATCGGCCACTGCTTGAATTTCATCATCCGACAGTCGCTTGGCGATCGTGGTCATTTGCGCACTGTTCTTGCGCGCCCCGGCGCGAAACGCCGTCAACTGCGCTGCAGTATACTCCTGATGCTGGCCGCCGATGCGGGCAAACTGGGCCGGGATACCGGCGCCGGTCGGACTGTGGCAAGCGGCGCATGCCGGCACATTCTTTTCAGCGATGCCGCCACGGTAGATTTTCTTGCCGAGCTCGACCGACGCCTTGTTCTTTGCCGCACCCGGTGTTTGCGCTTGCAGGTTCAAATATGCAGCAACGTTTTTCATGTCGTCGTCGCTCATTGCCTTGGCGATCGTGGTCATGACTGGATTATTGCGCAACGGGCCCTTGAAGTCGGCTAGTTGCTTGATCAGATAGGCTTCATGCTGGGCTGCCAGCTTCGGATTTATCGCGATCGTCGAATTGCCTGCCGCACCATGGCAGGCAACACAGGCGGTGATATTGCGGGCGGCGTCGCCGCTGTTATACAGTACTTCACCGCGTGCCGGATCGGCCTTCTTAACCGCGTCGGCCGGTTTGGCATCTGCCGCCATCGCGATCGACGATACCGCCAGCAATCCAGCGCACAAGGATTTCAAAATTGGTATAAAAACACGTTTCATTCAAACACCCTGAGACTCATTATTAAAATTCTGGCCGGTCGGCGGCTTCATTTGGCGGCTGCATCAATTTATGTATCCGCTGATTTTGCGACGCAACAACCACAACCCCTTATTGTACAATAGCTTTCCGGCATTTTCGCCGTTTTTACTGCATTTTCTGCTGACTCTATGTCCCTACTTTGGCAAGCCCGCTTCTTCACGACCGTGAATCATCTGCGTGATTTGCCCGGAACGCAAGTCCCGGAAATCGCCTTCGCTGGCCGTTCCAACGCCGGCAAATCCACGGCCATCAATATCCTGTGCAACCAGAAAAAACTGGCCTTTGCCTCGAAAACACCCGGCCGCACCCAGCATATTAATTATTTTTCGATAGGCGGCGCCCATGTCGGCCAGCACCGCAAGGATTTGACCAAAGTCGATGAAATTCGCGCCTTACTGGTGGACTTGCCCGGTTACGGCTATGCGGAAGTCTCGGGCTCTGCCAAGCTCCATTGGCAAGAATTGTTGGGTGACTATGTACAAAGGCGCGAGCAACTGGCTGCCCTGGTCTTGATCATTGATGCGCGCCGGCCATTTACCGACCTGGATATCCAGATGCTGGAATGGTTCGCACCCACCGGCAAGCCGATCCATTGCATCCTGACCAAAGCTGACAAGTTAAATCGCAATGACCAGGCCAATGCATTGCGGATGGCGCGTAGCATTTTGGCAAGTTATGTCGATGCCGAAGGCCATCCCTGCCCGTTTAGCGCGCAATTATTTTCCGCTCTGAAACGGCAAGGACTGGAAGAAGCCGACCAAAAAATTCTGGCATTGCTAGGCTTGGACAAGGAAGCGGATCGGGAAGAAGAGAAAAAAGATTCCAGCCTGTCCGACGAAGAGTGAACAGTACATCATCAATTGTGAATGCGAATGTGAAGGCAATGGCGAAGCCTAGCCAAGTGCGCCTGATCAAACGGTTCGAGCGTAAGGCGCAAGACGCGTTGTGTACATTTGGGTACGCAAGCAATGTAGCAACGCCACCATCGGACCGTTTGATCAGGCACAGGCAAAAAAAAGCCCTGAAGAAAGGGGAGTATCTTCAGGGCGATAACGCCTGATCGCTTATCACGACAGGCCCCGCTCAGGGAGGAGAAGCGGGAGGTGAATAAATCACCTATTGCTAAGAGCATGACATTTGCCAAAAGTTTCATGCATTTTTAAATTTTTTAAATCCCGAGATTTTCTGCCCAGCCGACCATCATGCCAAACTCGCTGATTACCCCTGCCTTTCCCGCTATCCGCATGCGCCGCATGCGCAAGGATGCCTTTTCGCGCGCAATGATGCGCGAGCATGTGATTACCGCTGCCGACCTGATTTATCCGGTTTTCATCCTGGATGGCCAGAATCAGCGCCAGGCGGTTGCCTCGATGCCCGGCGTGGAACGCCTGTCGCTGGACCTGTTGCTGCCGGTAGCCGAGGAATGCGTCGCGCTCGGCATTCCGGTCATCGCCCTGTTCCCAGTGATAGACATCAGTCTGAAAACACCGGATGGCATCGAGGCCACCAACCCGGATGGCCTGGTGCCGCGCGTGGTACGCGAACTGAAAGCCCGCTTTCCTGAGCTCGGCGTGCTGACCGATGTCGCACTCGACCCGTACACCAGCCATGGACAGGATGGCGTGCTGGATGCATCCGGCTATGTGCTGAATGACGAAACCTGTGCGCTACTGATCAGGCAGGCGCTCACCCAGGCCGAAGCGGGGGTGGATATTGTCGCGCCGTCCGACATGATGGATGGCCGCATTGGCGCCATTCGCGGTGCGCTGGAAGCGCAAAATAATATCTACACCCGCATCATGGCGTATTCGGCCAAGTATGCATCGGCGTATTACGGTCCGTTCCGGGATGCGGTCGGCTCCGCCGCCAATCTGGGCAAGAGCAACAAATCCACCTACCAGATGGATCCGGCCAACAGCGACGAGGCCTTGCGCGAAGTTGCACTTGACCTGGCCGAAGGCGCCGACATGGTGATGGTCAAGCCGGGTATGCCTTATCTGGATATCGTGCGTCGCGTCAAGGATGCGTTCAAGGTCCCGACCTTCGCTTACCAGGTCAGCGGCGAATACGCGATGATCAAGGCCGCCGCCCAAAATGGCTGGGTCGATCACGACAAGGCCATGCTGGAAGCGATGATGTGCTTCAAGCGGGCTGGCGCCGATGGCGTGCTGACCTATTTTGCCCGTGATATCGCCCGCCACCTGAAATCCGCTTGATGCATGCCGGCCTGTTCCCAAGCAGCGCTGCCAGGTTTGTTTGTTTTGCGATGACCAGGCCGCTTGAGTCAGATCCCATCCGCCTGCAACAGCTTGCAGCCGCACTGCGATCAGCCGAGCGGCAATTCGTATAACCTATTTAGCGCGCATCCCATGGACATTTTCCTGATCAGCGAACAGCAAGCGTCGCGCATCAATGAAATTACTGACATTCCCGCCGGCAGTTTCGTGTGGCTCGACGCGACCCATGAGGAAGTCGCCACAGATATTCCAGCCTGGCGCGCCACTGTTGAAAAAATCACGGCAATCCAGCTGCATGACTTGCATGTCAGCGATGCCATCAATCTGAAGCATCCGTCCTATTTTGACTCGACGCGTGACTACGAGATGGTGGTGTTCCGCAAGCTGGCCTTGGCCAAGGCGGCCGATGCCGATTCTGGATTGCAGACGGCACTGGCAGACGAAGCCCGGCGCAAGATCCCGCCGGCGCTGACCAAACTGGCAACCCAGCCGGTCACCTTCCTGGTTATGGACCATGCGCTGGTGACGGTGCATGCAGCGCACACACGCACCATCGATGCGGCACGTAACCGCCTGCTCGACTATCAGCACCGGGATGGCACCCATGCCAGCCGTTTGCCGATATCGCCCAAGGAACTGATGCTGCGCCTGTTGAACGCGATGGTCGACCAATACCTGGAATTGCGCCAGCCGCTGACGTCCCAGATCGACCGCTGGCAGCGCGCACTGCTCAGTCCGCGGCGGCCCTTCAATGACTGGATCGCGTTGCTGGATGCACGCATCGAATTGCGTAAGCTGGATCTGCTATGTGAGGAACAGCACGATGCGCTGCAGGAACTGCGCGACCATTTCGTCGATACCTGGCAGGGCAATGACAGCGGGCGCGGCAAAGACTTGCTGCTGGTGCGGATCAACGATGTGATGGAGCATGTTACCCGGGTATTGAATCATGCGCGCCGGCTGGAAGCCTCGATCGAATCGGCGGTACAGATTCATTTCTCCGCAATGGCACATCGCACCAGCGAAATCATGCGTACCCTGACCGTGCTGACGGCACTGTTCATGCCGCTGACCCTGATTACCGGCATTTTCGGCATGAACTTCGTTGACATGCCCTTATTAAATAACAAGACCGGTTTCTGGATCGCGCTCGGCATCATGGGCGTCACCGTAATCGTCGCGCTGCTGTTTTTCCGGCGCAAGCGTTTTCTGGAAGATCAAAACAGCGATAGTACTGCTTAGCCTTGCAGAACATGAACAACATAGAGCAACGCACGCTTGCCTGCGTCAAGTTGCGGGCTGATCGAGCATAGTCATAAAAAAATGTCCGGATAGTCCGGACATTTTTTCATTAACAGCCAAGCTTACTTATTAGTTATTTATTGTTTACTTATTGGGCTGCGGTGTCAGGCGCAGATAAGGGCGCGCGGCAGTATATCCCTTAGGGAATTTTTGCTTGATCACTGCCTCATCTTGAATTGACGTCGGAATGATTACATCATCGCCGTCGCGCCAGTTGCCCGGCGTGGCCACACTGTAATTATCGACCAGTTGCAACCCATCGATAGCGCGCAGGATTTCATCAAAATTGCGACCGACATTTAACGGATAAGTCAGGGTCAAACGGATTTTTTTCTTGGGGTCGATGATGAATACCGAACGCACCGTCACCGTTTCCGACTGCCCCGGATGAATCATGTCGTATAGCTGCGCAACCTTTCTATCCTGGTCGGCAATGATCGGGAAACCGACTATGGTTTTTTGCGTATCCTCGATATCCTTGATCCAGTCCACATGGCTTGCGGCCGAATCGACCGACAGCGCAATCGCTTTGACATTGCGCTGATCAAATTCAGGTTTCAGCTTTGCGGTCAAACCCAGCTCGGTAGTGCAGATCGGCGTAAAGTCAGCCGGATGAGAGAACAGTACCACCCACGAATCACCGGCCCAATCGTGAAATTTGATCTTGCCAATCGAAGAATCCTGTTCAAAATCGGGGGCAATATCGCCCAAGCGTAAAGTCATGAAATGCTCCTTGAATTTGTAGTTAGAACAACCTCAATATAACGATATTGCTGCAATGGCCCAACAACATTTATCAACTATGCAAATAACGCAGCGCTATATTCACAGCTGGCTGATGTTTGCCAGTGACTGTGTAAACCGGTCGGCATTCTGGTAGCCGATGACCCGAACGCCCTGAATTTCCCTGCCCTGCTTGTCGAAAAAAACGATCCCCGGCGGTCCGAACAACTTGAAACGCTTCAGCAACGCCTTGTCATCGGCATTGTTGGCAGTCACATCCGCCTGCAGCAACAGCATTTGCGAAAATTCCGCTTGCACCCTGGGGTCGGTAAAGGTGAATTTTTCCATTTCCTTGCAGGATACGCACCAGTCAGCATAAAAATCGAGCAACACTGTCTTGCCCTTGGCTTGCGCCACTGCCGCATCGAGTTCGGCAATCGACTTGACCCGTATAAATTCAACATGTGCGGCCTGGCTCCCGGTGATCTTGGCGAACGGCGCCAACGGGTCGGCTGCGCCGGTTGCCACGCCGATCATCTGTGTCAGGCCCAGCATCGCCAGCAGTATTCCACAGGCTCTGGCCACCCATCCGGAGCGCTTGGTCGTCAACAGATAAGCGCCGTAGCCACCGCTCAGCGCGGCCCAGCCCAGCATTTGCAGCCACGTCGGCAATAGTGGGGAAACAATCCACAATGCCATCGCCAGCATCAGCACGCCAAAGAAACGTTTGACTTGCTCCATCCATGCGCCTGCGCGTGGCAGCAAGGTTCCTGCTGAAATACCGACCAACAGCAATGGAATGCTCATGCCGGCTGCCATTGCAAACAGCGCGCTGCCGCCGATCACCACATCGCGCGTCTGGCTAATGTAAATCAGCGCGCCTGCCAATGGCGCCGCCACGCAGGGGCCGACGATCAGCGCCGACAAAGCGCCCATCGCAAATACACCGAGCAATTTGCCTGTCGTTTGCCGTTCCGATACATGCAATAGTTTCATTTGAATCGCCGCCGGCATTTGCAGCTGGTAGACGCCAAACATTGCCAGCGACAGCGCCACCATCAGCACCGCGAACGCCGTAAGGATCGCCGGATGCTGTAGCGCCGCCGACAAGCCTTCGCCAATCAGGCCGGCAGCAATCCCGAGTGCGGTATACACCAGCGCCATACCGAGTGAATAGGTCACAGACAGCAGCAGGCTACGTTTGCGGCTTGCCTGCGCTCCTTCGCCGACAATAATGAATGACAGGATCGGCACCATCGGCAAGACGCAGGGCGTGAAAGCCAGTCCCAGTCCCAGCAGCAGGAACAGTGGCACGATTGCCAGCAGCTTGCCGCTTTGCAGCGAAGATTCGATCCTACCCATTTCCGAATCCGGTGCTGCATTCGCCGGGGCAGCCGTTGCACTTCCTGAAGTTAACCGAGATGTGACGGGTGCCTGTGGCGCCTCTTCAACTGAAGCGCCATCCAGCACTCCCCGCACCATGGCGACTGCGCCCAGCAAGCCGCCGCCTTTCGGGCCCAATTTGGCAACCGATTCCATCGGCGCATAACACAGGCCGCGGTCGGCACAGCCCTGGCTCGCCACCGTCAGCGCAAATGCACCTGAGGCCTCGACTGGCAGCCGGATCACCAGCGTTTTGCGGTAAGTTTCGACTTCCTTCTGGAAGGTGTCGTCGAACTTGATTTTCCCTGCCGGAATGACGGGGTCGCCCAGGCTGGCGCCTTCCGCCTTAAAACCGAAGCGCTCGCGGTACATGTAATAACCGTCTGCGATCTCAAAGCGCACCTCGATGGTGGCTGGGTCTGCCATGCTGGCGGAAAATTTGAACGCTTCCTCCGGCGGCAGATAATCCTCCTCGGCCTGCACTACGGCTGTAGACATCAGCAAGCACACGGCAATCAATGCCTGCACGATTTTGGCTAGCAATAAGCCGGAGTACTTATATATCAACATCTTTTCTGGTTTCCTGTCCGATCCAGTCAGCATAGGCTGGCCAGCCTGCACTCACCGGAATCGCTATTATTTCCGGTACTTCGTATGGATGCGCTGCCTTGATGGCCGCTTCGAGCTCGGCATAACGTGCCGGCGTCGTTTTGATTATCAGGGCGACTTCATCGGCCTGCTCCACGGCGCCTTGCCAGCGGTACACAGAGCGCACGCCCGGCATGCAGTTGACGCAGGCCGCCAGCCGCGACTCGACCAACTGCTGCGCCAATTGTTGCGCACTGTGGGTGTCAGGCAGATTGGTCATTACCAGCAAAATTTGTTGCATGATTAAACCACCGATTACAAACTGAACGCTATTTCAAGAGCCGGCGACGGGTCAGGATCACGGCAATGTAAAAACTGCCAATGCAGTAGACCAGTAAAATGCCTATATTGGTCACCACCATGGTTGGCAACTCGCCCAAAATCAGCGGGCGCACCAGCTGTACTGCAGCGCTTAACGGCAACCATTGCGACAGCTGCTGCAGCCATCCCGGCAATTGCGACACCGGGTAGTATACGCCCGACAGAAAAATCATGGGCGTGAGTACCAGCGTGAAATAGTAGGTAAAAAAGTCATAACCTTTGGCGATCGCATTGATCACCAAGCCCAGTGAAGCGAAAGTCATCCCGATTAGGAAAAGTAATGGCAATACCAGCAAGGTGTGCGGGTGCAAGCCGATGCCAAGCGCGAATAGGACGGCAAGGATCGCCACCCCGGAAAACATCGACTTGGTAGCTGCCCATAACATTTCAGCCAGCACCACGTCATCCAGCGCAAGCGGAGCATTCAACAATGCTTCCCATGTTTTTTGCACATGCATGCGCGAAAATGCCGAATACAGGGCCTCAAATGATGCTGCCATCATGATCGACATACAAATCGATCCGGATGCCAGGTAATGAATATACGGAATGCCGTTGATATTGTTAAGCAGACTGCCCAGGCCATAGCCGAACGCGATCAGGGTAATCAATGGATCGGCAACATTGCCGAGCACGCTGGCGAGTGCCAGCTTTTTCCAGACCAAGAAATTACGCTGCCAGATTGGCATGAAACGCATCGAAAACTGCGGAAGTTGATAATCTGTACTGATCATGTCAATCGCGCATCTCGCGGCCTGTTAATTTCAGAAACAAGTCTTCCAGATTGGCCGGTCTGTGCAGATAGCGCACGCCACGCATGCCTTGCAAGCCATCGAGCAGGGGTTGCGCATCATTGGTATAGCAAAATACGGTTTCTCCGCTGACTTCCAGACGCGCCGCCTTGCCGCGACCGTCCCGCTCACCCCAGGCCAGTGCATTTTCCCCATACACCTCCACAACTTCAGCCTCGATGTGCTGCGCAATCAAGTCACGAGGCGATCCTTCGGCAATCATCTTGCCATGGTCAATCACCGCCAACCGGTCGCACAGGCGCTCGGCTTCATCCATGAAATGGGTGGTGAGAAAAATGGTCTTGCCCTGCGCCAGCAAGACCTTCAGTCGGTCCCAGATCATGTGACGTGCCTGCGGATCCAGGCCGGTAGTCGGCTCATCCATGAAAATCAAGTCGGGGTCGTTGACCAATGCCCGCGCCAGTGTCAAGCGGCGCTTCATCCCGCCCGACAGCTCGGCGATGCGGGCATCTTTTTTTGCCGTCAGACTGGCAAACTCCAACAGCTTTGGTATACGCGCCTTGATTGCATCATCCTTGATGCCAAAATAGCGGCCGAATACCAGCAAATTTTCAGCGACCGTGAAATCCGGGTCCAGATTGTCGCCTTGCGGCACCACCCCTACCCTGAGTCGTGCCGGCCTGGCCTCAGCCGGCACGTTTTTCCCCACAAGGACAATTTGTCCTTCATCAGGCGCAGTCAATCCGAGGCAAAGACGCAGGGTTGTTGTCTTGCCGGCGCCGTTTGGCCCCAGCAATCCATAACACTCGCCTTTTTGCAGCGAAAATGACAAGCCGTCCACCACCAGACTTTTCCCAGGCCCGGTGCCGTAAGATTTGCGCAAGTTGGCTACCGATAAAACTAGGTTTTCTGTCATGGTGTTGGCAATCCCGTGCGCATACTGTATATCTTGCCATAGATGCGGCCAGCCCGAAAAAACAAAAGCCAGGCTAAGCCTGGCTTTTGTTGATTTGTTGCCGGTAAATCAGCTGCGTTAGTCTGCGCTGGTGTCTTCCACCGCTTCAGTGATTTCCGGGCGGTCGACCAGTTCGATAAATGCCATCGGGGCATTGTCGCCTTGGCGGAAACCCATTTTCAAGATGCGCAGATAACCACCATTACGATTGGCGTAACGCGGACCAAGTTCGGCAAACAGCTTGACGACCATTTCGCGGTCGCGCAGGCGGCTGAAAGCCAGACGCTTGTTGGCCAGGGAATCGGTTTTGCCAAGGGTCAGGATCGGCTCGACAACGCGGCGCAATTCCTTTGCTTTCGGCAGTGTGGTTTTGATGGCTTCGTGGCGCAGCAGTGAGACTGTCATGTTGCGCAGCATCGCCAGACGATGCGACGAAGTGCGATTCAATTTACGGAGACCGTGACGATGACGCATGATAAATCCTTTCTGGTTTCAGTTTAGATCCAGCTCTTCTATCAAGCATGCTTCAAGCAGACTTGCGGGCCGGTAAATTTTTAAAAAAGCTTACTGCATCCTATCGGCGCAAGCAGAAAGCTGCCTGCGCCGGTAAAAATTATTTCTCCAACCCGGCTGGTGGCCAGTTCTCGAGCTTCATACCCAGCGTCAAACCGCGCGACGCCAGCACTTCCTTGATTTCATTCAGGGACTTGCGGCCCAGATTTGGCGTCTTCAGCAATTCATTTTCGCTACGCTGGATCAAGTCGCCAATGTAATAAATGTTTTCCGCTTTCAGGCAATTGGCAGAACGTACTGTCAACTCCAGATCGTCGACCGGACGCAGCAGAATCGGATCAACCGAAGGTGCGCGTGACGGTGCTTCGGCAGCGGCTTCGGTACCTTCCAGTGCCGCAAATACGTTCAACTGATCGACCAGAACGCGGGCCGATTGACGAATCGCTTCTTCTGGCGAAATCACGCCATTGGTCTCGATATTGATGACCAACTTGTCCAGATCGGTGCGCTGTTCGACACGCGCCGATTCAACCGAATAGGAAACCCGGCGTACCGGCGAAAAAGAAGCATCCAGAATGATACGGCCGATGGTCTTGTTGGCATCTTCCGACAGGCGGCGCACATTGCCAGGCACATAGCCACGGCCTTTTTCAACCTTGATCTGCATGTCCAGCTTGCCACCGGCGGTCAGATGAGCGATCACGTGATCAGGATTGACCAGTTCGACATCATGCGGCAGATCGATATCGGAGGCCAGCACGGCGCCTTCACCATCCTTTTTCAAGGTCAGCGTGACTTCATCACGATTATGCAATTTGAACACAACGCCCTTCAGGTTCAACAGCAGGTCGACCACATCTTCCTGCACGCCATCGAGCGACGAGTATTCGTGCACGACGCCGGCGATAGTCACTTCGGTCGGTGCATAACCGACCATCGATGACAGCAGCACACGGCGCAATGCATTACCGAGTGTATGGCCATAACCGCGTTCGAACGGCTCCATGACGACACGTGCATGACCGGCGCCAAGCGCCTCGACTTCGATAATACGGGGTTTCAACAGACTGTTTTGCATGAAATGTCCTTTTCAATACCCTCGGCTCGTTACACCGATAAGGCTGATGGAGTTTATTAAATTGTGGGGCAGAGTTTGTGAGGTGCCGAAGCGCACCGAGTTACTCTGTCCCCAACTGGAATCCAGAACTCGGTACGCAAAACCTGATTAGCGCGAATACAATTCAACGATCAGGGATTCGTTGACGTCAGCAGCAATATCGCTGCGATCCGGAAGCGACTTGAATGTGCCTTCCATTTTCTTGGAATCGACCGTAACCCAGATCGGCATACCGATTTGCTCAGCCAGCGACAGTGCTTCGACGATACGGGTCTGCTTCTTGGCCTTTTCGCGCACAGCGACGACGTCGCCCGGCTTGACCTGGTAGGACGCGATATTGACAACGTTACCGTTGACGGTGAATGCCTTGTGGCTGACCAGTTGGCGTGCTTCAGCACGAGTCGAGCCGAAACCCATCCGATAAGTTACATTATCCAGACGCGCTTCCAGCAGCTTCAGCAACGTCTCACCGGTATTGCCTTTGCGGCGATCGGCTTCAGCAAAATAACGACGGAACTGACGCTCAAGAATGCCATACATACGCTTGACCTTCTGCTTTTCACGCAGCTGGTTGCCATAGTCGGAAGTACGAGTGCCGGAAGTACGGCCATGCTGACCAGGCTTGGAATCCAGTTTGCATTTGGAATCCAGCGAGCGGCGCGCGCTCTTCAGGAACAGGTCGGTGCCTTCACGGCGGGAAAGTTTAGCTTTTGGTCCAATATAACGTGCCACGAGAATTTCCTCTATATATCAATGACGCCCCGAGTGAATCGTTTGATTCGCCAGGCGCTAGTTTGATTTGCCTTCAATCAAACAGTGGGCTTAAGAACAAAACCCGCCAAGGTTGTTGGCGGGCAGCTTACAGAACTACCTACTACGCAATTACACGATCGCAGGACTGCTCCGGCAAAGTCAGAGCAGTCTCGGATTTAATTTAAATACGGCGACGCTTCGGAGGACGGCAGCCATTATGTGGAACTGGAGTGACATCCTGGATCTGGGTAATCTTGATGCCCAGATTATTCAGTGCCCGTACCGCGGATTCGCGACCAGGACCTGGGCCCTTGATACGCACTTCCAGGTTCTTTACGCCACATTCAAGTGCCACTTTACCGGCCGCTTCTGCTGCCACCTGCGCGGCAAACGGTGTCGATTTGCGTGAGCCCTTGAAACCGGCGCCGCCGGAAGTCGCCCACGACAGCGCGTTACCTTGGCGGTCGGTGATGGTAATAATGGTGTTGTTGAAGGACGCATGGATATGCGCGATGCCTTCAGCAACATTCTTTTTTACTTTCTTGCGCACGCGTGCTGCTGCGGCGTTATTGGGGGCTTTTGCCATAATTATTTCCTTGAATCCGACGACAAATCAAGCTGCTGATCAATACACCAGCGTGGCTTATTTCTTCAGCGATTGTGCAGCCTTGCGCGGCCCCTTACGGGTACGTGCATTGGTGCGAGTACGCTGACCGCGCACTGGCAAGCCCTTGCGATGACGCATGCCACGGTAGCAACCCAAGTCCATCAGGCGCTTGATATTCATCGACAATTCACGACGCAGGTCGCCTTCGACGATGAATTTTCCAATTTCATCGCGCAGCTTTTCCAGCTCGCTATCATCGAGATCCTTGACCTTTTTATTGGTCGCAACGCCAGTTTTGACGCAGATCTCTTGTGCCCGTGGGCGTCCAACACCATAGATTGCCGTCAGGCCAATCACGGTGTGCTGATGGTTGGGGATATTTACCCCTGCAATACGTGCCATTCGTTATTCCTCGATCAATAACGTTAATTAACCTTGGCGCTGCTTATGACGCGGCTCGGTGCAAATCACACGAACTACGCCCTTGCGCTTGATGATCTTACAGTTGCGGCAGAGCCGCTTGACTGATGCGAGCACTTTCATTTTCGCCCTCTTTCTTTCAATTATTGATACCCGTTGCGGGACAGCGTTAAGCGAATTGTTACTCTGTCCTTAACATGCATAACTACTTTGTTCGAAACACAATACGTGCACGACTCAAATCATATGGGGTCAATTCCACCGTTACCTTGTCGCCTGGCAAGATGCGAATATAGTTCATTCGCATCTTGCCTGAAATGTGACCAAGCACTTGATGACCATTTTCAAGCCTCACCTTAAACGTAGCATTCGGCAGGTTTTCTAAAACCTCGCCGTGCATCTGAATAACGTCGTCTTTGGCCATGCACTTAGCTCATTTATGACAAGCTATCGCGACGGAATCCCGCCTTTGAAATTCGCCTTACGAAGCAGCGATTCATATTGCTGCGACATTACATAATTCTGCACCTGCGCCATGAAATCCATGGTGACGACCACAATAATCAGCAACGATGTGCCACCAAAATAAAACGGCACCTGCCACCTGGCAATCAAGAATTCCGGCAACAAACATACCAGTGTGATATACACCGCACCGACCAGGGTCAATCTCGTCAAAATCTTGTCAATATAACGCGCCGTCTGCTCACCTGGTCGAATCCCAGGAACAAATGCACCGCTTTTCTTCAGGTTATCCGCAGTTTCCTTGCTGTTAAATACCAATGCGGTATAAAAGAAGCAAAAGAACACGATCGCTACTGCATACAGCAATGCATGAATCGGCTCGCCCGGCGCCATCGATGCAGCCAAATCCTTCAGGAACCGAATCACAGGACTGGTCGTGTCACCAGAAGTAAACCAGCTGGTGATCGTCGCCGGAAACAAAATAATCGACGAAGCAAAGATTGGCGGAATCACACCAGCCATATTCAGCTTCAGTGGCAAATGACTGCTTTGACCACCGTAGATCTTGTTGCCGACCTGTTTCTTCGCGTAATTAACCAGAATCTTGCGCTGGCCACGCTCAATAAACACCACCAAGTAGGTCACAGCAGCTGCTACTACACAGATCAGAATTGCCGACAAGGCATTCATCGAACCGGTACGAACCAATTCAAACAAGCCGCCGATCGCACTTGGCAGTCCTGCTGCAATACCCGCAAAAATAATAATCGAGATGCCATTACCAATACCACGCTCGGTAATTTGCTCGCCTAGCCACATCAAAAACATTGTCCCGGTGACTAGCGTCACTGCAGCAGTCAGGCGAAACGCCATGCCAGGATCCAGTACCAAGCCAGCCTGCGACTCCAGCGCAACAGCAATGCCGAACGCCTGAAACGCGGCCAACACCAGCGTGCCATAACGCGTATATTGCGTAATCTTGCGGCGTCCGGATTCGCCCTCCTTCTTGATCGCCTCCAGTTGCGGCGAAACCACCGACAGCAACTGCATGATGATCGAGGCCGAAATGTACGGCATGATCCCCAGCGCCAGCACTGAAAACCGCTCCAGCGCGCCACCGGAAAACATATTGAACATCCCGAGGATGCCGCCCTGGTTTTGATCAAATACCCGGGTTAACTCGTTTGGATCAATTCCCGGCACCGGAATATGCGTGCCAATCCTGTACACTACCAAAGCGGCCAGCAGAAACCACAAGCGATTCCAAGGAAATCCGCTTGCCGAACGCTTGGCCATTTGAGGAGCAGTTGCCAATGTTTACTCCAGATATGCCATCGTCTTAAGCTACAGAACCGCCGGCGGCTTCAATTGCAGCCTTCGCGCCTTTGGTTGCCGTCAAGCCCTTCAGCGTCACTTTCTTGCTGATACTGCCAGAAAGAATCACACGCACAACACGCGCCAAGTCATTGACCAAGCCAGCCTGTTTCAATGCAATGATGTCAATTTCGGCAACCGGCAATTTGTCCAACTCCGACAAGCGCACTTCAGCTTTATACGGCGTTGCCAGCGATTTAAAACCACGCTTAGGCAGACGACGCTGCAGCGGCATTTGACCGCCTTCGAAGCCGACTTTGTGGAAACCGCCGGAACGGGATTTCTGACCTTTGTGTCCACGACCCGAAGTCTTACCCAGGCCCGAACCGATACCACGGCCGACGCGACGCTTGTAATGCTTGGCGCCGTCAGCTGGTTGAATGCTATTCAATTCCATGATTTGCTCCACTCGCAAGCCCAAGGCTTACGAGACCACTTTCACGAGATACGAAACTTTATTGATCATGCCGCGCACAGACGGTGTGTCCTGCAACTCTGAGACGGAGTTAACACGACGCAAACCGAGACCGCGTACCGTTGCGCGATGCGATTCGCGCGTGCCGATCAAGCCCTTGACTAATTGTACTTTGACTGTATTTGCCATGAGCCTCACCTTAACCCAAAATTTCTTCAACGGACTTGCCGCGCTTGGCTGCAATTTCCGACGGGGTGTTCATCTTCGCTAACCCATCCAGAGTTGCCCGCACCATGTTATATGGATTAGTCGAACCGTTGGATTTGGCAACCACGTTGGTGACGCCCATCACTTCGAAAATTGCGCGCATCGGGCCGCCCGCGATAACGCCGGTACCTTCTTTGGCAGGCATCATCATGACCGACGATGCGCCATGCTTGCCATTGATCGTGTGCTGCAAGGTGCCATTCTTCAGGGTCACCTTGATCATTTTGCGACGCGCTTCTTCCATTGCCTTTTGTACGGCGACCGGCACTTCCTTCGACTTGCCCTTGCCCATACCGATACGGCCATCGCCATCACCGACCACGACCAGCGCGGCGAAACCCATGATCCGTCCACCCTTCACCACCTTGGTGACACGGTTGACCGCGATCATTTTCTCGCGCATGCCATCATCCGGCTTTTCGCTTTGCATCTTCGATTGCATCTTTGCCATGACGATTCTTCCTTAGAACTTCAGACCAGCTTCACGGGCAGCTTCTGCTACTGCCTTGATGCGGCCGTGATAACGGAAACCAGAGCGGTCAAACGCGACTTCAGCGATGCCTGCCTTGAGCGCCTTTTCGGCAACTCGCTTGCCTACCAAGGCGGCTGCAGCGGCATTACCGCCAGACTGGCCAGCCAACAGTTGACGCACTTCGACTTCCAGCGTCGACGCTGATGCCAGTACTTTTGCATCCGGACCAATAATGCTTGCATAGATATGCAAGTTGGTACGGTGCACCGCCAGGCGCGTCACCTTTAACTCTGCGATCTTGGCACGAGTTTGACGTGCGCGACGCAGACGTGATTGTTTCTTGTCCATCGTCAACCCCTATTACTTCTTCTTGGTTTCTTTAAGGATTACCACTTCGTCCGCATAGCGAACACCCTTACCCTTATAGGGCTCCGGGCTGCGGTAAGCTCGTACTTCAGCAGCAACCTGACCTACCTGCTGGCGGCTAATCCCTTTAATCAGGATTTCAGTCTGGGTCGGCGTTTCGCACTTGACACCCAGGGGCATCTGATGCACCACCGGATGCGAAAAACCGAGCGACAGATTCAGCTTGTCGCCTTGCGCCTGAGCACGGAATCCCACGCCCACCAGATTCAATTTCTTTTCGAAACCCTTGGTGACGCCATTGACCATATTATTGACCAATGCACGCAAGGTGCCCGACATCGCACTTGCTTCGCGGCTGTCATTGGCAGCCTCGAATGTCAGGGTGCCATTGTCATTCTTGATATTCACCACGCCAGTCAACGACTGGGAAAGCGTACCCAACGGGCCTTTTACCGTGATTTGCTCTGCTGTGATGGTCGCTTCCGCACCCTTCGGCAAAGCAATCGGCATTTTAGCTACACGAGACATGTTGTGCTCCTTAGGCCACGTAGCAAATGACTTCGCCACCGACACCGGTTGCGCGCGCTTTACGGTCAGTCATGACACCTTTCGGGGTCGACACGATCGCCACACCCAAGCCATTCATGACACTTGGAATATCATCCTTGCCCTTGTAGATGCGCAAGCCCGGACGGGATACACGATCCAGGCGTTCGATTACAGGACGACCTGCATAATATTTCAAGCCGATTTTCAATTCTGCCTTACCAGCTGCTTCAGTAACGGCGAAATCTTCAATATAACCTTCATCCTTGAGGACGTTGGCAATCGCCACTTTCACCTTGGACGACGGCATTGCTACCGTGGTCTTTTGCACTACTTGTGCATTGCGGATACGGGTCAGCATATCGGCGATAGGATCGCTCATACTCATTGCTTATTCTCCTATTACCAGCTGGCTTTAGTCATACCCGGGATTTCGCCACGCATGGCGGTCTCACGGAGCTTGGTACGGCCCAAACCGAACATGCGGTATGTGCCACGCGGACGACCTGTGATCGAACAGCGATTACGCTGACGAGTCGGAGCGGAGTTACGTGGTAGCGCCTGCAATTTCAGACGCGCCTCATAGCGCTCTTCTTCCGACTTGGATTGATCGTCGATGATTGCCTTCAACTCGGCACGCTTGCCGGCAAATTTCTTTACCAGGTCGGCGCGCTTTTGTTCACGGTTAATCAGTGCCAGTTTTGCCATGGCAGCCTCAGTTTCTGAACGGAAATTTAAATGCGGCGAGAAGCGCTTTGGCTTCATCGTCGGTCTTCGCAGTCGTCGTGATGCTGATATTCATACCACGCAACGCGTCAATCTTGTCGTATTCAATCTCGGGGAAAATAATCTGCTCTTTCACACCGATATTGTAGTTGCCACGGCCATCGAAAGAACGACCAGACACGCCGCGGAAGTCACGAACACGCGGCAATGCCACGGTGATCAGACGATCGAGGAATTCATACATTTGCGCGCCGCGCAAGGTAACCATACAGCCAATTGGATAACCTTCGCGAATCTTGAAACCGGCAATTGCCTTGCGCGCCTTGGTCACCACCGGCTTTTGACCAGCAATCTTGGTCAGATCACCAACCGCATGCTCAATGATCTTCTTGTCAGCAACAGCTTCCGACAAGCCCATGTTCAGGGTGATCTTGGTCAGACGCGGCACTTCCATGACCGACTTATAACCAAATTTCTTGGTCAAGTCAGCAGAGACTTTTTCTTTATAGAATTCTTGGAGACGGGCCATGATTCCTTACACCTTCACGACTTCACCGCTGGACTTATAGACACGAACTTTTTTACCGTCCACATCTTTGAAGCCCACACGATCTGCCTTGCCCGATGCCGCATTAAACAATGCAACATTAGACACATGAATTGGCATCAGCTTATCAACGATGCCGCCAGTAGTACCAGTCATCGGATTCGGCTTGGTCGCTTTTTTGGCAACATTCACACCTTCCACCACGACATAATTGGCATCGACGCGCTGCGCGACCACGCCGCGCTTGCCCTTGTCTTTACCACTAAGGACGATTACCTCGTCGTTTTTACGAATTTTATCCATGACGACTCCTTACAAAACTTCAGGCGCAAGGGAGACGATCTTCATGAAGCGCTCCGTACGCAGCTCACGAGTCACCGGCCCAAAAATACGGGTACCGATTGGCTCAAGCTTCGCGTTCAACAAGACCGCAGCATTACCATCGAACTTCACCAACGAACCATCCGGGCGACGCACGCCCTTGGCCGTACGAACAACCACCGCATTGTAGATCTCGCCTTTTTTGACGCGACCACGTGGCGCAGCAGACTTGACCGTCACCTTGATGACATCGCCAATGCTGGCATAACGGCGCTTGGAACCGCCAAGCACCTTGATGCACATAACTTCGCGCGCACCAGTATTGTCGGCCACTTCGAGCCGGCTTTCAGTTTGAATCATAATATTTTCTTTCCCAACTTAACCCGCACAATCCGCACAATGCGGCGCAGCGGTCAGTCTTGGTCCCGCCAGAAACCTTGAGAATCAAGGCCGCCGATTGGGTAGACAAATCCAAAACTCTTGCTAAGACGATGTTTACAAACTGCAGAGCTTTAATGCCGCTCTTGTAAATTACTTCACAAGAGCGAAGCCCAACATTATGGCACTAACGCGCCCAGCCTGCAAGCACTAATATTAAACAATTTGTGCAGCTTGCACCACACGCGTGACGGTCCAGGCCTTGGTCTTCGAAATCGGACGGCCTTCCTGGATTTCTACAGTATCGCCGGCCTTAGCCTGATTGTTTTCGTCATGCGCATGATACTTGTTCGAACGCATGATGATTTTTCCGTATAGCGGATGCTTGACGCGACGCTCGATCAGCACGGTCACCGTCTTGTCCATCTTGTCGGAAACAACCTTGCCAATCAATGTGCGCTTGAGCGCTTGTTTCACTTGATCGTTCATTATTTGGCGTCCTTCTGATTCATGACAGTTTTCACGCGTGCGATGTCGCGGCGCACTTTTTTCAGCTGTGAATTGTTGCTCAATTGCTGAGTAGCGACTTGCATACGCAAGCCAAATTGCGCCTTCAACAATTCATTCAACTCTTTTGCCAGGGCTGCCTGGTCTTTGCCAAGGAGTTCAGATGCTTTCATGGTCCACTCCAATTATTGGCCGACTTGTCGAACGACAAAAGTCGTCAACAACGGCAGTTTTGCCGCGGCCAAGCGGAAAGCTTCGCGCGCCAGCACCTCATCGACGCCATCCATTTCATACAATACTTTGCCAGGCTGAATTTCAGCGACATAGTACTCTGGATTACCTTTACCGTTACCCATACGGACTTCGGCCGGCTTGTTCGAAATTGGCTTGTCCGGAAAAATACGGATCCAGATACGACCGCCACGCTTGATGTGGCGCGTCATTGCACGACGCGCCGCTTCGATCTGACGCGCAGTGATACGGCCACGACCAACCGCTTTCAAGCCAAATTCGCCGAACGAGACAGCGGTGCCGCGCTCATGAGAAATGCCTTTGTTGCGGCCTTTTTGCTCTTTACGATATTTTCTACGTGCTGGTTGCAGCATGTTTATTCTCCTGCTTTCTCAACCGGGGCAGCGCCATCCGGCTTCTTGGCACGAACCCGCTTGGCGGCTGCCGGGGCAGCTGCACCTGGCGCAGCTGCTGCGACCTGGGCTTCAGGGCGGGCAGTGCGAGGGCGACTGGCTGGCTTGCCGTCATCACGACGGGGCGCGCGACGCTTGGTGTCATCTTCTTTGGTCATATCGACAGGCGGCTCACCACTGGCAAGACGATCGCCCTTATAGACCCAAACCTTGATGCCGATAATCCCGTAGGTCGTTTCAGCTTCGCCAAAACCGTAATCAATGTCGGCGCGCAGTGTGTGCAGCGGCACCCGACCTTCACGATACCATTCGGTACGCGCGATTTCGATACCATTCAGACGCCCGGACGACATGATCTTGATGCCCTGCGCACCGAGGCGCATCGCATTTTGCATCGCGCGCTTCATTGCGCGACGGAACATGATGCGCTTTTCCAATTGCTGGGCGATCGAATCGGCGATCAGCTGTGCATCGGTTTCAGGCTTACGAATTTCTTCGATATTCACATGCACCGGCACACCCATCATTTTGGCCAGAGCAGTCTTCAGTACCTCAATGTCTTCGCCCTTCTTGCCGATCACAACACCTGGACGCGAGCTGTAAATCGTGATGCGCGCATTTTTGGCTGGACGCTCGATAACGACCCGACCGACCGAGGCATTCTTCAGTTTCTTCTTCAGGTATTCACGCACCTTCAGATCTTCGTTGAGCATGGAGGCAAAGTTGCTATTGCCAGCATACCAGCGCGATCCCCAGTTGCGGGTCACTGCAAGGCGGAAACCGGTTGGATGAATCTTCTGTCCCATCGTGACTCCTTAGTTACCGACAGTCACGTAAATGTGACAGGATTGCTTGGAAATGCGATCACCACGGCCTTTTGCACGCGCAGTAAAGCGCTTGAGGACCGTGCCTTGTTCGACGTAGATCGTCTTGACCTTTAACTCATCGATATCGGCACCATCATTGTGCTCGGCATTCGCGATCGCGGATTCGAGTACTTTCTTGATGATAGCCGCACCTTTTTTCGGGCTGAACGCCAGAATATTCAGTGCCTGATCTACTTTTTTGCCACGGATCAGGTCAGCAACCAGTCGGCCTTTTTGTTCCGACAGGCGCACGCCGCGGAGGATAGCTTTAGTTTCCATCATCGGACCTTATTTCTTAGCCTTTTTATCAGCAGCATGACCCTTGAACGTACGGGTCAGCGCGAATTCGCCGAGCTTGTGACCAACCATGTTCTCAGAAACATAGACTGGCACGTGTTGCTTGCCGTTATGCACTGCAATGGTCAGACCAATGAAGTCCGGCATGATCGTCGAACGGCGCGACCAGGTTTTGATCGGCTTCTTGTCTTTGATCGCTTGCGCGGTTTCGACTTTTTTCACCAGGTGGGCGTCACAAAACGGCCCTTTTTTCAATGAACGTGTCATGTGTTATCCCTTATTTCTTGCCACGGCGCGAGACGATCATGGAAGTCGTGCGCTTGTTGCGACGCGTCTTCTTGCCCTTGGTCTGCTGGCCCCATGGCGATACCGGATGACGGCCAGCCGAGGTACGACCTTCACCACCACCATGCGGGTGATCGATCGGGTTCATGACCACACCACGCACTGTTGGGCGAATACCACGCCAGCGTGTTGCACCGGCCTTGCCGATCTTGCGCAGGTTGTGTTCGCCGTTGCCGACTTCACCGACCGTTGCACGGCACTCGATATGCACACGACGCACTTCGCCGGAGCGCAGACGCACCTGAGCGTATGTGCCTTCACGTGCCATCAACACCACACCAGCACCAGCGGTACGGGCCATCTGAGCGCCTTTGCCTGGCAACATCTCGACGCAGTGCATCGTGGTGCCGACCGGGATATTGCGAATCGGCAGGCAGTTACCAGCCTTGATCGGCGCTTCCGAGCCATTCATCAACTGATCGCCCACAGCCACACCTTTCGGCGCAATAATATACTTGCGCTCGCCATCGGCGTAGCACAGCAGTGCAATGTTCGCAGTACGATTCGGATCGTATTCGATACGCTCGACCTTTGCGACAATCCCATCCTTGTTGCGACGGAAATCGACGATGCGATAGTGCTGCTTATGTCCACCACCGATATGACGGGTGGTGATACGGCCATTATTGTTACGACCAGCTGATTTCGATTTTTTCTCGATCAGACTGTCTAGTGGACGGCCTTTGAACAGGTCGGGATTAACGACCTTGACCATGCCACGCCGACCAGGCGACGTTGGTTTTACTTTAACGAGTGCCATTATTTAGCCTCCTCGCTGAAATTGATTTCCTGACCAGGCTTCAGGCACACAAACGCACGCTTGGTGTGATTGCGACGACCCATGAAGCGACCGGAGCGTTTTTCCTTGCCTTGACGATTTGCCACCTGCACCGACTCGACCTGCACCTTGAACATCAGCTCAACCGCCGCCTTGATTTCCAGCTTGGTTGCATCCGGCATTACAAGAAACATGACTTGTTCGTTTTTCTCGGCAACGAAAGTCGCCTTTTCAGAAACGATTGGCGCGAGCAGCACTTTCATCAAGCGCTCTTCGCTATGTTTGACTACTGCGTTCATGCCAGCATCTCCTCAATCTTGGCCAGCGCCGACTTGGTGATCAATACTTTCTTGTAGAACACCAGGGATACAGGATCGGCATGACGCGGCTCGACAATCAGCACATTCGGAAGATTGCGCGACGCCAGCAACAGGTTTTCATCGATGTCATCAGCAATCACCAGCACGGAATCCAGACCCATGCCCTTCAGTTTTTGCGCCAGCAACTTGGTTTTTGGCGCCTCAACCGACAGATTTTCGACCACCGACAGACGACCTTCACGTGCCAACTGGGAGAGGATCGAGCAGATACCTGCGCGATACATCTTCTTGTTGACTTTGTGCGAAAAGTTTTCGTCAGGCGAATTCGGGAAAATACGACCACCGCCGCGCCACAATGGCGACGAAGACATACCGGCACGGGCGCGACCAGTGCCCTTTTGACGCCATGGCTTCTTGGTGGTGTGACTGACTTCTTCACGGTCTTTTTGCTTACGGTTACCGCTACGTGCGTTGGCCTGGTAAGCGACGACCACTTGGTGAATCAGTGCTTCGTTATAGTCACGACCGAAAATGGTATCCGGCGCAGCAACGTTTGATGCAGCTTGACCTTGGTCATTCAGGAGCTTGAGTTCCATGAATTAAGCCCCCTTCTTTGCTTTGACTTTGATGGCAGGCAAGACAATCACTTGGCCGTTTTTCGCGCCAGGAATTGCACCTCGAACCATCAGCAATTGACGCTCAGCATCTACGCGAGCAATCTCAAGATTTTGCGTGGTGCAAGTGACATCACCCATGTGGCCAGTCATGCGCTTACCCGGGAAAACACGACCCGGATCCTGCGCCATACCAATCGAACCCGGAACATTGTGCGAACGCGAGTTACCATGAGTGGCACGACCAGAGCTGAAGTTGTGACGCTTGATGGTGCCAGCATAGCCTTTACCAATAGACACGCCCTGCACATCTACCTTCTGACCTGCCTCGAACAAGCTGACAGCAACCAGATCACCAGCCTTCAGCTCGGAAGCCTTGGCGGTATCAATGAGAAATTCTTTGAGGACGGTTCCAGCCTCAACACCAGCTTTGGCGTGATGACCGGCGGCGGCTTTATTCACGCGTGAAGCGCGACGAGTGCCGAATGCAACTTGAACAGCGGAATAACCGTCTGTTTCAGGCGTTTTGATTTGGGTCACGCGATTGTTCGATACGTCCACAACAGTAACAGGAATTGATTCCCCATCATCCGTAAAGATGCGCATCATACCAACCTTGCGACCAACAAGGCCTAGGCTCATTGTTTTCTCCATTCCCGCCTACGATTGGGCAGGGCTGATGTTTGTACAACTAAATAATATGCAGGCCCGCAAAGAACGAACCTGCACCAAAGCCGAATATTTTAACCCGCAAATCTTTTTTCCACAATACCTAAAGCGGAAAAATTATGGTATGGGCTAAAAATTACTGCAATTTGATTTCGACATCCACGCCAGCCGGCAGGTCGAGCTTCATCAGCGCATCCACCGTCTTGTCAGTCGGATCAACGATATCCATCAAGCGCTGGTGCGTGCGGATTTCGAATTGATCGCGGGAAGTCTTGTTGACGTGCGGGGAACGCAGCACGTCAAAACGCTGAATCCGTGTTGGCAGCGGCACTGGGCCCTTGACAACAGCGCCGGTGCGCTTGGCAGTGTCAACGATTTCCAGTGCTGATTGATCGATCAAACGATAATCGAATGCCTTCAAACGAATACGAATTTTTTGATTTGGACCTGACATTTTGCTTCCTTTAAAGAGCGAGCTGCATGCAAATAGTCACATGCAGCAATAATAGTTTTTATATTCAGCTGGGGACAGAGTAACTCGTCGCACGGCGGCGCCTCGCAAACTCTGCCCTCCAATGCATCAATTTTACTCAATGATTTTAGCGACGACGCCGGCGCCGACGGTACGACCGCCTTCACGGATCGCGAAGCGCAAGCCTTCTTCCATCGCGATCGGGTTGATCAGCATCACAGTGATCGACACGTTGTC
>JAKFFK010000052.1:0-7875 GCA_036675285.1 Paucimonas sp. | reverse complement strand
CCATGTGGAATGAGTTGCGCGACGTCGACGCTTATTTGAAGGCTACCCAGCTATCAGTGGGCCGGCAAGTGATTCTGGAAGCCAAGATCCTGGAAGTGCAATTGGATAGCGGCTATCAAACCGGGATCAACTGGTCAGCCTTCAGAGGAAGCAACCATAGCAACAGGGGATCAGTCGGCATGATTTCCCCCAATACGGTGCTGCAAACCGGCGGGTCGCTGGCAACTGGCGTGAGCTCAGTCGATCCGTCAACCAATACCTTTACCGGTGGCCAGTTTGGATCAACCACGGTTGGACAAAACATTTTCACAAGTGCGGCAACGGCAGCAAACAGCTTGTTCGGCATGGCATTCCAGACCAGCAATTTCGCCGCCTTGCTGTCTTTTCTGGAAACCCAAGGTTCGGTGCACGTGCTGTCGAGTCCGCGGATTGCGACGCTCAATAACCAGAAGGCTGTGCTGAAAGTCGGCAAAGACGAGTTCTTTGTCACCAATGTCAGCACCACGACGACAACCGGCACTGCGACTACCACCAGTCCAACCGTCACGCTGCAGCCATTCTTTTCCGGTGTGGCGCTGGACGTCACGCCGCAGATCGATGATGAAGGCAATATCATCTTGCATATTCATCCATCTGTCAGCGACGTCACCACGGTCGACAAGCCAATTAATCTGGGTAGCGCCGGCAGCTTCAGTCTGCCGCTGGCATCGAGTTCTGTATCCGAGACGGACAGTATCGTGCGCGGACGGGATGGACAAATCGTCGCGATCGGTGGCTTGATGCGCCAGGCAAGCATTTCCGACCGCTCGCAATTGCCGGGCGCCGGAAACCTGCCGGTCGTGGGTGCATTGTTGGGTAACACCAACCAGTCCATGCAAAAACGTGAGCTGGTCATCCTGCTCAAGCCTACCATCGTGCAAGACAATAGTGCCTGGACCCGGGATGTGCTGGACAGTCAGCGCCGCATCCAGGACATGGAGCCGCGCAATACGATGGGTCCAAGATAACCCGGCATGTACAAGAACCACTTCGGCCTGCGCGAGTTACCGTTTGGCCTGACACCGGACACCAGCTTTTTCTTCGCCGGAAGCGGATCGCAGGAAGCATTGAACACGCTGCTGGTGGCGGCGAACAATGGCGAAGGTTTCATCAAGATTACCGGTGAGGTCGGCACCGGAAAAACCCTGTTGTGCCGCAAGTTCATGGCGATGCTGGATCACAGTTTTGTTACCGCCTATATTCCTAACCCATACCTCGAACCGCGCACGCTGATGCTGGCGCTTGCCGAAGAACTGGGCCTGACGCCGGACAAGGATATCGACCAGCATCAGTTGCTCAAATCGATCAATCACCAGTTGCTGGTGTTGGCGCGCGATGGCAAGCGGGCGATCCTGTGTCTGGACGAAGCGCAGGCAATGCCGTTGGAAAGTCTGGAAGCGTTGCGCCTGCTGACCAACCTGGAAACAGAAAAGCGCAAGCTGTTGCAAATTGTGCTGTTCGGCCAGCCGGAATTGAACCGGAAATTACAACTGGAGTCGATTCGGCAGCTCACCCAGCGCATTACCTTTCATTACCATTTGGGGCCCTTGTCACGTGACGATCTGGAATTTTATATTTCGCATCGCTTGAATGTGGCGGGATTTACCGGCGGGCGCCTGTTTGCGCGCGATGCGGTCAAGGTATTGCAAGCTGCCAGCGGCGGTGTGCCGCGGCTGGCGAATATTCTGGCGCACAAGGCCCTGATGCTGACTTATGGCGAGGGCAAGCAACAGGTGCGTGGTCGGCATGTACGGGCGGCTGCAAAGGATACGATGGCGGCAAGGCAGCGCGGATTGCGCTGGGCATGGCTGGGCGCGCTGGGATTGCTGGCGATGGGTACTGGGATCGGATGGACATATTTCATATGAGTCTTATTAATCAAATGCTGCAAGACCTCGACGCGCGCGGGACGCCGGCCGGGAGCGCCGGCGTGCTGCAAGGGCAGGTCAGGGCGGTGCCGGAACGACATGGCGTACATCCGGCATGGTGGCTGGTGCTGGTGTTGATGGTGATTCTGTGTGCGGGAGCAGCCTGGATTGGGTTTGTGCCGGCTACTGCGCCTGCGACAACGCAAGCGGCGGCGGTATTGCCGCTGAAATTGGCGCCCAATCTGAGCATTGTGCCGCCAGCACCAAGTGTTGCAGCAATTGATAACCGGGAAGTGGCTGCGCCCGAGTCATTGCAAATTATTGCCTCCGATGCCTCCAAACCAGCCGAGGCGCCCGTCAGCGTTGCGGCTGCGCAGCCGGCTGTAACGCCGCAAGTTGTCGCTGTTGCAGCGCCGACCGTGCAGTCTACTGTGCCGGTCGCAGCGCCGTTGCAAATGCAGGCAGTAAAACCAGCGCTCGCAACAGCCTCTCCCGAGCCTGTTTTCGCTGCAGCAAACCTGGTGCCAGCCACGCCGCCGCAACCGGTCAAGAATAGTGCTGTCGCTGCTGCACCTGTTGCTGCAGAAGCGCTGGCATCATCAGGCATCAGCAAGCAGTTGAAAGCGTTGACACCACAGCAGCGCGCTGAAAACGATTTTCGCAGAGGCACCACCCTGATCCAGCAAGGAAAAGTACTCGAAGCGATCACTGCACTGGAACAGGCGCTGCAACTTGATATGCAACACGCGGCCGCACGGCAGACGCTAGTTGCGCTGTTGATTGAATCCCGGCGTCAGGATGAGGCAATACGCAGACTGCGTGAAGGCTTGCAGGTCGATGCCAGCCAAACCGGGCTGGCTGTGATTCTGGCGCGGCTGCAGGTCGATCGTGGCGAGCTCAAGCCCGCCGTTGCCACCTTGCAGCGGTCCTTGCCGCATGCATCCGATCGCGCTGACGACTATCATGCATTTCTGGCGGCGTTGCTGCAACGCGATGCCCGCCACAAGGACGCTATCGAGCACTATAGCCAGGCATTGCGCACTACACCGCAAAACGGACTTTGGTGGATGGGATTGGGCATCTCGCTGCAGGCGGAAAATCGCGTTGCCGATGCGATTGCTGCATATCGGCGGGCCAAGACCGGAGTCGGATTGTCGCCAGAATTGCTAGCATTTGTGGATGAAAAATTAAATAACCTGCAACGTTAGTTGTAAATAAAACACAAAAGTTCGTTTCCAAGCAATCAAGAATACGGCACTAAGTTTCGATCAGGCATTATATGAATGTTGAATAACGAATCTTGAGCGCCTTTTTGCCGTTCACTCATTCTTTTAAATCAAATGATTTGAAAGAATGATTTTTAATAACAAAAATCATAAAAACGCCATTCCAATGACGTCCGGGGATAAATTCGGTCATGCGTGATCATCGAATGCCAGTATTACGCGCGATCGCGCTAGTGGTGATGGCTGTCTGGGGAGCCACTGGGCATGCCGCCGGCCTGGGTTCGGTGCGGGTGCAGTCTTCGCTGGGAGCACCGCTGCGCCTTAGCATTCCGGTTTTAGGTAGCGATACAGGCAATTTTGCAGCCAGTTGCGTCAAGGCCAGGTTGGAACATACCGATGGAATGTTCATTGTTGGTGCGCAAGTGGCTTTTTCACGGGTAAACCAAGCCACAATAATTCATCTGGCAACCCATCAGCCGATCAATGAACCGGCGATCGCGGTCAAGGTCGATGTAACGTGCGGTACGCCAATCCAGCGCATTTACCATGTATTGCTCGATCCGCTTGTAATCTTGCCGCAGCTTGCGCAGTCAGGCACAGCCACTGCACCTGCACAATCTGCCCGCAGTGCCCTGCAGCCGTTACCAATGATTGCACCAGCCATAGCCAGTGCGTCGCAGCGTGATAAGCGCCAGCGCACATCACGACGCACAGGACCCGCGCTTGACACCGTAACATCGCTGACAACAGTTACGCTTGCTCCGGCAAAGACCGTTGCCAAAGCGTCGTCTGCGCGCCGCGCGCCGAAGATGGTGGAGCGCAGCGTTTTGAAGCTGTCCGGCGACGAGATTGCCGTCGATGCTGGTGCGACATTTTCCCCCACCCTGAAATTGTCCGATACGCTGTCGGATTCGCGTGATTACGGTGATGTGCAACAGGCAGCCGAATTGCGCGCAGCCTATGCGCGTTTTGCTGCCGTCATGCGCGGCGAAGATCCAGTGCAAAGCGGAGAGCTGCAAATACAGGCGCTGCAATCCAGGCTGCAGGCGCTGGAGCAACAAACCGCGCTGCTCCGTCAGCAAAGCGCAGACCAGCGTCAGGCCGACCTCGCCGCAATGGCAAACATGCGCAAGGAAATGTTTTCTGTCGGCTGGATCATCGGCCTGGGTGGGCTTTTGTTGGCTGCGCTGGCAGCAATCGGCTGGCTGATTCGGCGCTCGTCTGATCATTTCGGCAGACGGCCGGCTGCTATCTGGGAGGAGACTGCTCTTCAGCATGACAGCGAGCCGAACGGCTGGGAAGAAACACTGTCACCAATCAAGATCGGCAAGGCAGCTACACAAAAATCAGCACTGCATGACGAGCCGGCGAATACTGATTGGGAAAAAGGCGTTCCATTCGACAATACCCTGGCAGTCGACTGGGCCGCCCAGCAGGCCACGCTGCAAAACAATACGCTACAGCCACTTTCACCCGTCAGCAACAGTCACGTCGGCAGCATAGCCAGGCAGGGCCATGACACACCGCAAGCCGCGCAACCGGCGCCGATCGTCGCATCGCGATCGGCACAAACGGCAGAGCTGCAGCGCATACTTGCCGGTGCCCCCATTGCGGACGAATTCTTGAGCGCAGCCGATCTGTCGGTCAAGGCCGGTGCTGCCGCTGCAGCCCCGCAGGCGACTGCGCTGGCTGAAAATAATTCAGCTGGTTCGGGGGGGGCGCCTGCCGGACATCCGGGCGACTTGCATGTGCTTCATGTCGAAGAACTTGCAGACCTGATGCAGGAGGCTGAATTCTGGATGCTCTTGAACGACTCGGACAAAGCCATTGAAATTCTTGAGCCGTATGCCGACGTGAAGGACCCGGTGACACCAGTGCCCTGGATTTACCTGCTCGACTTGTACCGTGTCGTCGGCAGCCAGAGCAAATATGAAGCGCTGGGAATGCGGATCAAGCAGATGTTCAATACCAGTGTGCCAGCCTGGGAAGACGAA
Source organism: Paucimonas sp. (assembly GCA_036675285.1). Taxonomy (GTDB): domain Bacteria; phylum Pseudomonadota; class Gammaproteobacteria; order Burkholderiales; family Burkholderiaceae_D; genus Paucimonas. The sequence continues at coordinate 2,748 of JAKFFK010000052.1, read as the reverse complement.
CCGAACTATGCATCGGCGCGCAGCCTGGAAGACTATCCGCATGTGATCGAGGCGATCCAGGATCTGTGGGAAGGCGAGTATATCGTTTCATATCTGGAAAGCCTGCTGTTCGATGACCGCAATGGCGCCAGGGCCGGGTTCGATCTGGCAGTGTATCGGGAAATTATTCACCTGATCGGCATTGCTCAGGACCCTGACATGCCGAAACGGCGCAGTCATTTAAGCTTCGGTAAATCGCAGCCGCGCCTGATCAGCCAGCAGGTTACCAGCCAGGCTGGCCAGCCTGGAAATACCGCTGGTGCGGCAGCCAAAGCTGCAATTGCAGAGGAGATGGATGTCTTCGACCGGGCAATGTCGCAGCAGGCCACTGCGAAACAGGTTTTGCCGAAACTGGCCAGCCCCAAGGCGCAAATGTCCAGACCATCGGCATTGCCAGTCTCGCCACGTCCACAGCTGTCTTCCACACCCGCGCCGGACAAAGATCTGGCCGCCAACTTGGTAATCGATCGTGCCGTACCCATTGCTGCGACGACAGCACCCTCGGCCAAGGCAGCAGTGCTAGCCCAGCCAGAGCAGCCAGCTCCAGCCAACATCGCGCCGAAACCCGATGCGCCGACGATAGAAGAAACGATCAAGGCCAAGCGCGCGGCATTCGCCATCCAGCAAAAAGTCGTTGAAGTTGCAGCAGGAGCGGATACTGCCGAAGCCGATGAAAATGATCATTTTGCCGACATGACCCGCAAGATCAATCTGGCTGTCGCCTATCAGGAAATCGGCGAGCATGTGGGTGCCCGCGTGCTGCTGGAAGAAGTGATTCAGGGCGGCACGCCGATTCAGGCAGATAAAGCCAAGGCGATGCTCAAGAAATTATTGAAGGAAATCGACTGGCAGTAAAAGATGCTGGCGGAATTACGCGGCGTCATGGCAGGCAAGCGCCCTGAGAAAAACAGGATTAGCTACAGGGCTGCTGCCAGCCGCCATTACTGCTGCATGCTGATGCGCAGTTTTACTTTTATTCATGGAGCCTATCGCGGATTGCATACGGCTGTTTGGCGATGCGCGCCTGAACGGCATTGCCGGCAGTCCCCCGTACCGGCTGATTACCATACCGGTTTGCCGAGTATTAATGCGATGTGAGGCTTTTTAAAGCGTTGCAAGCTTGGCCAAGGCCAGCTGCAAGGTTTCATCTTTTTTTGCGAAACAAAAGCGGGCTATGCCTGCATTCTGTGGTGTCTGGTAGAAGGCCGATACCGGGATGGCCGCAACACCGATTTCAGTTGTCAGCCACTTTGCAAACCCAGTTTCGTCCAGGCTGGAAATCGCAGAATAATCGACGCATTGGAAATAGGTACCGTCGGCAGGCAGTAGCCTGAAACGGGAATTCTTCAAGCCATGCCGGAACAGGTCGCGCTTGCGCTGGTAAAACGCCGGCAATTGCAGATATGGTGCGGGGTCGGCCATGTAGGTTGCCAGCCCATGCTGCACCGGCGTATTGACGGTAAATACATTGAATTGATGCACCTTGCGGAACTCTGACATCAGCGCAGCGGGAGCGGCGACATAACCGACTTTCCACCCGGTCACATGGTAGGTCTTGCCAAAACTCGATACCACAAAGGCGCGTCTGACCAGCGCCGGATGCCGGCAAATGGATTCATGCTGCATGCCGTCATACACCATGTGTTCGTAGACTTCATCCGACACGATCAGGATGTCGGTGCCTTGCACGATGTCAGTCAGTGCCTGCATGTCCGCGGCGCGCATGATCGAGCCGGTGGGGTTATGCGGCGTATTGATCAGGATCAGCCGGGTCTTGGCAGTGACGGCGGCGGCGACCTGGTCCCAAGGGACGGCATAGCCGGCATCGCCAATTGCCATCTGCACCGTAACCGCAGCGCCGCCGGCCAGTTCGATCGCCGGCACATAACCGTCGTAGGCCGGCTCGATCACGATCACTTCATCGCCAGGCCGCACGCAGCACAGGATTGCCGTCAACAGTGCCTGGGTGGCGCCGGCCGTCACGGTGATCTCGCTGGCGGCGGCATAGGCATGCCCATACAAAGCCTGGATTTTATTCGCAATCGCTTCGCGTAGAACCGGCACACCCGGCATCGGCGGGTATTGGTTCTGGCCACTCTTCATGGCGCCGGTCACCGCATCGACCAGGGCCGGATCGCAATCGAAATCCGGAAAGCCCTGTCCGAGGTTGACTGCGCCTGTTTCAGTGGCCAGCGCCGACATCACGGAAAAAATCGTGGTGCCGACCTTGGGTAGTTTCGATGCGATTTGCATGACATCCGACTGCGGAATGGCCAGGGCTGGATGGGCAAGTGGAGAATGTGGATTCATACCGGGGAGCGGGCAAGTGGATTGGGGGATTCGATAACGGTATTTTAACGGTTTGTGCTGCGAAGTCTCATTCGCCAAGCCGCCATGCCTCAGGCGGAATGATCCGGAACAGACCGGCCCTGGCATTTTTACGTGCAAGTTTCAGCAGCGCCTTGTCTTTAGTGATCAATACTGCGGCATCGGCGTCGCGCGCCAGTTCGAGAAATTTCTGGTCATCCGGATCGCGGCATACCGGCAGGCGCGTGTCGGCTTGCACCACCATTTCCTCGGCGCCCAACAGACTGATGGCAGCATCGAATTCGGCTGCGCTGCGCGTCCTGGCATCGTGATCCAGTGACAAATGCGGATATTCCAGCACGATCTGCCACTCCCGGCGGCAGTCGGCGCGGGTCACCGCAT
>JAKFFK010000030.1:0-7880 GCA_036675285.1 Paucimonas sp. | reverse complement strand
GCAAGTTCCTTGCCTGACTCCATCGAAGTGATCGTGCGGGACAACGTCGGCCATGATTTCATGTCGTACAAGACCGGTTGGCAGCGGCTGGGCGAGCTGTCGGCATATGACGAAGTCTTGATCGTCAATGACAGTATTTATCTGGCGGAACCTGTCCGTTTGGCGCAAACCCTGGCACAGCTGGAGCAGCGAGACGCCGATGTCTGGGGGCTCACCGCCTCGCAAGAACGTAGTTTTCACCTGCAGTCGTTTTTCATCGGATTTCGCCGGCGCGCGCTGGCCCATCCCGCGTTGGCAAATTTCTGGGCAAGCGTGGAAGTCTTGTCAAACAAAAAAGAAATCATCCGGCGCTATGAGAGAGGACTCAGCCAGTGGCTGCAAGCTTGCGGCTTGCGGCTGGCAGCCGCATATGTGGCCGGCACTACACCCGATGTGCGGCTGATGGCGACACGGAAAGCAAACGGGCGCCCGCTCAGAAAACTGATTTTGACTGTCAGAATGCTGGTACGACCGCGTCGTCGCTGTAACCCGATGCATTTTCTGTGGGATCAGGTATTAATGCGCCAGGGCATACTGAAACTGGAATTATTGAAACGCAATCCGCGAGGCATCGGCTTGCATCATTTGGAACAAGCACTGTCTGCCCCTGCCTGGAAGGATTTGCAGGAGGCAAGGGCGCTTTGGCAAAAGTAATCGCTGCGCCCGGTGATGCGATATTCACAGGCCGGCAACGCACGTTTCATATGAAAAAACCGGCCTTATCTTGTTTTATCGATTAATTCCGCCTTTTTTAAGCTGGCGCTAGGCAATTTCAGCCGAAGAAATTAAAATCGCCCGGTAAACTAGGCTTTTCGGCTAATTTCCGATTGAGCGCAAGGAAAACGGCTATTCCTATTATCTGATGGAGAAATTTTGACAAACCCCAGTACCCCGGTGGCCGATGCCGCGCGCGTGATCCTGTGTATGAAGTGGGGCACCAAGTATGGTCCCGAGTATGTCAACCGGCTGTATGCGATGGTGCGGCGCCACTTGAGCGGCGAATTCCGCTTCGTCTGCCTGACCGACCGCAGCGAGGGCATCCGTGCCGAAGTCGAATGCCTGCCGATTCCAGACCTGAAGCTGCCGGATGGCTTGCCCGAACGCGGCTGGAAAAAGCTGACCACATTTGAAGCCGATCTGCATGGATTGACGGGCACGGCGCTGTTTCTCGATCTCGATGTGGTGATTACCGACAGTATCGACTGTTTCTTTGAACATCCGGGCGAATTCCTGATCATTCATGACTGGAAGCGTCCGTGGCGCGTTACCGGCAATTCCTCGGTATACCGCTTTCAGCTCGGTGCGCATGCCGATGTGCTGGCGCAATTTCGTGCCACGCAGGCCGACGCCCGGAACGTATTTCGCAATGAACAGGCATTCCTGTCGGATGTATTGCACAAGCAGGGGAAACTCGATTATTGGCCCGGCGACTGGTGCTGCAGCTACAAGTATCATTGCATCCCGCGCTGGCCATTGAACTACTGGCAGGAACCGAAGGTGCCAGCCGGTACCCGGATCGTGATTTTTCATGGCGAGGTCAATCCGCCCGATGCGCTCGAAGGACGGCGCAATCGCGCCTTGCGTTATGTCCGGCGCGCGCCGTGGATCGCAGCTTACTGGCGCGAATAAATAGCGTTGCCAACAGCCGTACTGGCGTTGAAGGTCCATCGGATTTTCCACGGCATGATGGTTTGGCGGGTGCTCGGATTGAAATCATGCGCGCCAGCTTGTCCTGATGCCGATGCGGCCTTGTGTCAACAGGAACGCGCATGATTGCCGATAAACTGAACCTCAATTGATTCAAGATCGCGACTATTTCGACTTTGCATCGCTTGTTTTGAATCCAGTAAAGCTTATGAAATTTCACTTGCGCCGCGCGCAATTGCCGCACACAGCGCTGACCATCTTGCCATTTTTATTGTTTTTCCCGATCGGGGTCGTGTATCTGGGCGTGGTATTTTTCCTGGTGGGCCTGCTGATTGCCGGCGATTACCGGGCACGATGGAGAACCGTCAGGGATAATCCGCTGTTTTGGCCGGTATTGGTCCTGCTGGCGGCAAGCTGGCTGGCTGCCGTGTTTCTGGTGCGGCCGGCAGAGGGATTCTGGTCAGCTTTTGGGCACTACCAGACTTACCTGTTCCTGTTACTGTTTGTTAGCATCGGCAAGGGCGACTGGCAAAAAAGGGCGCTCACGGTGTTTTTCGCCGGCGCGATCTATGCTGCCAGCCTGTACTATCTGAGTTTCCTGCAAGTTTTGCCGGCAGTGCAGCCATTTACCAACTACGTTGTCTATAGCGGCAATAAATCGATTTTGCTGGGCATCCTGCTGGCGCTGGCAGCGGGCTGGATGCTGTACGAACTGACCGTCCTGACCGACCGGCGCACGTTCTGGTGGCGGCTTATTGCATTTTTGTATGTCGCAGCCGCTTTGCTTTGTCTGGCCACGACACGCACCGGCGTGCTTATTTTTTTATTGCTGTGCATATTGGCTACCTTGAAATACTTCAGCCTGTCGTGGCGCGGCCTGCGCTGGCTGGCGGGGGTTGTGGTGATGGCCAGCATTGTCTGGGGATTGGCATCTGATTTCCGGATGCGTGCGATGGGCACCGTCAACGATATTCATGCCTTTACCCAAGGGCAGAAAATAAGCGCCGAAGGCAACCGTCTGGATATCTACGCAGTCACCTCGCAGATCATCGCCGAAAAGCCGCTAGCCGGTCATGGGATCGGTACCTGGACGCCGATGTATGGCAAGCTTGCGCTGGAATCCGGATTGGACTTGTTTTCGACGCCGCATAACGAGTATTTGCTGCATGCAGCCGAAATGGGCGCAGTCGGACTGGCAGCGCTGCTGTGGGTGTGGCTGGCGCAACTGGCTGCGGCATGGAAAATGGGCGGCGACAATGGCATGCGCCTGCTGATGCTGGGCATGGCGATCATGGTCGGCGGGATGTTCAATGCGATCCTGCGCGATGCAGTTTTCGGCATGGCGATCATGGTCTTGCTGGCCATTCCGCTGGCTGGCGCGACACGCGGGCAGCGCCGGCCGGCCGGCCATGCGCATGACCGGGAAACGGCTTCACGCGCCGTCAATGTTGACTGAACAGGAATTTACAGAATGACACAGCGAGCTAGGCAATGATCATTTCTCCGTATTTGAAACGCGTGGCCATGATGCTGCCGGCCTACAAGGGTCGTTTGTCGTTCGCGTTGCTTGGCATGGTGCTGACTGCGGCGACCGAGCCTGCATTGGCGGCGATGATGAAAATTCTGCTTGATAAGGGATTTGGCGGCAAGCCGAGCTTTTCGCTGTGGGCAGTGCCGGCGTTTGTGGTGGGTATTTTTCTGGTGCGCGGGATATCCACCTTCGTGACTACCTACATGATCACCTGGGTGTCGACCAAGATGCAGAATCAGCTGCGTCAGCAGATGTTCGACCGGTTGCTGGATGTCCCGCTCGGATACTATGTCAAGAATTCGGTCGGGCAAGTGATCAATTCGATGGTGTTCGAAGTGCAGCAAATCGTCGACATGATCAAGAATGTTTTCACGGCGTTCATTCGCGATACGCTGACGGTCACCGGTTTGCTCGGCTATCTGTTCTGGCTGAACTGGCGCCTGACGCTGGTGACGCTGATACTGATACCGCTAATCGCCATCGTGGTGCGCATCACCGGCAAGCGCTTACGCAAGCTGACGCGGGGCTTTCTTGAAATCAATGCCGAAATGACGCAAGTCATCGAAGAGACTACGCGAGCGACCCAGGTGATCAAGATTTTCGGCGGCCATCGCTACGAAAAAAGCCGCTTCGAGCAGCGCTCTGACAAATTGCGTGGTTTTGCCATGCGTATGGCCAGCACCTTTGCGGCGACGGTGCCCGTGACGCAGGTCATGACCGCGTGCGCGGTATCGGTGGTGATTGTCATCGCGCTGATCCAGGCAGGGGAAGGGCAGGCAACCGTGGGCGGCTTTGCCTCGTTCATTACGGCGATGTTGATGCTGCTGACCCCATTGAAACATCTGGCCGAAGTCAATGGCCCGCTGCAGCGCGGCTTGGCCGCTTCGGAAAACGTTTTCGGCCTGATTGATGCGATGCCGGAAAGAACCACCGGCAAACCTTTGTTGGGGCGCGCCAGCGGCCGAATTGATTTTATCGATGTCAGCTTTTCCTACCCTGGCCAGGAGCGCCTGGCGCTGTCGCAGGTGAATCTGTCAGTGATGCCGGGCGAAACCGTGGCGTTTGTCGGCACTTCCGGTGGCGGCAAATCAACGCTGGTCAACCTGGTGCCGGATTTCTATTCGCCGACCAGCGGGGAAATCCGGCTCGATGGCGAGCCGATTACACAAATTGCATTGGAAAGCCTGCGTGCCCAGATTGCGATGGTGAGCCAGAACGTGGTTCTGTTTGAGGATAGCGTTGCGGCCAATATTGCCTATGGCGACGATCATCCCGACCAAGAGCGGATCATGGACGCAGCCAGGGCGGCGCATCTGGCCGATGTGATTGCCAACCTGCCGCAAGGACTGGAGACACAGGTGGGCAACAATGGCATGCGCCTGTCCGGCGGCCAGCGCCAGCGGCTGGCGATCGCCCGCGCAATCTACAAGAATGCGCCGATCCTGATCCTCGATGAAGCCACTTCCGCGCTGGATTCCGAGTCGGAACGCGCAGTGCAGCTGGCACTGGATGAATTGATGAAAGGGCGCACCACGCTGGTAATCGCGCATCGGCTATCGACGATCGAACGCGCCGACCGGATTGTGGTCCTGGATGGCGGCAAAATTGCGGAAGTCGGCTCGCACGCACAACTGCTGGAAAAGGATGGTATTTATGCCAAGCTGTATCACTTGCAGTACTCAGCCAACACGGCCTGATACCAGGCCGCACGCGCTACATCAGGATGATGTCGTACTGTTCCTGATGGTAGATGGTCTCGACCTGCAGTGAAATTGGTTTGCCGATAAAGTCGCCCAGCATCGCCAGATGCTGCGATTCCTCTTCCAGGAACATGTCGACTACCACTTGCGAGGCTAGGATGCGGAACTCGCGCGGATTGAACTGGCGCGCTTCGCGCAGCAGCTCGCGCAGGATTTCATAGCAGATGGTACGTGCAGTCTTGACTTGCCCCTTGCCGCTGCAGGCCGGACAGACTTCGCACAGGATATGCGCCAGCGACTCACGGGTGCGCTTCCTGGTCATTTCAACCAGGCCCAGCGCGGAAAAACCCGATACCGAGATCTTGGTGCGGTCGCGCGCCAGCGCCTTGTTAAGCTCGGCCAGCACCGCATGACGATGTTCCGCACTTTCCATGTCGATAAAGTCCAGGATGATGATGCCACCGAGATTTCTCAGCCGCAGCTGCCGGGCAATCGCGTGCGCGGCTTCCAGATTGGTCTTGAAAATGGTGTCGTCGAAATTGCGGCCGTTGACATAGCTGCCGGTATTGACGTCGATGGTGGTCATGGCCTCGGTCTGGTCGACGATCAGGTAGCCGCCGGATTTCAGGTCGACACGCCGTCCCAGTGCACGCTGGATTTCTTCTTCCACCGCATACAGCTCGAACAGTGGACGCTCGCCGATATAGTGCATCAGCTTCGACAGCACCGACGGCGTGTACATGGCGCCGAACTGTTGCAGCATCTGAAAGTTTTCGCGTGAATCGATCTGGATGCTCGAGGTTTCATCGCCGACGAAATCGCGCAGCACGCGCTGCGCCAGGCTCAGGTCCTGGTACAGCAGCGATGGCGCCGGCCTGGTTTTGGCCTGCTGGCTGATGTTCGACCATGTCTTGCGCAGGTAATCGATATCCATCTGCAGGTCGGCTTCGGATGCGTCTTCGGCCATGGTACGGATGATGAAGCCGCCTTTTTCCTCGGGCGGCAGCAGGCGTTGCACCTTTTGCCGCAACTGTTCGCGCTCGGCTTCGTTTTCAATGCGCTGCGAAATGCCGATGTGCGGGTCCTGCGGCAGATAGACCAGCATGCGCCCAGCAATCGAAATTTGTGTCGACAGGCGCGCGCCCTTGGTGCCGATCGGGTCCTTGACCACCTGGACCATCAAGGCCTGACCATCGAACAGCCGCTTTTCAATCGGCATGGCAGCAGTTGGCGCAGCATCGCGCGAACGCGCTTCCCAGATGTCGGCCACATGCAGGAAGGCGGCGCGTTCCAGGCCGATGTCGATGAAGGCCGATTGCATGCCCGGTAAAACCCGTACCACTTTGCCAAGGTAAACATTGCCGGTCATGCCACGCGACAGCGTGCGTTCGATATGCAGTTCCTGGACGCTACCCTGCAGAATCAGGGCGACGCGGGTTTCCTGCGGCGTAATATTGATAAGGATGTCTTCGTTCATGGGGCGGGGAATGATGGATTTGGGGGAGCGAACAGCTTGACTGCGCAGCCGGCAGGCAACGCAGGCAGAATTCGCTGCAGATGCATTCCAAAATGTGCGTCGGCCCCGATGCTGCGGCGAGCCTGCACGTTTTGGAATGAATGCGCTGCAACGGCCTGATTATTTGCCGCTGACGCCCATGATACGCAAGCCTGCCTGGCGCAGTAATTGCGTGGTTTCGAACAGGGGCAGTCCCATGATACCGGAATAGCTGCCGGCAATTTCCTGGATGAAGACTGCGGCCATGCCCTGGATGCCGTAACCGCCAGCCTTGTCATACGGCTCCTGGGTCGAGCAATAGGCATGGATCAGTGCTTCCGGCAGCGGCGCAAAGGCGACGTCCGATTTCTGCGTGATTTGCCAGGTATCGTCCAGATGGCGAATCGCAATGCTGGTCAGCACCTGATGCGTACGACCCGACAGCGCGGTCAGCATCGCGACTGCTTCGGCGAAATTGGCCGGTTTGCCGAGTATCCTGCCGTCGACCACGACCGTGGTATCAGCGCCCAGCACCGGGCGGGGTGGCAGTTTGCGCCACAGCATGGTGTGGTGTGCGTATTCCGCTTTTTCCAGGGCCACACGCGCGACATAGATTTCGGCGTTTTCGCCAGGCTGAATGGCTTCGCTGACTTCCGGTCCACGTGGTGTCTTGTCGCGCAGCAGCAGCAGTTCGAATTCGATGCCGATCTGACGCAGCAGTTCGCGCCGGCGTGCGCTTTTTGAGGCGAGATAGATCTTCTGGTCGGTTGGTCTCATACCTTTTTTATTTTTTCCTATGGCCGATGATAGGGATGATTTTGCGTGATTGACCACGCACGGTAAAGCTGTTCGGCCAGTAGTACCCGTACCATGCCGTGAGGCAGCGTCAAACTGGAAATCCGCACCAGCAATTCCGCACTTGCCTTGAATTGCGCATCCAGACCATCGGCGCCGCCAATGACAAATGTAACATCTCGACCGTCTTGTTGCCACTGTGTCAGATATTGCGACAGTTGTACAGTGGTAATATCCTTGCCGTGTTCATCCAGTGCGATCACCCGCGCGCCTTTCGGGATGGCGGCTTCGATCCGGGTGCGCTCCAATGCCATGACGGTGTCGGCGGTTTTGCTGCCGGAGCGCTCGACTGGCTTGATTTCCTTCAGCTGCAGCCGGCATTCATGCGGCATGCGCTTGGCGTATTCTGCAAACCCGTTCTCGATCCAGGCCGGCATCTTGTGGCCGACCGCGGCAATAATGAGTTGCATCGGCTGCTTCGCTCAGCTTGCTCAGCCGGCTTTCTTGCTGGCGGCACGCTTGGCCGGAGCCTTGCGCGGTGCTGCAGCTACCTTGATGGTGGCGCCGGCTGGTACTTTGGCGACCCTCTTGCGCGGCGCTGCAGTCTTGGATGTCGGCGTTTTGGCAGCGGCAGTTTTGCTGGCGGTCTTGCGTGCCGGCGCCTTTTTAGGCG
>JAKFFK010000040.1:0-7918 GCA_036675285.1 Paucimonas sp. | reverse complement strand
GAACACGATGCCCAGACCCAGCAGGTTATCGATGAACGGCTGATGAGCGCGATAGCTCGAGTCCATGATGCTGAACCGGCGATGACCAAAACAGCGCGGCCCCAGGCTGAAAATGCCTTCGCCATCGGGACCGCGGCGCGACTGCGAAGCAGTCATCCTGAGAACGCTCTGGACGTCGGCAAATTTTTGATCGAAACGTAATTCTCCGGATATACCGCACATAAGCTTTAAATGTTGAAGTGAAAACAAGAAGTTGGATGCAAACTGGTATAGCAAGTTGCATTCCTGAGAATTTCATCTGCTAAAGCTAATGAATCGGAGCAATTTTGTGAAGTGAAACTGCAGTAATGCCATCGATGGTTAATGCGCTCAACGAGCATTAGCGACTTGATTCGTAAGGTAAAAAAATAGAAATCGTTCTACGCCAATAATGATGAAAAGAAATTTTGATTCCTTATACTGAAACCAGCGGCATAAGCCTGCCTAGACACAACAGGAAAAATATAGCGTAAGCAATGCGCGTGCATTGCAAATTCTTCCATTGAACCTTGTCCTGAGCAGGCTTTCTGAATGTTCATGCTGCATGCGTGGCAATGACCGCTGTGTCCTCCCCCAACTGTGTAATTCGGCAGAGTTGCGCGTGCCGACTGCAAACGGGGAATTCACAGCCATCGACAGTCAAGCCTGCCTATATCAAATTGATACAAGGATTTGCGATTTAAAATCTGAATTATTTAGCCAATATCCATCCGCCGGCTGGTGTCGATGGCGGTGACTGGCAGCACGGTATCCAGATAAACGATTCAGCGATGAGCAGCACAGCCCTGAAATAGGTTAATGAACATTCGTTTCAATGCAATACTTATAGAACTTGTTTTATATGACGAGTACAGAAATCATTAAAAATGCATTGGCGGATGCGCGTTTTCATCTCGACAGTCTGCTGGGTAATGAGCAAGTCATTGCACGCATAGAAAATGCGGCAACTCTGTTGGCGGACTCGCTACGATCCGGGAAGAAATCTGTTTCTTGCGGTAATGGCGGCTCAATGTGCGATGCGATTCATTTCGCAGAAGAATTATCCGGACGTTACCGAAATGACCGAAAGGCTTTGGCGTCGATTTCGATCAGCGATCCGGCTCACATCAGCTGCGTTGCCAACGATTTCGGCTACGACTACGTGTTTTCCCGATTTGTGGAAGCCCACGGCAAGCAGGGGGACTGCCTGATTGCGATCAGCACTAGCGGCTCAAGCCGTAACGTCATACAAGCCGTTCACAGCGCTCAGGAAATTGGCATGACTGTCATCGGCTTGACCGGCAGGTCGGGCAGTGCGCTGGATACCCTAGCAGATGTCAGCATATGCACACAGGCGGGACAGTATGCAGACCGGGTCCAGGAACTGCATATCAAAGTTCTTCATATCATGATCGAGTTGGTTGAATCAAAACTTGAATTGGCATAGGCGGAGCAACTGGTTATGCACTTAGACACGCTTGGCGTATCGCTCGGTTTGGCAGGCGCCAAGGTATTGGTTGTCGGCGACGCCATGCTGGATCGCTATTGGTCCGGCGCGACAGCAAGGATTTCACCAGAGGCGCCGGTACCTGTGGTCAATGTGCATGAAGATGATATGCGCCCTGGGGGCGCTGCCAACGTTGCCGTTAACGTTGCCAGTTTAGGGGGACACGCGACCCTGCTTGGCGTGGTGGGTGCAGATGACGCGGCAGATCACCTCTCGGCATTGATCAGCAAGCAAGGCGTCGCAGTCAATTTCCTGTGCTCGCGCACCAACCCGACGATGACGAAACTCCGTGTGGTTTCACGTAACCAGCAGCTGATCCGTCTTGACTTTGAACGCTCTCTTTATATCGAAGACGAATTTGACCAGGCAGCATTTTTTGAAAATTATCTTCTGGCACTGGCATACGCAGATGTCGTGATTCTTTCTGACTATGGCAAAGGCACGCTGCGGCAGGTCGCCACGCTGATTGCCAAAGCGCACCAGGCAGGCAAGCCTGTGCTGGTCGATCCCAAAGGTAACGATTATTTACCTTATGCCGGCGCAACGCTTCTTACGCCAAACATGACGGAGTTCGAGGCTGTGGTCGGCAAATGCGTCGATGAGAGCGACCTTGTAGTAAAAGGAGAAATGCTGCGGCAGAAACTGGGGTTGCGCGCGCTTCTTGTCACACGCAGCGAACATGGCATGACCCTGATTCAGGAAAACGCCGCGCCACTGCATTTGCGCACTGAAGCGCGCGAGGTTTTTGATGTGACCGGCGCCGGCGACACCGTGATTGCGACTATCGGCGTGGCGCTGGCCGCCGGGAAAAATCTGGAGCTCGCCTGTAAGTGGAGCAACCTTGCCGCAGGCATCGTTGTTGGAAAATTTGGCACGGCAACAGTCAGTCCGGCTGAATTGGCGCATGCAGCCAATGCACCGCGTGGCCTTGAGGCATCCGTTGTATCAGAGCAGGCATTACTGGCAAAAATCGGCGAAGCAAAGCGACAAGGAAAACGCATTGTTTTCACGAACGGTTGCTTTGATCTGCTGCATGTCGGACATGTTCGGTACCTGGAAGCGGCAAAGAATCTCGGGGATATTTTGGTTGTCGCAGTCAATGACGATGCATCTGTCAGGCGCTTGAAAGGGACGTCCCGGCCGATCAACCATTGCGCTGATCGCATGCGGGTATTGGCAGGGCTAAAAAGCGTTGACTGGGTAGTGGCGTTTTCCGAAGATACGCCGGAACGCTTGATTACATCCGTGCAGCCGGATGTTCTGGTCAAGGGTGGCGATTACCGGATCGAGAATATTGTCGGTTACGATATTGTCGCAGCACGAGGCGGACAAGTCATTGCGCTCGAATTTCATGATGGCTATTCGACAACGCAAGTCATCGAACGGTCGCGTAAATATAATGCATTGTCTAGGGCCGACATAGACTGAAATGATAGCCGCAGTTGGTGCCGCCATTGCTATCCTGGCCGGCCTGTCTTCGCCATGGTTTTGACTTTGATGATCTTGCAGTCTGACGCTGAAGAAAATTGCCTTCCGTCAGTTGCTTGCGGTGGCTTTTCATGCTTTAAATTGAACAGCTTCACCAGCATACCGTGTTGATCCGAAGGCTTCTGAACCTCCCCTCGCAGCATCGCATGGACCGCACTGACGACCTGCATAGGTTCCACCTTGTTCAGGCAGTGATGATGCCCTTGCGGACAGGTGCTCTTGTAACAAAATCGGCAAGCGACATCATGGAACAAGACCGCGCTCTTGGCTTGCCATGGCGTGTGTTGCGGATTGGTCAGCGCATACAGGTTGACCAGCGGCGTACCAAGCGCTGCCGCCATATGCGCCGGGCCGGTATTATTTGCAACAACCACCGAAGCAAGTGAAATTGCCGCGCCAAGTTTACCGAGGTCAAGCTCGCCTGCGATTGAAAAAGCCAGCCCACCTGCAGCTTCACGAATCTGGCCGATCAAGGCAGCTTCATCATCGCCGCCGCCGGTGAATACCACGGCCAAGCCGGATTGACAGGCCAGCTCGCGCGTGATCGCTATCCAATGTCGTGCCGGATAGCGGCGCGAGGCTGCCGTTGCGCCCGGGTGGCACAATATCCATGGCTGGCCCGGCGCAATCCCGATTGCCTGCAGCCGCTGTTGCATCCAGCACCTGTCGCTTTCGCTGACTTGAAATGACAGCTGCTGGTTGTCCGTGAAGCAGCCAATTGCAGCAACCAGATCAAGCTGACGCTGTACTTCATGCCGTAGCTGTTTATCCGGCTCCGGGTCGGGTATCCAGTCGGTCAACAACTGATAAGGATTCTCATGGCAATGCGCAAGCCGCAATGGAATGCCACTTAAATAACACAGCATGGCTGCCGGCAGTGAACTTTGGCTATAGGTGGTAAAGATGACTGCGGCATCGAATTTTCTGTCACGAAGCTGTTCCATGAATAAAAAATCCGCAGCCACGGCATGCGATTGACTACTCTTCATCCAGGGCGCCGCATAGCTGATTACCGCATCCACTTCCGGGATGAATGGAGCCGCAGCTGCACCGCTGGCGGATGTAAGCAGCGTAATTTTTCTGTTCGGCAGCGATGTGCGCAATGCGCGAATCGCCGGTGTGCACATCAGCACATCGCCAAGATAATCAAGGCGAATGCAAAGAATGTTGCTGGCGTGTTGCCAATGCTGACCTGTCATGGCGGCAGCCTTTCCATCGAGTGATGCGTCGCTGACGCGCTGGCTTGCGCAATGACCCGGGCCGCATCATAAATGTTTTCGACAATATGATCTGCTTCACGCAATGGCGAATAGTCCCATTCGGTTTCATTGCCATTATCAATCAGCACTGCCCGGCAGCCGGCGCGATGGCCGGCTTCGACATCATGCAGGATGTCGCCAATCATCCAGGAACCCGCCAAGTCGATGCCATGCTGGTGTGCTGCACCGAGCAGCATGCCGGGCAACGGCTTGCGGCACTGGCAGGCAACTGCAGTATGCGGACAATGCGGGCAGTAATAAAAACCGTCGATGGCAACATCATGCGCTGACAGTAGCTCGTCAATGCGTGTCTGGACAATTCCCAGTGCAGATTCTGGAAAATATCCGCGCGCCACGCCTGGCTGGTTGGTGATGATGAAGAGTCGAAAGCCAAGTTGCCGCAACCATGCAAGCGCCTCGCCGGCGCGAGGCACTAGCTTGATCAGGTCGGGATCAACGTTGTAAGGCACATCGTCGATCAAGGTGCCATCCTTGTCAATAAAAATGGCGGCATCCATGACCGGCATGGCTGGCATCTGATTCAAGGCCAAGAACTTTCCTTCATTGGCAAAACCATGATTTCCGGAATAACGGTTTCATCGGGCGTCAGCAATACCGATTTTACTGTCTTCGCGACATTGGCCGGGTCTTGCAATGTGCTGACATCGATATCGGGAAAGCGGTCGAGCAGAAATGGCGTACGCATGCCGCCGGCGATCACCGCCGTGACCTTGATATTGTGCGGACGCAGTTCCGCATGCATCGCATGCGACAAGCCGAGCAAGCCCCATTTGCTGGCATGATAAGCCGAGGCGTTTGGCCAGCACCTTTTCGCAGCGGTTGATGTAATGTTAACAATATAGCCATTGCCGGCGCGTTTCATGTGCTCCGACGCATATTTGGTCAGAAAAAATGGACCATCGAGATTGGTGCGCATCACCCGCTGCCAATCGCCGACTGACAATTCCGCAATCGATAAGGTCACATCAGTGCCGGCATTGTTTACCAGCACATCCAGTCGTCCGAACTTGTCGATGATTTCCTGCACCGCGCGCTCGGCCTGATTCGGATTGCCCACATCCAGCCCGATTGCATGGGTTTGCACATCGCAGGCGCGCAAGGATTCGGCAAGCGCGGCCGCTTTGTCTTGTTTCAGGTCGCCGACAATGATGTTGGCGCCGGACATGGCGAGCACCTGGCATAACGCAGCGCCCAGGCCGCTGGCGCCCCCGGTAACAAAGATTACTTTGTCCTGGAGGCTATTGTCTCTTACCAGGCTTGCAGATGGGTTTGATAGCTTCTGGCTGTCCATTCGATCTCCGATAGGTTAGGTGTGTCCACATTGGCAGTGGTTTCGGGAATGCCTGCAGTTGCCCCCTGCATGGCACTGATATAGCTTGCAGTAATTTTTTGCGCGACGCTGCGCCAGGTATAGCATTGATAAGCCAGACGCAAGCCCTGGGTGCCAAGCAAACGCGCATGCTGTGGATGATCGTGCAGCCAGGCGAGGCGCTCTGCCAGCGCATCAGGGTCATGCGGCGGCACCAGATAGCCGGTGCGGCCGTCAACTACCGTGGTCTTAATGCCGCCGACAGCGGCGCCAATAACAGGCGTGCCGCATGCCATTGCCTCCACCGGGGTAATGCCGAACGGCTCGTACCAGGGCGTGGTGATGAAGGCATCTGCAGCGCTATAGTAATAACGAAGCTCATCGCGTGATTTTTGCCCGGTAAAGATGACTTGCTGCTCCAGCCCGAGCTGTCTGGTCAATTCGAGCAGCCGTGCCATTTCCGGTGTCATGCAGGTATCAATTTTTTGCACATTGCCGCCCACGACCAGCAAGCGCGCCCGGATGCCATAGCGGTCGCGCAATACCGCAACACTGCGGATCACGTTGTCGACGCCTTTGCGCGGCACCATGCGACCTAGCTGCAAAAGCACGAAATCATTGGCCGCCAGCCCCAGGTACGGCCTGGCCATGGTGGAAACTGGCCAGATCTCTTGCGGATCAAAGCCGCACGGCACGATATCAATGCGCTGGCTGGAAGCGCCATAAAGCTGTTCCATGTCGTCTTTGTCTTGCGGACATTCGGCGATGATGCGCTCCGCATCCTGCATCAGATTTTCTTCGATTTCCATCCGTGCAGCGGGAAAGCCATCTGCCTGCCCTTGGCAAAGCCGCCGCACACGACCCAATGCATGAAAGGTAATTACATACGGAATAGCCAGCACTTTCCTGATCTGTTGCGCAACCATGCCAGACATAAAGAAATTGGCATGTACCAGGTCGTAAGCGATTTTATCTCGACGCATGTAGCTGATCATGAATCTCGCAAAATCGTCCATATAAGGCAGCATTTTTTCCTTGACGATGAAATGCGCCGGCCCGGCCGGCACATGAATCACACGCAGCTTCGGCCCCAGATTCACCACACGCTCAAGATCAGGACTGTCACGCCGCGTAAAGACATCCACCGTATAGCCCAGCTGCGCAAGCTGACGCGCAAGGTGTGCCACATAGACATTTTGGCCACCGCTGTCGATGCTGCCCGGCGCAGCCAGTGGTGAAGCATGCTCGCTGATCAAAGCAATTTTTTTCATGATGAGATACCGAACAGAGTTAAAAACAGTGATGTCATGCATGGCATTGACCTTGACTACAGGCCGCCGACACGGTCATCGACCAGCACTTCTCTAACCGGTGCAATCTGAAGCCGCACCTGCCGCTGCGTTATTTCGACTCCAAAAACAAATGCTTTTCACGCTTGTCGGCGATGCCCGCCTTGGCGATTGCGCGCAGACAGAATGCGAGCGTTCCGGCAAACGCCTCGTCATACCAGGGGTCTGCGCCGCTGACTGCCACCACGATATCGTCGAGCACGATGCCGCCCCACAAGGTGGTGTCGCCTGCTTCCAGCAAGTGCGGCCTAAGCGCTTGCACCATGTGCCCATCCATGCCGGTTTTCCAGGACACCTGCGCCTTGGCGCGGGCAAAGCCCCGATAATCGGCATCCCATTTACGCGTGTCGCCTACGGCATGTTCATAAAGTATCGCCTCCTCGAACGAGGCAGATGCCGGAGTGACGCCCGGCTGCATGATCACGATATAAAGAAAACCGCTTTCGCCTGCAAGCTTGCTATCCATGGCGGCTTGCATCATCGGCAGACTTAATTCAACCGCCTTGCGGGCCGCTTCTGGCTGGATGAAATAACTATTCAAAGCAGGCATTCAAGTCCTTTCAATGGTGGTGTCTTGCATGTCCGGGAATGTGCGATTGAAAATGGTTTTGCCTGATGTCGTTTTGTATTCGCAATGGCGCTTGTCCATGCCGGTCACATCGCGCAGCGCGCGGTCCCAGTCGCTGATAAAGCGCCCGATATGAAAGCGTTCGAGCGCGCGATGTCTGGCATTGACGCCCAGGCGGCGCGCTTCATCCGGGTAGCGCAACAGTTCACGCATACGCTCGACCAGAATCGAGACATTGGTATCGACATAGCCTGAGCGGCCATTTTCAATGACGGTTGCCATTTCGGTCGTGGCCAGTCCGACCACCGGCATGCCAATCATCATCGCCTCAATAACGGCAAGGCCCAGGCTGGTGTAGCGGATCGGATTAAACAAAAACCGGTAGTTGGCGGCGAAGGC
>JAKFFK010000131.1:0-7943 GCA_036675285.1 Paucimonas sp. | reverse complement strand
CCGGGCGCCGGCGGCAGTTCGCGCGATGCGGCCGGCTTTTTATCGATCAGCATCTGGGTCGCCGACATTGCGACGAACGCCGCGAAAAACCCGGCCAGCGCCGACGAGTTCATGTGCGCGCCGATCCACGGACCGATCCAGGAACCCAGCAAAATGCCGGGCGCCAGCAACTTCACCACCGGCCACAACACTGCACCGCGCTGATGATGGGCCCGAACCGATGACAGGGAAGTAAACATGATGGTCGCCAGCGAGGTGGCAATCGCGACATGGACGATGTATTCCTCGGCAAATCCCTGGGTCGATAAAATGATGGCCATGAACGGCACCAGCACCATGCCGCCGCCTATCCCCAGCAAGCCGGCCGCAAACCCGACTGCCGCGCCCAGCACCAGCAGTGCAATAATTAAGCCGATATCCATCCGATAGTCTTTTCTTAGTTGTCTTAGGTGTTGATCAATTGCTGCGTAATCAGCCGCCACTCAGCCGGCGTCACGCGTGTGATCGACAGGCGATTGCCCCGCTTCAATATCTGCATGTCGGCCAGTTCAGGCTGGTCGCGCAAGGCGGCCAGCGGAATCAACGGTATCTTGCGGATCGCCCGCACATCCACCAGCATCCAGCGCGCTTGCTCGGGGCTTGCCTTGGCATCGTAGTACGGGCTGCAGTGATCGAACTGGGTCGGATCCGGATAGGCTGCGCTGACGACTTCGGCCAGCCCGGCAATGCCGGGCTCGGCGCAGCTGGAATGGTAAAACAGCACACCGTCGCCGATGCGCATCGCATCGCGCATGAAATTGCGCGCCTGGTAATTGCGCACGCCAGTCCAGGGCACGGTTTGCCCAGGCGCCGCCAGCGCATCATCGATGCTTACCTCGCCCGGTTCGGATTTCATCAGCCAGAACTGCATTTTTATTTATTTGAATTTTATAAAGATGAGCACAAATTAAATCGCCACATCAGGGCGGCTCGCCAACGCAGGCCGGCACATATCAAGATCCGCTGCGCTTCACATTGTCCTGCAATGTAAAACTCCATAAAAAAAGCGACTGCATAAATGCAGCCGCTCTGGAATAAAGACCCGCCTGTGCCGCTTTGCCGGCATCCTGAACCACGAGGTTCAAGTTGGCCACAGTTAGTTCAACTTCGGGTTCATCGGACTAGCGATGCTCACGCCCATCGAACAAAATTCCGCAGCCTATGCACATAAATGGTTCAAGGAATATATGGCAATCGCGAACACGGCAGGAGACTTGAGTCTACCTGAATTGATCTGCATGTCAAACGTTTTAACGGGTATTTAAAAAAGATTTTCTTGCGGAGCGAGTGCGGCATCCAGCACGCTATGCATCGATGAAATTTTTTGCCGGACGTCGGCCAATGTCATCTCCGCCAGCGGTCCGTCGGGCGCACTGGTCGACAGGAATTCGGCCGCAATGGCGAGCGCGGCCATGACGGCAATCCGGTCATTGCCCCGAATTTTTCCGGCATCGCGGATCGCGCACATTTTCTCGTTCAGATAAGCAACAGCCTGCTGCAACGCAGCTTCTTCCCCTTCCTTGCAAGCCAGCTTGTAAGCTTGCCCCATGATCAGTACATCCAGCTGGGTCATACGATTTCCTCGTCTTGCGCGGCAGCGGGAATAGTTTCCAGCAGTGCCGCTACGCGGTCATGTGCCTGCTGCATGCGGCGCGCCAGTTCAACATTATCGGCGGCGAGCACAGCCGAAGCTTGCCGCAACTCGGCATTCTCCCGCCGCAATGATTGCGCCAGGGCAGCCAATTCGCTGACTTTTTCAGAAAGTAGATGAAATTCGGAAATCATCCTGCCACTATAGTGTTGCAAGGGAATTTTCGTCAATAGATTCAATTGCTTGGCGGCTTTTTTTCAACAGATTTCACTTATCTGCGGACTTATCACCCCAATTGCCAGACTGAATCGAGGCATCAGGCTGGCTCTGCCAGTCAAAACGACGAAGAGAGTACTTGCTAACATAAAGAATTAGCTTCGCCGTTGCAGCAGCAAGGCAAGCTGATCCGCCGGCATCGGTTTGCTATGGTAAAAGCCCTGCATTTCATCGCATCCCTCAGCACGCAGGAACTCGCAGGTTGCTGCAGTATCGACACCTTCGGCAATGACTTTCAAACCCAGGCTTTTGGCGATACTGATGATGGCTCGCGTAATCGCCTGGTTATCCGGGATCTGGGTGATATTGCGGATAAACGATTGGTCGATCTTGAGTTTGTCGACCGGCAAGTCGCGCAGGTAACTAAGGCTGGAATACCCTGTGCCGAAATCATCGATGGAAAGCGCAACGCCCATGTCTTGAAGTGTTGTCAGCGTCTGGCTGACATCGTTGAGCAATACACTTTCTGTTACCTCTAGCTCAAGCAGATGCGCCGGCAACCGGCTTTCCTGCAGCGCGCTGGCGACCAGTTCGGCAAATCCGGGCTGTTTGAACTGGTAGGCTGACACATTGACTGCAACCTGGACTGGCAGCAGGCCTGCATTTTGCCAAGCTTTGCTTTGCAGGCAAGCGGCCTTCAGCGTCCATGCGCCGATCTCGATAATCAGCCTGGTTTCCTCGGCCAAGGCAATGAAGGATGCCGGCGCCAGCAAGCCTTTGCCCGGATGCTGCCAGCGGATCAGGGCTTCCGCACCAACGATTTGGCCGGATTGCA
Organism: Paucimonas sp.; assembly: GCA_036675285.1. Classification (GTDB taxonomy): domain Bacteria; phylum Pseudomonadota; class Gammaproteobacteria; order Burkholderiales; family Burkholderiaceae_D; genus Paucimonas. Next base: position 5,262 of record JAKFFK010000131.1, on the reverse strand, counting down.
AATCGACTTGCGGCTGAAAATGCAAAACGAATTCCTGTTTTTCCAATGCATTCCGCAATTCATTTTCCAGCGTCAGACGGCCAATTGCCTTGTCCTTCAGGTCGTTTGAAAAAAACTGGATTTTGCTGCCGCTTTCCTTGGCTTGCCGCATTGCTACTTCCGCATACTTGACGGCCGTGGTTCCATCCCGGCAATCTGTCGGGCACAGGCTAACGCCCAAGCTGGCGCCTAGGCTGATGCGCTCATTGGCGACTAAAAACGGTTCGGACAGGCGATTGCAAATGCCGGTTGCGAAGCTGGCCGCTTCCTGCTGCGTTTTCAGGTTCGTCACCACACACACAAACTCGTCTCCACCCAGACGCGCCACCAGGTCTTTTGCTTCCAGACATGCCAGCAGGCGTTCCGCCACGCATACCAACAACAGGTCGCCGGCCCAATGCCCAAGCGAATCGTTGATGATCCGGAAGCGGTCCAGATCGATAAACAATACTGCGATCAGCCGTCCGGATTTTTTGGTCTCCTCCATGTATTGAGCCAGACGTAAATGCAAAAGGCGCCGGTTCGGCAATTTGGTCAATTCATCATGATGCGCCAGATGCTCGATATATTGCGTGCTGGCCCGCATTTCACTTTCACGCTGCGCCAGCGATGCGGTCATGTCATCGAAGTGGCGTGCAAGTTCGCCCAGTTCGCCGGCACGATAATGTAAATTGGTTCGCGCCTGCAAGTTTCCGCTCTTTACTTGTTTTGCAGTATCAATCAATTGATTCACCGGCATGATCACCAATTTTTTGCTGATTACCCAAGTGCCTGCCAGTGACAATAGCACCAGCGAACACAGCGCCGCCAGGTTCATCAACAGCGATTTGACAGCCGGCGCTGCCAAGCGGGTCTTGTCCAGACCGACGATCGCATAGAATGCGGGATGCCCTTCATGCAAAGCTGGTGCAATCGCAAACAGGCGCATCACGCCATCGGCACCGGCTGCTTCGAGCACATGGGGCTTGTCGGAAAACAGGCCGGCGCGCAAAGTATCCGATGCAATCGGTTTGCCGACCTCGCCTTGCCGTCCGGCGTCGGTCGCCAGCACAATGCCTTGGAAATCGACAATCGATACCGTCGCCCCCGGCGGAAGACTGAGTTCTCGCGTCAGTAAAGCGAAGGTCTCAAGGCGCAGTGTTGTCGCTACCATGGCGATCACCTCTCCCCGCCCGTAAGCACCGTCAAGAATCGGCATCACAAAAGCAACTACCGGCGTATTGGTAACCCGATTGACTAGGTAACCAGCCGCGACAAACCTTTTTTCTTGCATAGCGAGATCAAAATACAGCCGGTCACCAACGGGAATCGGCGCCTCGATTACATTCCCGCTACAAATGATTTCCCCCTGAACATTGATAATCGAAAAAGCATGGTAGTGCTTGTAGTGTCGGCTGATTTTTGCCAGATAGTCATTGCAGACGAGCCTGTCGCCATCTTGAATAAATGACGCTTCGCTGATTGCTGTCAGCAAGTCGTGCACGCCACGTACCACAATGCGCTCATTGCTGGCGGCAAGCCGGGCCAGTTCTTGCAGATTTTGCCCGGCTTCTGCATATGCATACTGGTAATTTTTCGAGCTTTGATAAATGAATAAGCCTGCCGCGGGCAAGGCTGCCAGCAGGATAATGACAATCAGCCGCAAGCGGATTGTCAACAGATTCTTGTGTAAGTTCATGGCTGGGCTGGGGCCTTGTCAAATCACACAACAGGACTTGATTGAATGCACATTTTATTCTCTGAAATATTCCTTGGAAAACGGTTTTATTGCAGGAAATCCAATTAAACATTGTAGTAGGCGGCACAAATCCAGGCACGGTTTTCTCGCAATCTCTTTTGATTTGCATCGGCTTAGTGCGCAAGATTTTATGCTGCAGTAGGCCTTAGCCTTGCGGCAACCATTAGCGTAATCAGCGATCCGGCTGCGGGTGACGAAGCCTGTGGATATGGCCTGTGCGCGAAGAGAATGGAGTGACGAGGATATGATCGACAGGCGCATGCCGCCTCTCTTCTTCTTCCTACGGTAGCAACTGCGGCAGGAAGCCCTCGTCAACCGGGTAGCGCTCAGGTCATATGATTATGCTGTATTACGAACGGAACAGGCGTCGATGCGTTCAATCGATTTCCCATAACTGCCCATCCACGGTAATCAATGCCGTCCTGATCTGCCGATCGGAAAAAACTGCCTGCAGCGCCTGCCGGTAACGCAACAGCTGCGCTTGGTACGCAAGCCGTTCGCTATCGAGAAAATTGCGCTTGTAGTCGAGAATCCACACGGCATCTTCAAACATCACGACCCGGTCAAGGCGCAGACAAGTGTCGCCATCGACCATGTCCATCTCGTTGCAGGCAGCTACATAATGGGCTGGATTGAAGAAGCGTTCCAGCGGGGGCTGCTTCAGGATGATAGCGGCTTGCGCATGAACCGTCGCCGCAATCACGGCCGGACAGCGCAGCCAGCGCCCGATCGTCTCGGCATCCGGCAGCGGCAATGGCCATTCATACGGTCGCTGATAGGCATGCGTGATGCGTTCCAGCAGCGCATGCAAGGCAAGGCCCTCGTCGATCGCATGACTGCCAAAGACCATTGCGCGCGCGGGTGCCGGCAGCGCCGGCGGATCAAAGATCGGCAGCGTAAAGCTTTCTTCTGCAGTCAACGCTGCCGCGCATGCTGCCACCTCGCTCCTGGCTCCGGGCGCATGTTGCAGCCGGCCATACCAGCTGCCGTCGACAATCCCGTTTGCATCAGCATTCCTGACCGCGGCAACGCCGCTGATGATCAGTAATTCCTTGGCGCGGGTGGCTGCCACATACAGCAGGTTCCAGTCTTCCTGCAGCTTGAATGCCTGCTCTTCGGCAAACAATCGGTCGCGCGCGGCACCGCGCTCGCTGCTTTTGCCAAATGCCGAAAAATGGGTCGGTGTGTCGGACTCTTGCGGCCAGTCGCATAGGATGCCGATATCGTCGCGTGCCGGATCGCTATGATTGGCATCGAGCAGCACCACGATCGGCGCTTCCAGTCCTTTGGCGCTATGAATCGTCAAGATGCGCACCGCGTCGGCAGACGCATCGATACTTGCTTCATCCGGCGCGTCGCCCTGCACGCCTTTTTGCAGGCTGCACAGCGCATCGATAAATTTCGGCAAGCTTGGATAACGGCCCGCATCCAGGTTCAATGCGAGTTCGATGAAGGCATCGATATTGCCCAGCACCTGCGGACGCGCGGCTGGCGCCGATGCCTGCGCATAACGGACGATCAGCTGCCCCTGATGCACAATGACATCGAGCAAATCATGTACCGGCAGATGCGGCGCCACCTGCAGCCACTGCGCCAGCAATCGTGCCGCATTCTGCAACGCGGCCGGCTTGCCGTTTGCAGCGGCAGCCTGCAGCCGCTGCCACCAGTGGCCGTCCGTGCGCAATGCCAGCGCAATCAGGTCGTCGTCTGTGGCGCCGAAGATCGGCGACTTCAATACATGCGCCAGTGACCGGTTGTCGGCCGGCGTCATCAGGAAAGTCAGCAATGCCACCAGATCCAGGATTTCGAGCGAATTAAGCAAACCGCCGCGCTTGTCGGACACGAACGGAATCCCGGCTTCGCGCAACGCACTTTCGTAAGCGCTCAAATGCATTCTTTTTTTCACCAGCAGCATCACGTCCGACCACGGCATCGGTCCGGCCTCGCCGCTGCGCTGCTGCCTTGCCTGCAGCAGCGCTTGCGCTACCGAGCGCCCTTCCTCCAGGCGCCGCGCGTCTTCCTGTTCTTCGCGCGGCGTCTGCAGCGGATTGCGCAATGCGAATGGCGCCGGCGCATCTTCGCTGCCTGCTTCCTCCGGTGCAGTTTGGATCAGCGGCAGGCGCCACACCGCACCGGTCAAAGCCGACAAAGTGGTCTGTGGTGAATAGATACGGTTGTGGCCAAAACTGGCGTTGAGCACATCGACAATGCCAGCAGCGTTGCGGCGCGTCTGGTTGGTTTTCAGGATGTGCGCACCTTGCGCCTTGAGCATGTCGCTGGCCGCAGTAAACACCCTGGGTTCGGCGCGCCGGAAGCGGTAGATCGACTGCTTCGGATCGCCGACAATGAATACGCTTGGCTGGTCGCTGCCGTCGCCATAGGCATTGAGCCAGGCACGTACGATGCTCCACTGCAGCGGATTGGTATCCTGGAATTCATCCAGCAAGATGTGCTTGTAGCGCGCATCCAGCCGGCTTTGCAGATACGCCGCATGCTCTTCATCGGCCAGCAGCCGGTAGGCATGCCATTCCAGGTCGGCAAAGTCGAACACGCGCTGCTCGGCCTTGACTTCCTGATAGCGCTCCAGATAGGCCGCGCCGGCGGCAAACAGCGCTTCGTTCATGGCCAGCACTGCCGGTTCGAAACTGCGGCGCTGGAGCACTTTCAGCGCGTCCCCAATCAGGTTAAATTCGTTTTCGAAAACGGCACTGGCGTCGGCGCCAAAGTGGGATTCCAGTGCAGCGGTAAGCGCATTGGTCTTGTTGTTCTTGCGCGGTTTTCCGTCGCGGTCGAAAAACTCGTTGCACAAGCGCTCGAAGTGCTGCACGGCAGCGCCTGCAGTCAGCGCCGATTCGATCGCCGTGGCGCGTTTCTGGTTGACCGCGGTGCCCTGCCCCAGCAGCCAGGCAACATTTTGGATCCGTGCCAGCAACTTGTCGTCGTCCCACAGCGTCAGACGCGCATCGCATTCGCCATCTTGTGCGCACAGGTCGCGCAGCCACTCCAGTGGCTCGCCGCGCAGCCTGGCCGCCCACCATTCGGCACGCTTGGCGACGAATGCATCCAGCAGCTTGACCGCGTTCCAGTCGCCGACCTGCGCATACAGGCACAGCATCGCTGCCTTGACTGGCCCGTTCTTGGCATCATTCAAACCCTGCATGAAACGGCGATAGGCTTCGCGCAGCAATTCGCCTGTCGTCTCGGTCAATGCATAACCGTGCGGTACGCCGGCGGCCAGCGGCGCAATCCTGGTCAGCCTCCCGAACCAGCTGTGGAAAGTATCGATCGACAGGCTTTGCGGGCTGGACAGGAGCCGCTCATACAAACCGCGCGCCTGCGGCAGCAGACGCGCCAGGTCCTGCTGCTCTACCCCACGCTCCAGCAGCAGCGTGCGCAAGCTGTCATCCGGCAGCAAGGCCAGGTCACGCAACAGCGACAGCAGCCGCTCGCGCATTTCCTGGGCCGCCTTGCGGGTGAAGGTAATC
>JAKFFK010000301.1:0-8045 GCA_036675285.1 Paucimonas sp. | reverse complement strand
GAACTGGCGCGCCGAGACATTGACCGCCACCCGCAGCGGGTCGGCGCCGCGCTGTTGCCAGTCCTGCGCCTGGCGGCAGGCTTCCAGCATCACCCATTCGCCGATCGGCACGATCAGGCCGGAGACTTCGGCCACCGGGATGAATGTCAGTGGTGCGATCATGCCTTCGCCGGGCAAGTTCCAGCGGATCAGCGCCTCGACGCCGACTATCCGGTCGCTTTGCAGATTGCGCTGCGGCTGGTAATGCAGCTGGAATTGGTGATGCTCGAGCGCATGTCGCAACTGGTTTTCCAGATTCATGTTCTGGCGCGCCAGTGCGCTCATCGCCACCTCATAGAAGGCGAAGCCGTTGCCGCCGCTCTTCTTGGCCTGGTACATCGCGGTTTCGGCGCGCAGGATCAGCTGCTCGGGCGTCTCGCCATCATCCGGGAACGTGCCGATGCCGATGCTGAACGTGACATACAGTTCCTGACTGTCGATCACGAACGGCGCTTCAAAGCAGTGCTGCAGCTTCAATGCCGCGCGCGCCAGATCCTGCGAATCCTTCACATACGGCAGCACGATCAGGAATTCGTCGCTACCGGGCCGGGCAATCAGGTCCTCGGTGCGCAGGTTCTGCTGCAGCCGTTGGCCGATGGCGCAAATCAGCGCATCGCCGGCGGCATGGCCGAGCGTGTCGTTGATCGCCTTGAAGCGGTCCAGGTCGAACATCAGCAGGCCGAGCTTGAACTGCTGGCGCCGCGCCAGCGACAGCGACTGCTTCAGGCTTTCCAACAAATGGCAGCGGTTCGGCAAGCCGGTCAATTCATCGTGCTGGGCCAGATAGCGTATCTTGTCTTCCGCGGCGCGCTTATCGCTGACATCGCGCACCGACGCCAGGCGCACCAGACGACCGTCGTAATCGAAGTTGCGCGAATTGATGGCAACCGACACCTTGCTGCCTTTGCGGTCGGTCAGCATCATTTCATACGCTTCTTCGCGTTCGGAATGCAGCATGCGCTGTAGCGCGGTGCGGTGTCCGTCACCGGCAAAGTCCAGCAGCGAGCGGCCGACCAGCGATTCGACCGGCAGGCCCAGCAGGCGCGCGAACGCCTGGTTGGCATTGATGATGATGTCGGCTTCATGAAACACCAAGCCCTCGCTGGCCACCGCCGCCAACTGGGCGAAGCGTGCCTGGTTTTCCCTGGCTACGGCGGTCGATTGCAGCGCAAACTCTTCCGCCGCCTTGCGGATGCCGACTTCTTCCTTGAGCGACTCGACCAGCTGCTCATTGTCGAATTGCATGCGCAATGCATTCTTGACGGTGCGTGCCAGGCGCGACGAGGTTAGCATCATCAAGCCGAGGAAGACCACTGCCATGATCGCCAGTTCCACGCTGGCCGGATGACCGGCCTGCAGACCCCAGATCACCATCGGCGTGACCGCGCACAGCGAAAACATCCGGTAGACCCGCGGCACCGGCGCAAACACCGGCAGGCAGGCGGCGCAGATGCCGATCACCAGCACCGCCAGGATCAACTGGTATTCGGCATTCATGTAAGGGGCAAAAACGATCGGCGCCATTCCCCAGCACAGTCCGGAAAAAGCTGCGCTGGCCGCATACAGATTGGCCGAGTGCAGTGCACTGGCGCCGGGCCGATACCAAGCGAAGAGCGCCATGCGCAGCACGGCCGACAGAACCGACACCGCCGCCCATGCCAGCAGCACGCCGGCCGGCACCATACCCAGCAGCGCCACGCACACCAACACGCTTGCGCCGATCGATGCCGGCGGCGCCGCCCTGGACTGTTTGAATAACAAGTCGACCTGCTGGGAAAACAGGCGATTTTCTGTCTGCACGACAGGCTCCTTCTCTTATTAGACAGGAATTATATTTCCCATCAGAAATATAAGATAGTGGCTGAACAGCCAGTGGATTTCCTGGTGGCAAATAACAACAATACCTGGCCAAAAAGAGAGATTGCGCAGCGCAACATCGATGCATGCTGGCGTGAATCTAAGAGATTTTATCGAGTAAGCGCTGACATCAGCGGCAGTGCAGCAAAGCAGACAGCGCGGCGGCCGGCATGCGGCAGCAGATTGTCAACAATTGCTTCAGCGGCTAGGCGGGGTGATTGATGCGCGGTCAAGCGGCGGTGATGTCTCTTCGCAACGGGCATTCCGGTAAGGTTGCGGCATTTTTTCCCAGCCTGGGCCGGGTGACGTCTGCGCGCAGAATTCCTCGCCGTTGAGTTTGCTGCGCCATTTGTACCAGTGTGCCGGCGCAGCTGACAGCGCGCCGGACAACACGACCGCCACCAGAGCGATGATGATTTTAAATTGCATCGCTTGATTCTACCCGCACCAGGCAATTTCTGCGGTCTCTGTTGCTGGCTGACACAGCCCAATGCTCAGGCAGCGGCGTTGGCCGCCGCCCGGTTGCGGCTGGCCCCAACTTATTGTTCGCTATGAAACACCCGCAAATTCACCTGCGGATTGCTTACCAGCAGCGCAAACGGCCCGGCTTCCTGCAGCGCGACACGGTCGATCAAGCCTTCCGCGACCGCAGTCGCCAAGGTCAGCACCCGTTCAATCACGTCCAGCTTGGCAGCGCCGCTGGTCCACACATAACATGTTTGTTGCCCGATCAGCGCCTGCAGCGACAGCGACACGCGCGGATGCGGCGCCTGCGTCGGCTGCAACGCCACATAGCGGCGCACGGTCGTGATCGCTTCCTGCCACTGCGGCGCATCGATGAACAGCGACGCGGTATGGCCATCGTCGCCCAGCCCCAGCACAAGCGCCGCCGGTTGGGCCAGTTCCAGCCTGGCATTGGCAGCCTCGGCGGAACGCTGCGCCCAGCGCCACGGATCGGTTTCATCGACCTCGGTCGCCATCAGCGGCAGCAAGCGGGCGGCGCCAGCCGCTTCCTGCAGCAAGTGTTCACTTACCAGCGTGGCATTCGAATCCGGATGGCCGGGCGGCACGCTGCGTTCATCGACCAGCGACACGTCAATCTGTTGCCAGGGCAAAGCCTGCTGCGCCAGCGCCTTGAAAAATGGCAAGGGACTGCGTCCGCCAGACAGCAGCAGCAAGGCTCGTGCAGCCAGCGGCGTCGCACTTGCCGCCAATACCGATTGCAAGTCCTTACTCACTTCCCGCGCCAATGCCTGCGCCGCCTGGTCGGCGGTATCGAATCTTGTTAATTGCAAAGCCATGAATTCTCCCGATTGCAAAAGCAGCGCAGTCACTGCCGATATCCCATCATATACGACTGCACCCAATGCAAAAGGTGCGTCCGACCCGGTTTCGGTCAAGCGAAACCAACCGGACGCAGCCGGCAATGCCGGCTCAAAATTGCTGCATGTAACGCACGCCGAGCAGCTTTTCGACCGGCGCTTCGGCAATATTATTCGGGTTGCGGCGCAGCGACAGAGTCCAGCCGGCATACGCGGTCTTGCCGATCGGCGTCACATAATTCATTTCCGCCAGCAACTCACGCCCGGTCGGCACCAGCGACACCAGGCGCATATCGCCGTGATCGATGCCGCCGCTGCCCAGCTGCGCCGCTTCCTGGCCATAATAAGCCCGGATCGGTTGCGACACCGACAGGCTTAGCCGGTCGCCACGTCGATAACGGTCCGACGCCACGACCCCGAGCGCGAACGCATTGCTGCGAATATTGGTGCTATCGGCGCCCAATCCGGCGCCGCTGCTGCCGGGCGTGCGGCCATACGACGCTTGCGCGGCCAGCGCGATTTTCGGCGCCAGCAGCCAGACCCCGGTCAGTTGCGCCGAACTGGTGGCGGCGCCCGAACCGAATGAAGTCACGCTGCGCGGCATGCCCGGCGCAGGATTGCGCTCCTTGCTGCGCATCAGCGAAAACGACAGTGCCGTGCGCTCGAATGATTTCGAAAACTCCAGCACCCGCGCATTCATGCGTGGCTGCGCCGTCATCAGCGCCGGCGACAGCGAATCCGGATCGAACGCCCGGGTCGCCATTGCATGGTTCAAGCCGGTCTTCAGGATCCCGAACTTGATGCGGATGCCGCCGACATCGCGCGACACGCCGGCATGCGACGCGCTCGACGCCAGCGAAAAATACGGATTGCCGAGCGCCGGCAGCGCGCTGATGGTGCCGGGCGCGGCCAGCCGCAAACCGCCGGCGCCAAAATAGGAAGCCGCCATGCCGCCGACGCCAACCGCATATTCCTGGCCGTTGGAGCGCCTCGACACCAAGGAAAACGCCGTCAGTCGCATCTGCGGCGCAGCGCCTTGAGCCATCTCCGCATCGGTCGCCAGCGGCGCCTGCTCGAAGGTCGCGGCGATGCTGCTGCCATCCGGGGCCAGTTGTTCAGTCACGGCTTGGCGCCGATCGAAGTTATCGAACACCTGCTCCAGCGACATCGAGCTCGGCCGGGCAAACCCGGTGCCCAGCTCGGCACCCTGCCCAGGCATACGCTGCGGCACGAGCGCCGAACCGAATTGCGGCAAGTCGGCAAAGGAAGAAGCAATCGATGGGAGGGTCGTGCCGACATGCTCGTCGGCCAGCGCAGCAGACGCACACAAGGTGCTTGCCGCCAGCACCAGCGTGCCGGACCTGAAATGAATGAAGCTAACCATGTTGTCACCTTTCCCCGATCCGCATTCACGGAAAAAGGGCGGCGCGACGCCGAAAGCTGTTACTGGCGGCCCCGCTGGCTGACGGCAGTGTGAATGCGATGCACTGTCGGGAAGCCCGGAAGCTTTGCGTCCCCGCCTTTCGACGGGTTTGCCCTTGGTATTGCTGGTAATGCCGGTGCTGCTTTACAAGTCCGCCGAAGCGCAACCTGTTGTTTCCATTTTGGACTTAAATTTTTCTTTTGCAAGTAATTCTTTATCGGCAAAAATTTACTGAATTGAAGCCCGGCAACGCCGATGTTGCCCTGCAATCAGTAGCGTGTGTGACGGGGGTTTTCGGCGCAATGACGCTATGCAGCATGTTATGGGCTGCGTGAATATCCCATATTTATGGGATACCCAGCCGTGTGGTTTTCGCGTTTAATTGCCAATATGGAATCACATGGCAAGAAATGAATAATATGCAGGCACTTGAAGACTTCATCGACCATTGGCGCGACCGGCCAAGCTTTCTGGTCGACCCGTTTGGCAATTCGACATTCCGCGCGCAAGTCGCCTACGAATCGGCCGTGGTCTGCGACCAGCATTCGACCGTGGTGCGCATCAGGAAAAATGGCAACGACAAGGGCAAGATTTCACTGCAACATGAACCGGGACTATTTTCAGGGTTCCCGCATCTCGACTTCTTCCCGCCCCGGCACGTCTACGATTACGACTGCGCCAACCATACGCTGCTGGTGCATGGCCACTCGGACCAGCTGGGCGGCCAGTACAAGGTCGTGATCACCCCGGCCTGAGCCGCGCTGCGGCAAAATCGTCCAAAGCACGCTAAAAATACCGATATTGCGCAAATTAGCGTGCCGCAGGCAGGCGCAACCAGCTCTCCGTGGAGCAATATCTCGAATGGCAGCGGAATTCTTTGATATAATCTGCGGCTTCGCCAAAAAATTGTGGCGACCTGCAGGAGAGATGGATGAGTGGTTTAAGTCGCACGCCTGGAAAGCGTGTGTAGGTTCATAGCCTACCGGGGGTTCGAATCCCCCTCTCTCCGCCAAATACAAAAAGCCCCGCAAGGGGCTTTTTTATTGGGCGAAGAGAAGCACGCATGCGTGCGCGGGGGATTCGAAAGGCGTCGGCTTGCAAGCCGCGCCGGGGTCGCGGAACGTGACCGAACGACCCCTCTCTCCGCCGAATACAGAGCCCCGCTATGCGGGGCTTTCTACTCTTGCTCAAGGCTTTCGTTTTTTCAGGTTAGGCAAAAGTGAAGACCTGATAATCATCTAGCCGCCTCCCCCTTGGCGAGCGCCAAGGAGATAAAGTTACGGTGCGAACCCCACTTTATCGAAGGAGAACGGCATGTTATTTTGCGGCATAGACCTCCATTCCAACAATAGTTTTTTGGTCATTTCAGACGAGAGCGACAAAGTCTTGTACGCCAAGCGGCATTCCAATAACCTGGAAGAAATTTGTTCCACGCTCAGTCCCTATATGAATGAATTGTTCGGGATTGTGGTGGAATCAACCTTCAACTGGTATTGGCTGGTCGATGGCTTGCAAGAGGCGGGATTTGCTGTGCACTTGGCCAACACCACGGCAATCAAACAGTACGATGGGCTCAAGCACCGCGGTGATGAATCCGATGCGCGGCACTTGGCACACATTCTCCGATTAGGCTTGCTGCCAGAAGGTCATATCATGCCCAGGGCCATGCGCGCTGTACGCGATCTGGCACGCAAGCGCATGCAATTGGTGCAGCAGCGTACTGTACAAATTCTTTCGATCGAAACGATCTTCGACCAGCAATGCGGCAAACATTTCAGCAGCAATGACATCAAGAAATTGACATCAGAAGACGTCGACAAGATGGGATTGGGGTACGTGGAGGCACTGTGTGTCAAAGCCAACTTGGCCGTGATGCAAACACTGCAAAAGCAAATCGATGGGAGTGAAAAGGAGTTGGCAAAGCACTGCCGCGACAATCCTGGTTACGCATTGCTCAAAAGCGTCGCCGGCATTGGTGACGTCCTTGCCACCGTCATTTTGTTAGAGACTGGCAGCATTGATCGGTTTGCTGATGTCGGCAAGTATGCATCGTATTGTCGCTGCGTCGGCAGCGCGCATGTATCGAATGGCAAAAAGAAAGGCGAAGGCAATACCAAGAACGGCAATCGCTACCTGGCGTGGGCGTACGTGGAAGCGGCCAATTTTGCGATTCGGTATTGCGACGCCGCCAGGAAATTCTATCAACGTAAAAAAGCCAAGCGTAACGGCATCGTGGCGATCAAGGCGGTTGCGCACAAAATTGCACGGGCCTGTTTTCATATGTTGAAGACAGGAGAAGGTTTTTCGGTGGAGCGCTGCTTCACCTAACGGTTGGCAACGATCAGTGAGCCAGTACTTAGGGTTGGACCATGAGCCACCAGATCTGATTGGACGCTGATCGTTTGCCATCACACAATCGTTTTGCAGGGAATGAATCGTCCGGATTGCGAGCCACAAGGGGTTGGAACCACATATTGGTAACCACAGATCTGCCCATCAATTGGACGCAAGACGGTACCGAGATGCTTCTGGGGCAGCATTGCTGCCAGGGCGGACACAGCTACACCGTTTCCGCTTGATCCACATGGGTGACTGGTGCGATTCACGCAACCACACGATGAAGCAAAGGGCACGAGTGACCGACTCTGCAACGGGATGGTGATGGCGGTATGCGGATTGATTTTTACCGCGGAATACCGCGAGTATTTTGTTCGTGCTGTTGACTACGGGAGGCTAATGGGTGACCCTCAGCATGTGCTCAGCATGTGCTCAGCATGTGTCAACTCGAAAATTGTTAAGCGGCGGCTTGCGGACTTAATGAGGGAATGTCAGAGCCACATGGAGCAATGCAAGTGCTGAATAGGAATTAGAGGAAAAATCAGCCGCCCCCATGTTTATGGGATGGTCGCGGTTGATAGACTCAGGCCTAATTGCGAACGGGTAACTGTTGTCGGTCGCAAACCGAATCTCGCGCCGCAACCGTGTGGTTTTCAGGAACTGAAAACAGGAATTTTTTATGTGTATCGGTACGCCCTTCGCCGCTCTATATCTATTGGAGAAAAAATGAAATCGTCGTTGATTAAATTCGTTGGAATGGTTGCAGCAGGCTTGACAGTAGTAGCATGTGGCGGAGGCGGCAGCGATAGCGACACTACTCCAGCTCCTGTGACGACTACAGCGGAAGGCCTCTACGATGGGACTACTAATACAGGCCGAACAATTTCAGGTCTCGTTCTTGATGACGGAACGTATTACGTTCTATACAGTGCTGTTAATAATCCGGTAATCCCCCCATTTTTAAAGTGGCCTGAGAGTAGAGGCTATGCGGCCAGGGCCAGTTTCTGTTTTGGGGTAATGCCGCCGATGGCCATATTGGGACGCTCGTGATTGTAAGACCACAGCCA
>JAKFFK010000079.1:0-38745 GCA_036675285.1 Paucimonas sp. | reverse complement strand
CGCATGGCGATCAGCTTCTTTTCGTAGCTCAGCGGCTTGATCACTGCGTCGTAGGCTTCGCGGAACTCGTCGTCGTCCAGACGCATGATCGGAACGCCGTGGTGCAGCTTGCAATAGCATTTCCAGCCCATTTCATCGTCTTCGCGTAGTTCGCGCGCCATCTGCCCGTACCACGCATGGGTGATGGCGTTTTGCGGCAGGCTGCGGTCCTTGCCAGCCTTGACGGACACGCGCAGGAACTTGTGGCGATTCCACATTTCCCGCAGGTCGCCAAGCGCCTGCTGCAGCGATTCCGGGCTATTGATGACCAGTGCCGTCACTTGATTGCCAGCCTTACGCCAGGCACAAGTCGGGCGCCATCAACGATTACGCCTGCCTTCAGATCGTCGGCCAGCTTCTTTTTATCTGGTGCCGTCGATGCTGGCACGGCCGGGATTTCGCGCAGGTATTCGGCTGGCAGGGCATTGGCATCTGCAATTTCGACCCGTCCGGCTGTGCCGACCACAGACAGCATGAGATTGCTGCCGCCTGCTTTCTTGTGTCCGGTAGCGGTCATCAGGTTGATTGCCAGCGTTTTCAGGCGGTCAATCTCTTTCTCTACGCTGATTGCGCTGCCTTCCATCGCCTTGATGGCTTCCTGCTTTCCTGCCAGGATCGCTTCACGGTTCCTGATCGCAAAGCCGATGTTTTCCATCTTCGTGTTCAGATCGCCTTCAACCGCCATCCATTGCGACAAAATATATTCATCAGTTGGCGCGAAGTCGCCGCCTTCTTGATATTCCTGTTGCGCCATCGCTTCCAGCTGGCGGTATTGCGATGCAAGATCAAATACATTCATGCTGCTTCCTTTCTTTCGTCATTTGCCACAAGTGCATGGGTTTGTTTGTGATGCGAATGGCAAAGCCAAACAACATCAAGTGGCCGGTCATAGTCAGGGTGATGGCCTTCGACGCGCACATCACCACAAATCAGGCATGGCAACTTCAAAAGCCTGCCGTCCCGCAATGCATTAGAAACGGCATTGCGCGCCTTGTTTTCCTTCGGGCGGATTTCCTTTTGCCTCATCAGCGCCTTGGAGTGCGCTACTTTTCCCGCATCTGTCTTTTGGTATTTCTTGTGGGCGGCAACTCTATGTGGCATTGACTCGCGCATCTTGTCGTATGCCCTAATGTGCTCAAGATTCGCCTGCCGATGCTCCTTAACATCTTTCTTTGTGCATTCTTTGCACTTATTCAGATGGCCATCGCCCATTTGATCGTGTTTATAGAACGACCCTAAAGGCAGCGTTTCAAGGCATTTAAAACATTTCTTCATGGTTTGCTCCAGTCATCTGCCGCAGGTTTTTTAAGTGGTTCGCCTGATCCACTCAATTAAAAGGTATATCGTCATCCAGATATTTCTCTGGCGTGGAGTACTGCTGCGCGGGCTTCCCGGCTACTGGCTGGCGCGCCGGCGCACTGCCGCCGTCACTCTGCTGCGCGCCGCCGCCCTGACGCGATCCCAGCATCTGCATGCTGTCCGCGATGATTTCGGTCGTGTAGCGCTCGATGCCGTCTTTGTCGGTCCACTTGCGGGTTTGCAAACGTCCTTCGACGTAGACCTGCGAGCCTTTGGCAAGATACTGACCGGCGATTTCTGCCAGCTTGCGGTAGAAGGTGACGCGGTGCCATTCGGTTAATTCCTTCTTTTCGCCGCTGTTCTTGTCCTTCCAGCTTTCACTGGTGGCTATGGCGCAATTGGTGACCGCTTCGCCGTTGGGCAGGTAGCGTGTTTCCGGATCCCGGCCCAGGTGGCCGACGATGATGACTTTATTGACCGATGCCATTACGCTTCCTCGCTTGTGGTTAATGCTACTTTTCTGGTGTCTTTTTCGTCCGTGAACAACGCCATTGCATGCGAGTCTTCAGCGGCCTGAGCAGCACGGTATGCGGCTTTGTAAGCGGCTTGAAGCGCTGGCAGGGTCGCTGCCTTCCGGATGGCTTCCGTGTGATCGGCAAAGGATGGTTCGGTCAGTTTTGGCTCGGGCTCTACGACCACTTCAGCACCGCTTTCCAGCCAGGCCAGCAATTGCTTCCCGGTGTCGGCGGAAATCAGCTTTGGGTCACCGGTGAACAGCCCGGTACGATCTTTCGAGGGCAGCGCAAAATGGCCGTCATGCGTCAGATCAAGAACGACCGTGAATTCGTATTCAAAGCCGTCACGCTGCTCGGTTTTCATGCCCAGCTTTACAACTTTCTTCCGTCCACCCTCTTCGGTTTGCGCGGTTTCCGTCTTACTGCGTCCGGTGGCGATGATGTGCATGTTCGACTGCAGCATGGCGTCGATGAACTTGCGGTGCCTGGGCGTCGTTTCGTTCCATGCGCTCCAGGTGTTGCCGCGAAACTTGGCCTGCGCAGTCTTTTCGTTGATTTCGAGACAGCCGCCCACGCCAGACCATTCGTGCGTTGTGGAATCGATAATCAGCACGTCATAACCGGCCGACTCCGCTTCCTTGATCGCCTCGATGTAGCGCTCAGGAGAGTAGGGCGCCTTCAATGTCATCACGTCGAAATCGGCCATGTTGGCGTATAGGGACGCGCTGCCGTTCTCGGTGTCGATGCAGGCGATCTTCCCACCCAAGCTATTTGCAATCGTGAGTGCGCCCCACGTCTTGCCCGATCCCGACGGCCCGGTCAGCGCCAGGCGAAGCTTTGCTTTTTTTCTCACTGCTTTTGCGAATGTCATTTGGTTCTCCGTTGAAAAGATTGTGCGTACACTGATCTTCGATAAATTGCTGCTCTTCTTCCTGTTCCTGTTGCTGCCGCCACTCAGCGCCGCTCATGATTCCTCCGCACAACCCGCGCCGCTTTCTTGATTGATCCGATCAGCGAATCGCCGGACACGTAGTAATACCGGGCCATGTAAAAAAAGGTCATCACTGCCGCCAGCCTTCGATAATGTTCAGAACAGCCGGCAGGAGTTCAGCTTGGCGGCATATCTCGCAGTGGTGGCGCTCGTCCATCGACTTTGGTGTAAGTCCGCGAGCGGCGATGTAGTCATGCGCCTTCAGGCCGGCAAAAGGATCTTTGGCGGAGACGCGAACGGTTACTTTGAATTCTTCGCTCATTGAAAGCCACCCATTGCAAAGACCACGGCCACCGCGACAAACATCAGCGGGATTATTTTGTTTTCGATGATGTCGGTCATGATCAATATTCCCCTTCGCACCGCACGCAACCAGCATCCTTGCAGCTGGGGCAGCGCGTAGCGATTTCGTGTTGGATTTGTTTTTCTGCTACAGTCGCGGCTTTTGGCGCCATGTGTTTCGCAGCCATCACATGAAGCGCAGCAGCAACATAGTTGTCGCGGCCATCGCGGATCCAGACAGCGAGACGGGCAGCAAATGCACCGTCTTGCTCGAACAGCGCTTCGGCAAAGTTGTCAGCATCAAGCGGGTCACATTCGCCGCCTGGCAGCATCAGTTCCTTTTGGCGCGCTTCGACAGCTGCGGCAAAATCCTCGTCATCGGATTCCTGGGCCTGGTGCCGGCGAAGGTCTTGGTCTACTGCGCATGCTGTGGTCATTTGGGGCTCCCTGATTCCGGCGATTCATAATGTTTCGCAATGACTCTATTAAACACCATGTTTAAGATTTAGGCAAACACTATGTTTAAAACGGCGTATTTAAAACTACGGTATCGATACAGTAGTTGTTATTGCGGTAAATTTTGAGTAGGTCTGCAACAGACGTAAAAAAACCCGCCGGAGCGGGCGATCAACTTATTGAGCACATTATCAAATAAACTGTTTTATTATCGAAATATTTGATTTATGAAACAGTTTATTTGATAAAATATTTCCATTATCAAATATGGAGGTGACATGAACGCGCGCGAAATCATTGATAAATTCGGCGGCCAGACAGCTTTGGCGGGGATGATCGACAAGGGGCAAAGCACGGTCGCTCACTGGGCTAAGACGGGCGTGATTCCGGCGCGCTGGCAGCCAAAACTGCTCATGCTGGCGCTTAACAATGGCATCCCACTTACCGCAAACGATTTTGTTGATCTGCCGCCAGCCCCGAAGGCCGACGCACCGAAATCATTGTCGCCAGTGATTCAGTCGCTCGCCAAAGTCGCGCCAGAACATATCGCGCGGCCTACCGACGCTCCCGAGGCTGGAAGCGTCATTGCTTTCAATTCTGGAAGCGAAAACATTCAATTCAAATTTGAGTCTGATAATCAAGTAATTTGGGCCACGACCAAAAACATTGCCGATCTATTTGAAGTTGATCCAACTACGATTCTCAAGCACGTCCAAAACATTTTTAAAGATGGCGAGCTCGAAGAAGTGGCAACTACTGCAAAATTTGCAGTAGTTCAGTTTGAGGGTGGTCGCGAAGTTACAAGGGAGGTTTCGCACTATAACCTCGACGTAATTCTGTCAGTGGGCTATCGCGTCAATGCGAAGAAAGCCACCAAATTCCGCCAGTGGGCCACCCAAACATTAAAGGCATACCTTGAGCAAGGCTATGTCATTAATGAAAAGGCGTTGCGTGAATCGCCGGATAAGCTCAATAAACTTGCGGCTCATATTCGCGCTTTACGTTCCGAAGAAAAGGTAATTTACGCCAAGGTACGCGAGTGCTTTAAGATTTGCGCTTCAGACTATGAGCCGAATTCGCAGCAGGTTAAAAGTTTTTTCGCGCTGTTGCAAGATAAATTCCATCATGCCGTTACTGGATTTACCAGCTCCAAGTTAATTATGGAGCGTGCGAACTTTATGTCGGAAAACATGGGTTTGCAAACAATAAAAGGTGCCAACCCGACCCTAGAGGACGCGAAGTCAGGCAAGAATTACCTTAGGCCTGAAGAGCTATATCGACTGCATATTTTGTCAGAACAATTTCTACTTTTCGCTGAGGCAACCGCACTGGCTAATAAGCGGATGACAATGCAGTCGCTGCATAACCAACTCGACAACTTGCTCAGACTTAATGATTACCAGGTGTTCGAAGGATATCAGGATTACATCCGCGACGAAGCGATCCGGCACGCCACAATCGAGCTTGGCTATTACAAGAAGCGAAAAAAACTTGAGACCTTAGAAATTGAATTTGACGAGAATGCTCTCATCGATGGCGAATATGATGATCTTTTGATGGGGAACTAGCCTCTTTACCGTGCCGTCTTCCTGCACTCCTAAGGCGGCACAGGCTATACACCAGTAAGAGCAGGGCTATCTAGAGGGGTGTCCGGATTGTTATTTAGATCTGGCTCGCATATCGAGAACGACCTCTAAAGCAATGTCGCTCTGAATTTTTGACTGGCGCTCCCTTAGCAGGCGCTTAACCCTTGCATTGTCATTGCGGGTTATTGTGTCAAAAAACGCATTGTATTCGGCAGGACAAGCGCCGACCATGGCTCTGGCAATGGTTTGTGCATCCGAAACCCGGTCGTCAAATCTTGTGGCATAGGGCACTAGGCAAATCATGTAAAGCGCTCTGGCTGAAGAAATTTCTTCTTTCGGCGCCGGTGGCGGCGCTGCGCAGCTAGTAAGAAGCAGCCATAGAAATAATGACAATATTATTTTGTTCGTGGTTTTCATTTATTTAAAAATCCTCGCCTTTCCATACCTTGAGCACCAGGCCGAACACTTCAAAATCCATGTCTTGGGTAATCACCCAATCCTTATAGATATTATTCTCGGAAATTGCCATCAACCCCACGCCTGGCACGCGCTGCAGATGTTTGATAAAGCCTTCATCGCCAACACGGAAGAAGTAAATTGCATCCCGGTCGGCTTTGTTGATGCCGCGATCAATCAGCAGCGGATCGCCTGGATTGAATAGCGGTCGCATTGAAGGTCCGAAACCGGTAACTATGCAAAGGTTTTGGATGCCGGTATTGTGCGGCAGGTTTTTCTGCACCCATTCCGGCGTGACCCGCCAGCTCTGTATTTCACCAGGCTGATCGCGCAATATCAAACCTTGCCCCATTGAACCGCCGCGATCCTTGTATTGTGGAATTTCAATTGTTCCTTTCGGCACCAAACTGAGGTGAGCGGTCAGCGTTTCGCCGCCAATAGTCATTGGGCCCGTGCCTGTTTCCAGCCAGGTCGCATTGCAGCCGATCGTTTTCTGGGCGGTCAGCATGCCAGTGCGCGACATGCCGCGTTCTTCCCAATTGTGAAGTGTTTGCGGAGAAATATTCATTTCGCGCGCCACAGCAGACGGACCGACCGCCTCCTTCAGTTCTTTAGCTGCTTTGTATAAACGTTTCATTGTGTCATGCATAGCCCGCATCTTGTCGGAACTAAACAGGATGTTGTTAAACACAGTGTTTGCATTTTCAGGTAACATGGTGTTTAATGTAGGTAGAGGGAATAAACATGGACGATAAAAAATTGATTGAAGAACTCGGCGGCCCGACAAAGGTTGCTGAATTGCTTGGCTATGACAAGGCTCATGGAGGCGTGCAGCGTGTCCAGAACTGGATGACGCGCGGTATTCCGCCAAAAGAAAAATTAGCGCGGCCCGATTTGTTTCTGCCTGACTTTCATCGCGCCGATAAAAGCCAACTAGTTTCACATTAAAGGTAAATAAATTTACCGCCTGGAAATGGGCGGTAATTTCGTTCGGCCAAAAACGGATTTCCTTACGTTAACTTTAACCAGATGCAACAGAAACAAGTTGCGAATAATCAACAAAGTGGCTCATGAGCATGGCTCTGATGACAGTGGTGATCGAATGCATGGGATGCGCCAATGAGCGTTGAGGCCATCACCTGGGCGCTTGCGCAGCCTGTCAAGCATTCGACCGCCAAGTTCGTCTTGGTCGTTCTGGCGAACTGCGCCGATGCTGACATGATTTGCTGGCCATCGACTGCGCACATTTGCGAACAAACATCACAAGACAGAAAGACGGTGCAGTTAAATCTTCAGCGTCTGCGTGAAGCTGGCTTCATTGAAGACACCAGCGAACGCAAAGGATCAACCAAGCAAGTCATCGTCTACCGTTTAAAGAGTCCCAAAAACGGCCCTGTTAAAGAGGCCCAAAAACGGAACAGTACCGAAAACGGAACAGGCCCAAATTTCCCACCTAACAGGCCCGTTTTTCCCGCTAAAGAGGCCCAAATTTCCCATGAAACAGGCCCAAAAACGGGCCACGGAACCATCATGGAACCATCAATGGAACCATCAGGGAACCGTCATATAGCGAAAGCACCGAAAAATCCGCCAGCTGCTTTGCCTGTTTTGCCCGATTGGATGCCGATGGAATCGTGGAACGGCTTTGTCGACATGCGCAAGCGCAAGGGCAAGCCGATGACTGAGCGCGCGCAAATCCTGATCGTCAAAACTTTGAGCGCACTGCGGGATGGTGGCCATGACGTTGAATCGATTCTGGACCGGTCGACGGTCAACGCCTGGACCGACGTGTGGGCACCCAAGCCAGAAATGAAACCAAGCCGGCAGATGCCTGAAGACCTTGCTGCCACTAACGCCAGGAACAACGCCGAAGCCAGGCGTCTGCTTTTCGGGAATGACGAACTGAGGACCATCGATGGATAAAAATGACTTCAACGAATTTGCCAATCTGATCGATGGTGCCTATGACCTGATCGGCGTCGGTGCGAACAAATCGATCAGCGGCCCTGCTAAAACACTGTTTTTCAATGCGATGGCCGGCTATTCGATCGAGCAGTTTCGCCGGGCGCTGTCGGCGCATTGTCTCGACAAGGTGCGCGGGCGCTTCACGCCAAAGCCTGCCGACATCATCGAACAGCTGGAAGGCATGACTGCCAAAGACGGCCGGCCATCTGCCGATGAAGCCTGGGCGATAGCGCTGACCAGCCAGGACGAAGCCGACACGGTGGTATGGACCGCCGAGACTGCCGAAGCATTTGGCATCTGTCGGCCGGTCCTACAAGGCGGTGACGAGGTTGGCGCCAGGATGGCATTCAAGGATGCCTACAACCGGCTGGTGGCTGCTGCGCGGGCTGCTGGCAGGCCTGCTGCATGGAATGCGTCGTTGGGCTGGGATGTCCGGAAACAAGAAGCGGCAATCGGTCGGGCGCATGTTGCCGGCCTGTTGGCGGCGCCAGTGGTTGCCGCCTTGCTGCCGAACTATGCGGATAAGCCTATCGATGGCCCTGAGCCGCCAGGATTGACGCTCTTGAAGAAAGAAATGGCCAAGATGGAATTCACCTATGAGGCCAAAGCAGAGCGCCGCGCCGCTGCCGTGGCGGCTGAGCGCGAAGCCGAAGCGCAACGCAAGCGGGATATTGCTGCGCAGGTGGTTGCCTATGAACAAAAAATCTCGCCGATCAAGGTGCGGGCGTGATCCGGACTGAACTCAAGCGGAAAACTCCGCTGAAAAACCACAAGCCGATGGCGCGCGGCACCAGCTACTTGCGCGCCCACAAGCCCAAAGCCGCCAAGCCAAAGCGCGCCGCAAGGGAGGCGCAGGACAAGCATTTAGCGGATATGTGCCGCGGCCAGGACTGCTACCTGCATGTGCTGATCGCCGCCTGTGAACCGTACCGCAAGTCGGTGCCATGCCACAGCAACCAGTCGCGCCACGGCAAAGGCATGGGGCTGAAGGCGGAACACCAGTTCACGGTCCCCGGCTGCCCGCGCTGCCATTACGAAATTGATCAGGGCATGCGCTTGACCAAAGAAGAAAAGTTCGCCATTTGGGATGCGGCTTATGCCAAATGGGAGTCGGTACGGGCAGCGTTACTGCAGCAATGCACGCTCTGCGGTGGGGTCGGGCATTCTGCCCAAAATTGCAAATGGGGGGTTCAATAATGGAAATGGCAACCGGGATAGTGATGGGATTGGTCATCGGTTTTGCGATCGGCTTCTGGTTTGGCCGCGATGACCTAGTCGACCGTCTGACGCGATCGGCGGGTATGCAGTCGCCTGAACGGCTGGATGGGAAAACGTATTTCATCATCCCAGACGAGCAGTACAGTGAATTTCTGGTGGCGGACCTGTACCACAAGCGCAATGCAGCGCGCGACATTGCCAGGCTGCGGGATGCTGCCTGATGACTGTCTGCGGATCCTGCGGAAACTGTGGTGGCATGGCACCGGAATGCGTCGAGTGCTGCGTGCGGTGGCTGTCTGGGATGACGCAAGAGCAATTGAAGGCCAACGCGCACATGATCGAGCGCATGGCGGGAGCTGAGCAAATGGAAAAGGTGCGACTGGCATGGAAAGCGAAGCGATGAACTGGCTGAATAACCCGAATCTGTTCATGTGGGTGATCACGGGCCTGTTTGTCTGTAGCGGCGTCCGGCACCTGGTTGCTACCAACTGGCCGCAGGTGCTGTATGCCATGGGTGCCGTGGTGCTGAATGTGGCGGTGATCATGATGGCGGCGAAATGAAGGCATTCAGACTGACCCGGCCAGAGCCGAAGGAAGCGCAAGTACTCAAGGGCGTGCTGCGTGCCTTCGAACTGCATCCGGCCATTGCCTTCGCGGTCCGGATGAATAGCGGCGCCACGAAAACAATATCGGGTGGCTGGGTGAAATTCGGCTTTACCGGCTGCCCCGATATCTGGGCCATGACCAAAGCCGGCCGTCTGGTGGTCTGTGAGGTCAAGCGCCCATCTGGCAAGCCGACCGATGAACAGGTGGAATTCCTGGACAAAGTCCAAAAGCACGGCGGCAAGGCATTTATTGCGCGCTCGATTGATGATGTGACTGAAGCGTTACGGGGGGAATGATGGCAAGAAAAGGACAATTCAAGCCGCCAATCGAGCCGCTATCGAAGTCGCTGGAGCGGGCGATGGAAGCGATTGACTGCCACGTCGACGGTGCGGTCGCGGTCTTCATGGTGGCGGGCGAAGTGATGTGCACGCCAAGTAAATCCAAGTCATTCGACAATAATGTCGCGCGACTGGGTTGCAACCTGGTGGGCGTCTATGACTGCGGCGCCGACCATCGCTGCGTGCGGGAAGATCTGGGAGTGTTCTACCAATGACGACAGAATACGTTTCTATCCCAATGGCGGTTTTTGAGTCGCCGGCATATGCAGCCATGGCCCGCGCGGAAAAATGCCTGCTGATCGACCTGTATATCGAGAAACACGACACGGAACGGTTCACAATCGAATTCTCGCCAGGTATCAGGGGCGCCGCAATACCCCGGGTGCGTACACTGATCAATGCCGGTTTCCTGATCCTGGATGAAAGTATCGAGTTTGGCCGAGGGGTAGGATTGCGCCGAGTATTCCGATTTGGCTATCCAGCAAGGACATCCTGACATGAGCGCCCGGCCTTTTAGCGAAGCCGAAGTCGTTGCCAGGATCCAGGAGCGGGCAGGATTCCGGTATCAGTCCGCGCAGCTGGCAGCCTATTTCAATGTGCCGACTGCCAGAATGACCGAAGTGCTGATGCTGGTGGTGGCCAAGGAACTGGTTCGCCGGGTAAGGTCGCCGGGCAGTCCAACGATGTATTACCTGCCAAGCGTGCAGGAACTGGAAGCAGAAGCACGGCAGGCGGCAAAGCAATACAAGGAAGTGCCGGAATGGTCCGGGATGGTGCGCGGTGGGCGCGTTACGAGTTTTTAGGGGTGGGCATGAAATACTTTACATACCTTTTATACATCCTGTTGTATGAGGGATTGATCATAGGTGGCTGCGGTTATGCAGTATTCGTGCTGAACTTTAGCGGCTGGTGGTTCTTATTGGCATGCATGCTGTCTAGCGCCGCATATAGTCCGGGCAAATGGATTCATGGGTATGTTGATGGGGCGGGCAAGTCATGAGCCCGGCACAAATAAGCGTATTGCTGCACTACCACGCTCGTCCTGGTGATTTCAATAACGGTGAAATGTCACCTTCATTTGTGGATAGCGTAATAAGGGACTTCCTTAGAAGTGGCCTATTGGCTGAATATAAAGACCCGAGCAGCCAGCGTTACATTGCCACTGAAGCCACAAAGGTCTATGTAGAAGCTTTGTGCAATGTGCCATTGCCAGTGCAAAAGTGGGTAATTCCATCATGACACCCAAACAAGAACTGTTCTGCCTGGAATACCTGAAAGACCTGAATGCCACTGCTGCATATAAGCGGGCAGGGTACAAGTGCAAGAGCGATAAGGTGGCAAATGTCGAAGCTTGCCGACTCCTAGTAAATCCTAGTATTGCCGAAAAGATACAACTTTCGATGAATAAGCGGTCGGATAAGCTGGAAATCACGGCAGAGCGCGTGCTGCAGGAAATCGCCCGGCTGGCTTATGTGGATATCTCGCGTGCTTACGATGTCAATGGCGGGCTGCTGCCACTGCATGACATGCCTGAAGACGTGCGCCGTGCCATTGCCAGCGTCGAAGTGACTGAAGAACGGGTCGATGGCGAAGTGGTTGGCGAAATCCGCAAGGTGAAGTTTTGGGACAAGAAAGGCAGCCTTGATCTATTGGGCCGGCACTTGAAACTATTCACTGACGTCCTGGAAATCAAGGATGTCACGCCAATGGCTGACCGTATGAAGCAGGCCAGAGAGCGGGCAAAGGCGATACCGCTCTTGAAGGATGGCCCGATAGACTGGAAGGGTGAATGACTGCAGCCGCACAAGCCAATCTAGACCAGCAGCTGATTGAAGACATCGCCGGGTTCACGCATGACCCGCTGGGCTTCGTGCTGTATGCCTGGGATTGGGGTGTGGGAGAACTGGAAAAATTCCCCGATGGTCCGGATCAATGGGCGCGCGAAGTCTTAAACGAGATCGGCGACAAGCTAAGGTCCGGAGTTATCTCCGGACTGTCCGAAGCTATCCAGATTGCCACTGCATCCGGCCACGGCATCGGTAAATCCGCAATGGTTTCCTGGTTGGTCGAGTGGGCAATCCATACCTGCGAAGACACCAAGGGCATCATCACGGCCAACACCGAAGGCCAGCTGCGCACCAAAACATGGCCGGAACTGGCCAAGTGGCACCGACTGGTCATCACCGGCGACAAGTGGTTCAAATGCACCGCGACCGCCTTGCATTCGACCGACCTGGCACATGAAAAGACCTGGCGCATCGATGCAATTCCCTGGTCTGACCACAATACCGAGGCATTCGCCGGCCTGCACAATCAGGGCAAGCGCATCCTGGTCGTGTTCGACGAAGCCTCGAAGATCGCCGACAAGATATGGGAAGTGACCGAAGGCGCGCTGACCGATGATGATACTGAAATCATCTGGGCGGCATTCGGTAACCCGACACAGAATACAGGGCGATTCCGTGAGTGCTTCAGGAAATTCCGGCATCGCTGGAGCGGGCGCCAGATCGACAGCCGCACGGTCAAGATCACCAACAAAACACAATTAAACAAGTGGGTCGAGGACTTCGGTGAAGACTCGGATTTCGTGAAAGTGAGGGTACGCGGCATGTTTCCATCTGCATCCATGAAGCAGTTCATCGGCACCGATGACGTTGATTCGGCCACCAAGCGCCACCTGCGCGAAGATCAATACAATTTTGCACCGAAGATCCTGACCGTAGACCCTTCATGGTCTGGCGATGATCCGTTCGTTATCGGCTTGCGGCAGGGGCTGGCATTCAAGATCCTGCGCACCATCCCGAAAAACGACAATGATATCCAGATGGCCAACCTGATCGCCCAGCTGGAAGACGTTGAACAAGCCGATGCGGTCTTTATCGATGCAGGCTATGGCACCGGTATCAAGTCTGCCGGCGACACCATGGGCAGGGCATGGCAACTGGTTTGGTTCGGTGAAAAGGCGCTGGACCCGGGATGCCTGAACAAGCGCGCTGAAATGTGGCGCAATGCTCGCGACTGGTTGAAGCAAGGCGGCGCCATCCATGACGATGCCGAACTATATCAAGACCTGATTGGTCCCGAAACCGTGCCGCGCATGGATGGCAAGATCCAACTGGAATCCAAAGAAGACATGAAAAAGCGCGGACTGCCCAGCCCGAACAAGGGCGATTGCCTGGCGCTGTCGTTTGCTTTCCCGGTCGGTAAAAAGTATCGCGGCATCATTCCAAACGGCCAGCAAAACCGTGCAGTCACTGAGCGCGATGGGCGCAGCGCCAACACCGGCAGCGATTACGATCCATTCGCCTGATACCACAATGAAATAAATCTGCATTGATCTGCAACAAAGTATTGACGTAGCAATTTCTTTTCGCAAACACTCGCGGCAATTCCACAAAGGGTTGCTGCGATATGCGATATCACGACTACAACCGCGCAGAAAATGCCTGCCGCATCGGTCTGGCACTGGCCATTGTCGCGGTCATCCTCAATTCCCTTTCCCTCTACGTCCTGCCGGGTAACCAGGCATTCGACATCTTCGGCGTGGTGTGTGCCGTGGTGTCGATGGCGGCCGGTTACTTCGCCGATTCCCTGATCGACAACGAGTTCGCCACGCCGGCACATGACTGCCTGGTGGGCATTTGCTTACTCGCCTGCGTCGCGTCGTATCTGGTCTGGCTACTTTCATTCCTTTTCTAAGGATTTACATCATGTGTTCATCGCCAAAAGCACCGCCGCCACCAGCGCCACCGCCGCCAGTCGTTACTGAGCAGGACCAGGCTGTCGTGAATTCGCGTGATAACGAGCGCCGCCGTCAAATGGCTGCAGCCGGCCGCACGTCGACCATGCTGACTGGTTCGGCTGGCGTGACTGGTGCTGCGCCTGTCGCTGCTAAATCCCTGCTGGGTCAGTAATCAGTGGAATCCAAGCGCAAAGAACTTAATCAGTTGATCGGCGAGGTCCGCCAGGAGCGGGAAAGTTACGTCCCGCACTGGCAGGACATCAACAAGTTCGTGCGCCCACGGTCGGCCAAGTTCTTTATCCAATCGGGCAACCGGGGTGATAAGCGCAATCAAAGCATCATCAACAATACCGCCACGATGGCTAGCGAAACACTGGCGTCCGGCATGATGTCCGGCGTCACATCCCCGGCCCGGCCATGGTTCAAGTTATCGACCGGTGACCCGGCACTGGATGAGCTCGATTCGGTCAAGGACTGGCTGCACAAGGTCGCCATTGCGATGCGCGAAGTGTTTGCCAAGTCGAACCTGTACACCGAACTGCCGCTGATCTATGCGGATCTGGGTGATTACGGCACGGCTGCCATGTCGGCACTGGAAAACGATGACTCGATCGTGCGCTTCCAGCATTTCCCGATTGGCTCCTACGCTGTGGCGACAGACGAGAATGGCCGCGTCGACACGATGGTGCGCGAATGGCAGATGACAGTCCGCCAATTGGTGCAGAAGTTCGGGAAGGAAAACTGTTCGGCTGCGGTCCAGGCGATGTATGAGAACAATCAGATGGGCCAATGGATTGAAGTGGCGCACATTGTCAGCCGCAACAAGGACCACGACCCGAACAAGCTGTCGGCTAAGAACAAGAAATATAGCTCGATCTACATGGAGCGCGCCGGCCAGACCCGCAATGAAGATTCGATCGAAGGCTTCCTGCGTGAATCCGGGTTCGACGAATTCCCGATCATGTGCCCGCGCTGGTCGGTGACTGGCGAAGACCCATACGGTAATTCACCTGCCATGAATGCTCTGGGCGATATCAAGGCGCTGCAGCTTATGGAGAAGCGCAGCGCGCAGATGATCGACAAGGGTGCCAACCCGCCAATGTCGGCGCCAGGATCGCTGCGCAATCAGCGCGCATCCCTGCTGCCGGGCGATGTGACCTATGTGGACGTGAATCAAGGCCAGCAGGGGTTCCAGCCGGTGTATGAGCCGAATCCTACCTGGCTGTCGGCGCTGGAACAGAAAATCATCAAGCACGAAAACCGCATCAAGCGCGCTTTCTTTGAAGACCTGTTCTTGATGCTGGCCAGTATGGACGGCGTGCAGCCACGCAACCGGATGGAAATCGCGGAGCGCAAAGAAGAAAAGCTCTTGCAGCTGGGCCCGGTGATGGACCGCCTGAACGACGAATTGTTCGACCCGCTTATCGATCGCACCTTCGACATCATGCTGAAAAACTCGGTGCCTGATTGGAATGCCGGCTTGCCTGGCTTGCTGCCGCAGCCACCTGAAGAACTTCAGGGTATCAAGTTGAAGGTCGAATACACCTCGATCATGGCGCAGGCCTTGAAAAAGGTATCGCTGGGCGACATCGAGCGTTTCGCCGGCTTCATTGGCAATCTGGCGCAGGGTGATCCGTCTGTCATGGACCGGGTCAATCTCGATGAAATGA
The DNA here is from genome assembly GCA_036675285.1 of Paucimonas sp. Lineage (GTDB taxonomy): Bacteria > Pseudomonadota > Gammaproteobacteria > Burkholderiales > Burkholderiaceae_D > Paucimonas. Next base: position 23,582 of record JAKFFK010000079.1, on the reverse strand, counting down.
ACAAGGAATACCACGGCGGTATTGGCCTGGCGCCGAAGATCCTGCGCAGCGATGAAGAAGTCGAATCCATTCGTGGCCAGCGCGCACAGCAGCAGCGGGCAGCGCAGTCGATGGAAATGGCCAAGACCGGCAGCGAAACCGCCAAGAACGTGGCCCAGATGCCAATGGAAGGCGACAACGCACTGGCAAAAATCATTCAGAACATGCAAGGGGCGGCGGCCTAATGGACAAACTTAAATCCAGCGAAGAACTGGCGGAACAACTCGCCCTGATGTACGCGCCAAAGGATCGGCATTTGTACCGCGAACTGCTGCTGGCCATGGTCCGGCAGGCGAAATCAGAGGGAAAGCTGGAAGCGGTTCGCACGGCTATGCAGCGATGGCCTGCTGAAGTCGAAGGGAGCCTGCATTGAGCATGCTGACAGACAAACCGTTCAATGCCGGCGATGCGGAGCAAGTCAAGGCACGCGACAAAAAGCAGAAGACAGTCCGCGATCGTGAACTGGATGACTTGCGCGAGATTTTGGCAACCAAAGGCGGGCGCCGGTTTGTTGTCCGGATGCTGGAGTCGACCGAATTGTTTGCTGTCTCCAAGGTCATGAATGCATCGATTTACGCACTGGAAGGGAAACGGGAAATCGGCAAATTGCTGTTTGGCGACCTGATGGAAGCGCAGCCCGAAGCCTATTTGTTAATGATGAAAGAAAGTAAGGAGTAAAGAACCATGCCTGGCGACACAACCACCGTGCAAGGAACAACCGATACCACGGCTGCAAGTGATGTTCAAGCTGCAACGTCGCTACTGAATACGCCAATCGCGGACGAAGTAGCGACGGATAAACCATCGGACGATGTCAAGCCCGATGCTGCAGATCCGGCCGCAACAGAAGCCAAGTCTGACACCGACAAGCCCGAGGGCGACGAGTCGGACGATGACAAGCCGCAAGGTGCCCCGGAAAAGTACGAGTTCAAAGCGCCGGAAGGCGTGACATTGGACGCGGAAGCAGTCGCCGAATTTGAGCCGATCGCGAAAGAGATGAATCTTTCCAACGACCAGGCGCAAAAGCTCGTCGAACTGCAGACCAAATTCGTACAAAAGCAGCATGAGGCCTGGGATTCGACGGTGGCGAAGTGGGAGACGGATATCAGGGCGGATAAGGAAATCGGTGGGCAGGCATTGACGGAAAACATCAAGAATGCCCAGCGTGCACTTACCCAATTTGGTACGCCGGAACTCAAATCAGCGTTGGACGCCACGCGGATGGGTAGCCATCCGGAGCTAGTACGGGTGTTCGCACGCATTGGTAAAGCAATGGCGGATGACTCGTTCGTGTCGGGTAATCGACCGGCAGGCACGCAGCAAACCGCTGCTGACAGATTGTTCGGTAATTCAAATAAATCTTAAATTAGGAGTCTCACATGACTGCATTGGCTGATAAGTACCCAACCCTGCTCGACCTTACCCGTCGTCTGGACCCGAACGGCAAGATCGACGCGATCGCCGAAATCCTCAATGAAACCAACGAAGTGCTGGATGACATGGTGTGGAAGGAAGGCAACCTGCCGACCGGCCACCGTGGCACGATCCGTTCCGGTCTGCCTGAGCCAACCTGGCGCAAACTGTACGGCGGCGTGCAACCCACGAAAAGCCGCACTGTGCAAGTCACTGACGCGACCGGCATGCTGGAAGCATATGCCGAAGTCGACGTCGCACTGGCCGATCTGAACGGCAATACCAATGAATTCCGCCTGTCGGAAGATCGCGCGCATATCGAAGGTATGTCGCAAGAACTGGTATCGACCCTGTTCCTTGGCAATGAATCGACTGAGCCGGAAGCCTTCACCGGTTTCGGTCCGCGTTTCAATAGCCAGTCTGCAGAAAACGGCGGCAACATCATCACCAGCGCCGATACGCCAGATAATGCCGACAATTCTTCGATCTATCTGATTTGCTGGGGCGACAATGTCCACGGCATCTATCCAAAGGGCTCCAAGGCCGGTCTGCAAATGCAAGACAAGGGTCAGGTCACCATCGAGAGCGTCGACGGCGCTGGTGGCCGCATGGAAGCCTATCGCACGCATTACCGCTGGGATGCTGGCTTGCATGTGAAGGACTGGCGCTATGTCGTGCGCATCCAGGTCGATGCTGAAGATCTGACTAAAGACGCGCAAAGCGGCCCGGACCTGATCGATCTTCTGGCGCAGGCTGTCGACCTGATCCCGAACATCAATTCGGGTCGTCCTGTGTTCTACGCCAACCGCACGATTCGCAGCTTCCTGCGTCGCCAGATCATGAACAAGGTGGCTGGTTCCACGCTGTCGATCGAGCAGATCACGCGCGCGAACGGCGCCCATGTCCGCGTGCCAATGTTCGATGGCATTCCAATCCGTCGCTGCGATTCTCTGCTGAACAACGAAACCGGCATCTAACCAGAAAGGAAATACATCATGATCCTCGATACTTTCAATGAGTTTTGCGACGCCACGGCGTTAAATACCGGCGCTGCGGCATCCTATCTTCTGGGTAACCAGATCGACCTGGGTGCTGTTCCGCGTGACATCGGCGTGGGCGAGCCGCTTTACCTGGTCATCCAGGTGGCGACCGCCATTACTGCCGCTGCAACCGGCACGCTGCAACTGCATCTGGCTTCGGATGCTGCTGCTGCGATGACCCCTGCGACCGCGACCAAGCACTTCAGCACTACCGCTCTGGATGCGGCTGCCGGCATTGCTGCTGGCACCGTGCTGGCGGTCGTGGCCGTGCCGATGGAAGGACCGGTATACGAGCGTTATCTGGGCATTGTCCAGACGACTGGTGTGGCTGCCATGACTGCCGGCGCCATCAATGCTTTCCTCACTCGCGATGTGGCGAAGTGGAAAGCCTACCCTGACGCTCTGTAAGGAGTAGCCGCCAATGAACTATCTCGCTAAAGAAGATGGCTTCGTTGGCGGCGTTCGCATCCGCGCCGGGCAAACCTTTGCATATGAAGGCAAGCCCGGCAAGTGGATGGAACCCGTCAAGGACCAGAAGAAAGACGACAAAGACGACGAGCCTACCAAGGGCAAGCCGAAGAAAGCCGACGAGCCTACCACGTTTTCGGAAATCGCAAAACGGGATGGCAAGGCGCAGGGTCACAAGAACGGCAACGCAGCATAATTAAAGGGGCAAGGCATGGCGTCGTCGGAAGTCGCAATCTGCAACATGGCGCTGGGTCGCATCGGGATTTCGATTTTCATCGACAACCTGAGCGAATCATCGCAGGAAGCCAATGTCTGCAATATCTTCTATGAACCATGCCGCGACATGGTTCTGGCGAATTTTCCATGGAATTTTGCGACCGGGCGCCAGGCTTTGGCTGACCTCGGCACGCCGCCGACCAATTGGCTCTACCGCTATGCCATGCCGACCGACTGCCTGGCAGCGCGCCATCTGGTTGTGGAAGGGTCGCGCGAACCATTGGCGAAGGACCGGATTGCCTTTGAAGTCGCCGAAGAAGGTAACGTTAAGGTGCTGTACACCGACCAGGCAGAAGCCGAACTGGTCTACACCAAGCGGGTGACTAATCCGAACCTGTTTTCGCCGCAATTCGTCATGGCATTGGCCTGGCTGCTTGGGTCGGAAATCGCCATGCCGATGTCGGCAGCCGCAAGCCTGGGCGACAAGGCATTCAAAATGTACATGCATACCATCAGTCAAGCGCAGGCAGGATCATTGCGCGAAGGGCAGGGCGGTGTCGAGCCTGATTGCGAGTTCCTAACGGGGCGCAATTAAATGACCAGCATCCTGCAGCCAAGTTTTACGGGAGGCGAACTGTCGCCGTCGCTGCATGGCCGCGTTGATCTGGCGCGCTACGCGACCAGCCTGAAGAAATGCCGCAACTTCATCGCGCAGCAGTATGGTGGTGTCAAGAATCGAGCCGGCACGCGCTTTATCAGCGAAGTCCAAAACTCGGCGATCCGGCACCGGCTGATTCCATTCGAGTTTTCGACCACGCAAACCTATGTCCTGGAGTTCGGCAACCTGACCATGCGCGTGTTCAAGGATGGCGGTATTGTCGAATCATCGCCTGGCGTGCCGCTGGTGGTGGTCACGCCCTACACGACTGCGGATCTGCCAACCCTGAACTGGACGCAATCTGCGGACGTGCTGACGATCGTGCATCCGGATTACCAGCCTCGGCAAATCTCGCGTACAGCGCATACCGCCTGGACGGTCACGGAATTCCCGAATATTAACGGTCCATTTCAGGATATCAATGTCGGTGCCACAACAGTCTATGCCAGCGCGGCTACGGGTTCTGTCACGCTGACCGCATCGGCTGCATTGTTTGATGCGGCGATGATCGGCACGCCGTTCTATATCGAGCAAAAGGATTTTGGTGTGCCATGGGAGCCGGGCAAGGCGGTGGTCGTGGGCGACATTCGACGATCGGACGGCAAGTATTACCAATCGCAGACAGCAGCCAGCACCGGGTCATTGCGCCCGACACATGACGCGGATGACTGGTCGGATGGTGTTGTGCTCTGGCGCTTCCTGCACCCTGGCTTTGGCTTCGGCACTGTCACGGCGGTAGGCTCGTCAACATCGGCCACCATGAGCGTGGTCAATCGCGTGCCTGATGGGGCGGTCGGTGCTGGTGGCGCCACCTATAAATGGGCGATATCGGCCTGGGGCGGCAATCAGGGCTACCCGGCAGCAGTGACCTACTTCCAGAATCGGCAGGTATTCGGCGGCACGCCAGCGCAGCCGCAACGCAACTGGATGTCGCGCACCGGTAATTATTTCGATTTCGGCACCAGTCAGCCGCTGGTTGCTGACGATGCAATCAATTTCCCAATTCCTGGCCGGCAGGTCAATGCGGTGCGGCACTTGATTCCGCTCGATAAATTGGCCATCCTGACATCGGGTTCGGAATGGATTGTCTCGGCAGGCCAGAATGATGTAGTAGCGCCGGACACTATTGCGGTCAAGGCGCAGGGATACCGTGGCTGCTCAAAAACGCCGCCTTTAATCGTCGGCAATACCGCGCTGTATATCCAGGACAAGGGCAAGAGCATCCGAGAACTGGCCTTTGAATTCACTTCCGACACTTACACCGGGCAGGATCTGACGCAGCTGGCATCGCACATGTTCGACAGCTATGTCGTATCCGAGTGGAGTTATCAACAAGTGCCGTTTCAGGTGGTGTGGTGCGTCCGTTCCGATGGCACATTGCTTGGCCTGACTTATCTGAAGGAACAACAGGTCGTTGGCTGGCACCGGCATGACACCGATGGCGAATTCGAGTCTGTCGCCTGCATTTCCGAAGGTGGCGAAGACGCGCTGTATTGCATCGTCAAGCGCACGATCGGCGGCGCCACGAAACGCTATGTCGAGCGCATGAATACCCGCACATTTGCCGATCCTGCAGACTGGTTCTTCGTCGATTCCGGCCTGACCTATGACGGGCGCAACACCGGGTCGACCACGATCACGATATCGACGGCGACCGACTGGACCTATCAGCAAGGCGAATTCACCCTGGCAGCATCGGGCAATGTGTTCGCCTCTGGCGACGTTGGTGCGGAGGTGCATTTCCCATCTGGCGACAACGTCATCCGGCTGCGCATTACCGCTTACACCGACAGTTTGCATGTGACGGCATTGGCAAACCGGGATATTCCTGTGGCGCTGCAGGCGACAGCCACAACCGACTGGAGCCTGGCGCGCGCCTCTTTTGGCGGGATGGATCACCTGGAGGGTAAATTATGCAATGTCCTCGCCGATGGAAATGTGCATCCACAATTGACCGTGTCGAGCGGTTCAGCCGTCTTGCAATATGCCGCGGCTGTCGTGCATGTCGGCTTGCCAATAACGGCCGACATCGAGACGCTATCGATCACGGCGCAGAGTCCGGAAACGATCCTCGACAAAAAGAAGCTGATCCCGGCGATGCGCATGATCGTCGAGGAAACGCGCGGGCTAAAGGTCGGTCCTGATTCCAGTCATCTGGTTGAAATCAAGCAGCGATCGGCCGAAGGGTATGACCAGGCGATTGCAGCAGCTGACGGCATCATGGAATCGCAGATCCCGTCGACTTGGAACAAGCGTGGGCATGTGTTCATCCGTCAAGAAGATCCTCTGCCGGCGACCATCCTGGCCATTATTCCGGATGTCACAGTCGGGGGCGCTTGATGTACGCCATCGTGCCAGCCACGCAAGCGCATGTCGACAAGATGCTGCCGCATGTCCGTATTGCTGACCGTCATGAAGTCATGGCGTCCGCAGGGCAACCAGTCGAGGATATCCTGGGCAAGTGCGTGGCCAAGTCTGAAATGGTCTGGGCCGGCATGGTCGACGATGAAGTTGCCTGCATCTTTGGCGTGGTGGGCGCCAGTCTTATTTCGGAAACCGGATATCCGTGGATGCTGGGCACCGACCTGATCGAAGTGCATGCCAAGGCATTCCTGCGGCGCAACAAGAAGATGGTCGGACTGATGTTGGCGCGCTATCCGTACCTGGTCAACTATGTCGACACCAGGAATGTGAAAGCAATTGAGTGGCTGAAATGGCTGGGTTTTTTGCTGCAGGCGCCGGAACCATACGGGGCGTATCGAATGAAGTTTCATAAATTTGAAATGGGTGGCAATCATGTGTGAACCGACAACAATCATGATGGGTATTGCAGCGATTTCCGGGGCATTTGCGGCAAAGTCATCAATTGACCAAGGGAAATACCAGCAGGCAGTCATGAATAACAATGCTGTGTCGGAAAAGTATGCTGCCGATGATGCGATGGCGCGCGGCGCGGTCGAAGAACAAAAGCAGCGCGACCGGGCACGCAAGGTCATGGGAGAACAGCGCGCGGCGCTGGCAGCCAATGGGATGGACGCGACCACAGGTTCCGGCAGCCAGATCCTGACAGACTCGGCAGGTTTTGGCGAATTCGATGCGATTGTGGCCAGGAACAATGCGATGAAACAGGCCTATGGTTTTGATACGCAAGCCGACAACCTGCGCGCGCAAGGCGCAGCGGCAAGGAAGGCCGGTACAAACCAGGCGGTAGGCACCGCATTGACGGCCGGATCTAGCATCTACAGCAGTGGCGCAAAAGCCGGTTATTGGGGCAAATGATGCGCGTACCTTCCTATACATCGACCCAAAAAGAGAATTCCGTACCGGTTACGCAGCAGAACGCGAACGTGCCGTCTGCCGCTTTCGGTGCGCCGATCGCGCAAGGTCTTGGCAACGCAGCCAACGTCATGCAGCAGGTGCAGGATGACGCGGACAATCTTCGGGTGCAGGATGCCTATAACCAGCTGCGCGAGAAGCAGCTAGACCTGACGATGGGCCAGAAAGAGGGATTCACCAACGTCAAGGGCCGCGATGTCATGACGCCGCGCGCTGAAGGTCGGTCCATGTCTGGCGATTATGCGGAGCGATTCAACGGCGTCGGCACGGAAATCGAGGGCGGCTTGTCCAATGAGCGGCAGAAAGCCAAGTTCCGGCAGAAGTTTGCCGAATCGTCGCTGGACTTCAAAAGCGGCTTGATGCGCCATGAAAATGCCCAGATCACGGAATACGCCAAGACGGTGACCAATGCGACGGTGGCGCTGGAAACCGATGCAGCCATGAAGACCTGGAATGATCCGGCGACCATCGATAAGAGCATCGCCAACATTACCGATTCGTTGCGCGCGCAAGGCATGCGCGAAGGATTGCCGGCCGATGCGCTGAAGGTGGTGATCGCCGACAAGGTATCAAAGGTGCATGCCGGCGTGCTGGCATCTGCGCTCGAGAATCAAAATCTGGGTTATGCCGATGGCTACCTGAAGAAATACGGTCGCGACATGGAAGCCGGCGATGTCCTGAAATACAAGGGCGCAATCGACAAAGAAATGAGGACCAATGAAGCGGTGGCAGTCGCGCATCGTGTAGTGAATAGCATGCGGTCCTTGACCGATCCAACCGATTACGATCGACTGACCACGCTGGTGGCCACGCAGGAATCGGGTAACCGCGAGCGGGACAACAATGGCAACCTGATTACCTCGCCCAAAGGCGCGCAGGGCAAAATGCAGGTCATGCCGGCGACCAACAAGAACCCCGGATATGGCGTGGCGCCGGCCAAGGATGACAGCGATGCAGAGCGTACGCGCGTCGGGCGTGACTACCTGCAGGCCATGCTGAAGGAATACGGTGGTGACGTGAACAAGGCGCTGGCTGCCTACAATGCCGGGCCTGGTGCGCTGGATAAGGCAGTCAAGGAAGCCAAGGGCGGCGATTACCTGGCACTGCTGCCGAAGGAAACGCAGGATTATGTCGCGAAGATCGGCACGCAGTTCGGCGCCGGCGCAACCGGCCAGAAGCGCGCGACCCTGGAAGACCTGCATGCCGGCGTGCGCGAACAGATGGCGGGCAAGCCTGCAGCATCCGTCAAGCTGGCCATTGACCAGGCCACGCAACTGTATGAAACCAACCTGAAGGCCAAGAAGCAGCGCGAAGACGACACGGTCGGCGAAGCCTATAAGCAGATCGATGCCAATGGCGGCAACTATATGGCGCTGCCGGCATCGATCCGTACCGCTTTGCCTGGTGACCAGATCGACAACCTGCAGGCCTATGCCGCCAAGCGCGCCAAGGGTCAAGAGGCGCCGACCGATTGGGGCATCTATTACGAACTGCGGAAAGATCCGGCGCTGCTCAAAGCCACCAATCTGATGGCCATGAAGGGCAAGCTGGCCGATACCGAATTCAAGGAACTGACGCGCGAACAGGAAGATTTGCGCACCGGCAAGGCCGAATCACTGACCGCGACCCGCACCGCCAACCAGGTATTGAACCAGTTCCTGGCCGAAGCGAACATTGATCCGACACCGAAGCCCAGCGACAAGCCGGATTCGGATGCCGCCAAGGTCGGCCGGGCCATGCGTGCGCAAACCGCAGCGATTGCGGCAGCAGAGAATGCCAAGGGCAAGAAGCTGACGTCGGAAGAAATCGAGAAGGAAACCGCCAAGCTGTTCACCAATGTCCAGGTGAAAGGCAGCTGGTACGGCGCCAATGAAAAGCCAAAGTTTGATGTGCGGGCTGGCGACAAACTGGTCGTGCCGGCAGCAGAGCGCGACCTGATCATTTCCGCTCTCAAAGCGACAAAGCGGCCAGTCAATGAAACAATGATCCTCGATATGTACGCGCGCAAAAATCAAATTCAAAGGTAATCGATGGCACAAGAAAATCCGTATCTGCAACTGGTGCAAGATGATCTGACCGGCTCCATGAAAAGCGCCATGCAAGTGGCAGCTGACAAGAACCCCGATGTCGAAGCCAAGCTGCACCGGCTGGCCAAGGCGGCCAATGTGCCGCTGGAAGCCGCTCGCCTGGATACGGTGGCGGTCGAACGCCGGGTGGAAATGGAGAAAATCGATTACCAGTCGCTAGCGGAGAAATACCCGTCGACCGCGCAACTGCTGGCGGATCCTGCCAATGCGGCGCTGGCGAAGGATGACGTCGAAAAACTGTCCTTCCTCGAAGACACACTTAACTTTGGCGCCAACTTCGGTCGGTCGGTCGGTGCGGGAATGGTGCCAAAGGTCAATGCCGGGTTGTGGGGCGTGGCGCAAGCTGGTGCTGATGTTGGCGCCACGTTCACGCAGCCACTGGTTGGCAGAATCCTGCCGCAAAACCCGTTTGCCGTGATGTCGAGCCAGTTTGCACAATTTCGCAAAGAACAGACTGCCGAAGCAAACCGCTGGCGCGGCAACCAGGAAGGCATGGGATTCACCCAGAAAGCCGCCTTGTCTGGTGCGGAATCGCTGGGCATGAATCTGATGCTGACACCGGCATCGATCTTGTCGGGCAGTCCGGCGCCGATGATGGTGGGCATGACTTCCATGGCGGGCGGCGATGCCTATGGCCAAGCGCGTGACAAGGGTGTGTCTGTTGCTGGATCCCTGGCATATGGCTCGTCGCAGGCAATGGTCGAATATGCCACGGAAAAGCTACCGGCCTTATATTTGATGCGCGATATTGGCCTGAAAAAGAGTTTCGGCAAGGTGCTGGCCAACCAGATGATGACGGAAATCCCGGGTGAGCAAGCTGCGACCGTGCTGCAGGACATGAACGAATGGGCGGTGCTGAATCCTGAAAAACCGTTTTCCGCCTACCTGGCGGAGCGCCCGAGTGCTGCCGCGCAAACCTTGATTGCGACGATGGTGGCCACCGGTGGACAAGTCACGATCGCCAAGGCTGCCGACCGTCTGGCCAATGGATCGCGTGAACAGCGCGCCGTCGACATGCTGACCGCCTTGAAAGATGGCGTGATTGATAGCAAGACCTTCGAGCGGGCGCCGGAACGGGTCAAGGATTTCATTGCCAAGCATACCGCCAATGGTCCGATGGAAAACATTTTCATCCCAGCCGAACAGTATCAGCAGTATTTCCAGAATATGCAGATCGACCCGGCCATCGCTGCGGTCGAAATGGGGGTGGCGAACTTCGAAGAAGCCCTGATGACGGGTGGCGACCTGGTCATTCCATTGGCCGACTTCATTACCAGCACAGCAAAAACACCGCATTACGATGGCTTGATCAATGATATCCGCTTCGTGCAGGGCGAAATGACGGCGCGCGAAGCCGACCTGTACGAAAAGAATCACCCGGAAGAATTGCGAAAACTGCTGGCGGATGCGCAAAACCAGCAATTGCCGAACATGCAAGCGCAGCCGGCCATCACTCAAATGTCCGATGACATCGCCGGTCAACTGGTCGCGGGCGGCATGGAGCAAGGCACCGCGGCGAACTATGCCCAGACTTATGCCAAGGTCATGGGCAACCTGGCGGAGCGCTCCGGCATGGATCCGCTGGCACTGCATGAGCAATACGGCATGCAGATCGTCAGGCCAATGGCCGATGTGCTGACCAACCTTGGCACGTCTGATATCCAGATCGACCCGCTGCTGGACATGCTGCGTAATGCCGAGATTCCTAGCGGCTTGCAGATCAATGGGCCCAGCCTGATCGAATTTGTCAGGGAAGTCGGCGGCATCAATGATGCTGGCGGCGAAATCCGCCAGATGGAAGTCGATGCAAACAAGGCGCCATTTGTCAAAAACGTTGCGCAACTGACCGGGCGCGGCATCGATGAAGTGACTGCCTTGGCCAATGAAGCCGGCTACCAGGTGCGTGACCTGTTGGCAGCCATTGAGGCGGAAATCGCCGGCAACCCAACCTATTCAGTCAACAACATCAACGAGACATTGCAAGGCCAGGCGCGCGACCTGAACAATCTGGCGGAATACCTGCAGCAGATCGGCGTCGACCTGAGTACGGCCAACAATGACGATGTGCGGCAAGCCATGGCGGCGGCAATTGGCGATATCTACAATCAGCGCACGCCTGACCTGGTGCTGGAACTGGATGTGCCGCTGAATAAACTGTCCTACCCGGTACGGTACGCACTGCGCGGCGAAATCAAGCGCCTGCGCGCCGATGCCTGGAACAATCCGGAATACCAGGCAGATCCGGATAAGGCGGAAGAAAAGTTCACCGGCCGCACGCTGATCGACCGCATTACCGAACGGCTGGGCGATGAAGCTGAGGCATCCAGTTATCTGGCGGCGCTGGGCATTACCGGCGTCCAGCTGGCCGATGGCGAGGTGTCACCCATCAATGAAGCGCAGATGCTGTATCAATCCGGTATCTCGCCTGAAAGCATCTTGACAATGCTGGCAGAGGCGGAGACAATCGAAATTCAAGCTCCCATCATGACGGAGCAGGAGATTGACGATGAACAGAATCGCTTCTTATCCGATGCACCTGCGGGAACCCGTTACACCCGTACAACCGGGCTTCTTAAAAGAGTACGCCGCGCGTCCGACCTGGCAACCGAAGACCTTGCGGGATCCCCAGAAACGACTCGACGAGTTAAGGGCCAACTTGGGCCTTTCACCGGCTACCAAATAGAAGGCGAAGCCGATACCGACAATCGGCTTTTAGTCGTTCGCATCTTCGGCGACGAACAACTTCAGCAAGACCTTAACGCAGAACCTGCACTAACCTTCACTGTGGCCACTGACGGCGAATTGACCGTCAACGGACCGATGCCATCCGGCGCCACCTTCACGGAATTTCAATCGCGCGGCTGGGCTGACCTGGCCCGTGGCGCCGATGGTGCGATCATGCCCGGCTGGTCGGCACTCAAAGATCCGCTGAATCCCGATGCCCCTATGTCCGTGCAACAGATCATGCCGCTGCTGGCCGATGTGCATGCGCGCGTACGCGAATGGCGCGGAGAAGATCATGTCGGGCTGCGCTGGAGCAGGGCGACTGGCGCCATGGGTGGCTTGCCGGGATCGGTGAGCGATTCGGGGACGGCGGTGTTTTTCCAGAAGCAGAGTGACGATAAGCGCGGCTATATCCAGTTCGGCAAAGACCGCAAGTTCAAGATTGCCCTGCTGGAAAACGCCGACCTGTCGACATTCCTGCACGAAACCGGCCATTTTTACCTGGAAGTGCTGGGCGACCTGGCAGCCGCGCCGACCGCATCGCAGCAGATCAAGGATGACTATGCTGCCATCCTGAAATTCATGAAGATCGAAAGCCGCGACCAGATCGGCGTCGAGCAGCATGAGCTATTCGCCCGGGCCAATGAGGCCTACCTGCGTGAAGGCAAGGCACCATCGCCGGAACTGCGGGCTGTCTTCCAGAAATTCAAAGCCTGGCTGACCATGATCTACAAGTCGATCGAGGCGCTGGATGTCACGCTGTCCGACGAGGTGCGCGGCGTATTCAACCGGATCTATGCATCCGATGCTGAAATCGAGGCGGCAAAGGATGAAATGGATCTGCCGGCGATGTTCGCGACTGCTGCCGACGCCGGCATGACAGATCAGGAATTCGCGGTCTATACCAGGAGCGTCGAGGCGGCGCTGGACCGGTCGAAAGATACCCTGCGCACCAAGCTAATGCGCCAATTCACCCGCGAAAAACTGGTCTGGTGGAATGCCGAACTGGACAAGGTGCGCGCTGATGTGGGCGCCGAACTCGATGCACTGCCGGAATACCGGGCATTCGATGCGCTGACCCGTGGCGAACTACCGGACGGCACGCCGTTCAAGCTGGACAAGCAGAACCTGATCGAGCAATTCGGGCGTGGCTATGTCAAGCGCATCCCGCGCGGCTACGGTGATGGCCGTGGCGCCGTTTTTTCGAGCGATGGCAACGGCCTGCACCATGATGCTGCTGCCGACCTGCTGGGGTATGGCTCAGGCAGTGAGCTAGTCGAAGCACTGGTCAACATGCGCCCACGCAAGGCATTGATCGAAGCCGAAGCCAAAAAGCGCATGACCGAACGTCATGGCGACATGCTGGTCGACGGCACGATCGCCGAAGAAGCGGTCGCTGCAATGCACAATGAAGAACGGGCCAACATCCTGCGCACTGAACTGCTGGCAATTCGCAAGAAGCAGATCGAGGTTGCCCCATTCGTCAAAGTCGAAGCGGACAAGGTGCGCGACCAGCGCCGGCAAGCGACTGCGGCCACCGATACGCCACCAGCATCAGCATTCCGGGATGCTGCCAGGGGCATGATCGGCCAGACTGCCGTGCGCGACATCCGGCCCTATCCGTACCTGCTGGCCGAACGCAAGGCTGCCAAGGCGGCATTTGCTGCCATGGCCAAGGGCGACTTTATTGAAGCAGCGACCCAGAAGCAGCGCGAACTGCTGAATCATTACCTGTACCGGGAAGCCGCCAACGCGCTGGAAACGACTGATGATATCTATGCCTATGCACGGAAATTCACCAAGACGCGCGCCCGGCAGAAATTCGGCAAGGCGGGCGGTCCGTACCTGGAGCAGATCGACGACTTGCTGGAGCAATATGAATTTGCCGATGTGCCAAAAGGCAACCTGGTGCGCCGGGAAAACCTGCTGCAGTTCATCAAGGACCGCATGGAAGACGACGAACCGGTCATGATTCCGGATTCGGTCTTGCTCGATGCCCAGCAACGCAACTATAAAACCCTGCCATTCGACCAATTGCTGGCGGTGCGCGATGCGATCAAGAATATCGAACACATGGTCAACCTGAAAACCCGGCTGCTGTCGGTGCAGGCCCAGCGCGCACTAGAAGACGTGGTCGCCGAAGGGGCGGCATCGGTCGAGGAATTCGGCACATTGCAAGATGCGCCGATCGGCACGCGCACCTGGCTCGATTCGGTCAAGGAAATCCGTGACGGCTATTTCGCTGCACACCGCAAGCTGTCGTCGATGCTGCGCGAAATGGATGGCTGGAAGGATGACGGTTTCATGTGGAATACCTTCATGCAGCCAATCAACGATGCAGCCAACCGCAAGGCGGTGCTGACCGAAGACGCCACCAAGAAGCTGGCCAAACTCTACGACAAACTGCAAAAGCAGGGACTGGCCAACAAGGCCAAGGGGCTGGGGCTGCTGACGAAACAGCATTATCCAACCCTGAACCGGTCGCTGTCGAAGTCCGACCTGCTGGCGCTGGCACTGAACTACGGCAATGAAGGCAACCGCCAGAGGATTCGCGACGGCTACAACTGGACCGACCAGCAAGTGCTGGCAGCATTGAACCGTCTGGAAGCGCATGAATGGGATTTTGTGCAGGGTATGTGGGATTTGATCGATTCCTACTGGTCAGACGTCGCCGCGCAGGATAAGCGCATTAACGGCATCGAGCCGGCCAAGGTCGACCGCTCCGGGTTCATCCTGCCAAGCGGGCGCCGGGTCGAAGGTGGCTATTACCCGATCAAGTACGACGAACGGCATTCGGTCCGATCGTATCAAGACCGGGCCAAGGAAGAAGCTGATCGGATCCTGCGCGGCGCCGTGGCACGTCCTGGCGTCGATACCGGATTCACCAAGGACCGTGCCGGCAAGGTCATCGACCGCAAGATCAAGCTGGATCTGGGCGTCGGGCTGGCGCATATCGATACCGTGCTGCAGACGCTGACGCACCGTGAAATGCTGATCGACATCAACAAGATTCTGGGCGCCACCAAGATGAACGGGGCGATTCTGGACCACTATGGCATCGAGACCTATAAGGCAATTCAGGAAGCGATCGTCGATATTGCGGCGGGCGAAATCGGCGCACAGGATGCATTCGAAAGCGGCATGGCCTGGCTGCGCTCGGGCGTGACCATCGCCGGCATGGGCCTGAACCTGACGACCGCCTTGATGCAACCGCTGGGCATTACACAATCGATGGTGCGGATCGGGCCGAAGTGGGCAGCGCGGGGCATTGCCCGGTTCCTGGGTGATGCGCTGCACATGGAGAATGCCACCAAGTTCGTGTATGACCGGTCGGACATGATGCGCCTGCGCAGCAAGACGCAAACTCGTGAAATCGCTGAAATCCGCAACAAGATCAGCAAGGGCGGCATCATGCCCAAGGTCGAAGAAACCTATTTCTATGCGATCGTGAAGATGCAGGCAGTGGTCGACGTGCCGACCTGGCTAGGTGCTTATGAAAAATACATGGAGCAGACCGGCAACGACGAGCCAAAGGCCATCGCGCTGGCCGATCAGGCTGTGGTCGACGCACAGGGTGGCGGCCAGACCAAGGATCTGGCATCCATCCAGCGCGGCGGGCCATTGAAAAAACTGTTCACCACGTTCTATTCCTATTTCTCGGCAACCTGGAATCTGTCGGTGGAATCTGCCGGGCGTACCGACTTCAAGAAGATCGGCGATGTGGGCAAGTTTGCGGTCGACATGCTGCTGCTCTATACGATACCGGTGGTATTGACAGCGGCATTGAAGGAAGTGGTCAAGGGCGGACAGGGTCCGGATGACGATGAAGAATGGTATGCCTGGCTGATCAAGGAGCAATTGAGCTTCATGACCGGCACGCTGGTCGGCCTGCGGGAAATCTCGTCAGCGATCCAGGGCATGTACGGCTATTCTGGCCCGGCCGGCACCAGATTCTTCAGTGAAGCCGGCAAGCTGGTCAAGCAGGCCGAACAGGGTGAACTTGACGCGGCGCTGGCCAAGTCAGCCAATAACACGGCCGGCATCCTGTTCCATTATCCTGCTGGCCAGGTGCAGCGCACGATTGAAGGCTTCCTAGCGTTGAAGGATGGCACAACCGCGAACCCGGCAGCATTGTTGTTCGGACCGCCAAAGGACTAGCACAAGTGTAAAAATAACTGTTGATTTCGCTCAATGTTTTCGCAAAGAATCCGCGTAAATAACGGGAGCCGAAATTGACAGTTGCAACCAATGCCAACAAAGTGCAGGCGCTGGGGAATGGTGTAACAACCGCCTTCCCTTATTCATTCCGCATCTTCTCTGCCGCTGACCTGATTGTCACGAGCACCGTAATTGACACTGGTGTCGATACGCTGCTGGTGCTAAATACCGATTACACAGTGACCGGCGCCGGCAGTTATAACGGCGGCAATGTGGTGTGCGTGGCAGCACCAGAAGATGGCACGCGCCTGACGATACGCCGCGTCCTGTCTGTCACGCAAAACACCGACTTGCGCAACCAAGGCGCCTATTTCGCCGAAAGCCATGAGGACGTGTTCGACCGCTTGACGATGGTGGACCAGCAGCAGCAGGAAGCGATTGACCGCTCGATCGTCTTTCCTGCAACCGACGACACCAGTGCTTACGGAGAATTTCCGGTCGCTGCTGCCCGCGCGAATAACTTGCTGGGGTTTGATGCAGACGGCAAGCCGGTCGCCGTGGCTCCAGCGGCACAGTCAGCATCAGCATTGCAGGCACTGCTTGCTGCATCTTCCGGCGCATCGCTTGTTGGCGACATCAAGAATCTGCCTGACGCAGTAGCCACTACTCAGGCAGAAATCAACGCACGAAAGGTGCATGTATTCGATTTCCTGACGCCTGCGCAACGGCTTGAGGCGGCCAGCGGCACGGTTACGCTAGATATGTCTGCCAGCATACAGAAAGCACTGGATAGCGAAGTGATGGACGTTGATTTTGGCCGCTATACCTATCTTGCAACCGGGCTGACTGTTCCGGTAGGTGTGCGAGCAATTTTTGGAACAGGCACGGTTAAATGTCAGGCCGACAGTACGGTGCTGATGCAATGGCTGGCCGATACATCAAGAGAAAGTGCGCGGCTGATCGGTGGTGGTTTGAAGTTTGATGCTAACGGCAAGACCGGCGCAACCGGACTGAAGTTTGGCAGCGTGACCAATAACCCGAGTGCCGGGGCGCAGGAGGCGATTCTGTACCTGGGCATGCGCGACATGCTGATTACCGGGTTCGATACGAACCTCGATAGCCGCGTATCGATGGAGCACAGCTTTGATAATGTCACGCTCAAGTCCGGCATCGTCGGCATGAAACTGTACAGCGATTCGGTCAATGGTGGCTGTAACGCAAACACATTCCGAGGGCTGCGATTGCAGGGTAATCAGGTCGGATGCATCGTGCGCAACATGACGGCATCGTATGCGATCCCTCTGCACAATAACCAATTCGATGGGCTAACGCTGCAGGAAAATGCGGTCTGCGGTATCGCGTTTATTGGCGCGGTCGGCCAGTCCATCAACTCGGTACATATCGAGAGCAACGGCACGGGCGCAGCTTCTATTGTCATTGATGGCACCACGATTTTTAAAGCCGATGTGTATTTGGATTCTTCGCAGGTCGAAGTCTCTGGAACCGACCTTGCCAGTTCGCTCAGTCCTTGCTTTGCTCTGGTTAACTCATCCCGCCTTACAAGCAGCGGATTAACAGGTTACGGATCAAGCAGCGGGAGCAAGGTTAGCTGCGACTCAACATCTTCTTACCATGAAATCGGCCCGGTTTCTGGCATCGGCGTATCAGCTAATCATGCAAGTTATGGCCAACTGATCGCGGTATCTGGCTTGGGCTTCATGCACGGCGCGCCGCTTATTAACATCACGCGTGGAGCAAACCTCTATCCATCCAATCCGATGTACATCGATGTTTCAAACACTGCCGGGGTGGATAGTGCGCAAAATAAGAAAAGTGAGTTCGGCCTAACGCCGGAAATCACTTTTGCTGGGACCGCAGGGAGCACCGGGTCAAACCGCTTTTACATGAATTTGATGACCTGCGTGGCCAACAAATTTAACATCAGTTCCTTCCTGATTAAATCGGACAAAGCAAGCTCCCTGACGTTCAACTGGATCGCCGGGGCAAGTCAGCTTACGCAATCCATCACTACCGTCGCCGGGGCGTGGAAGCGCGTGGTTTTTGTCTCTTACAACAAATCCGATCATCAGTTGTATATCTACCCATCCGATGCCGCCGCTGCCAGCATTCAGATTCAGGGCGTGCAGTGCGCAAGCGATGACTTGCCGGTGGTTGCAAGTATCTACGCATCCGGCACGGTCAATACCTCAACACAACGATATAACGCTTACGTCGCTGCACCGACCACCGGGGCGTGGGCGGTCGGTGATGTGGTGTGGAATTCTGCGCCGGCGGCCGGCGGATCCGAGGGCTGGGTCTGCACAACAGCAGGAACCCCTGGCACATGGAA
This sequence comes from Paucimonas sp., assembly GCA_036675285.1. GTDB lineage: Bacteria > Pseudomonadota > Gammaproteobacteria > Burkholderiales > Burkholderiaceae_D > Paucimonas. Next base: position 5,093 of record JAKFFK010000079.1, on the reverse strand, counting down.
GTTGTTCGGCACAATCGCCGCATAACCAACGTTTTCATTTTCAACAATAAGAAAGCCAGCAATGAACGATGGATTCTCAGGCGGTGCCGCATTCGGATTTTTCAAAATCTACGGGCTGAAGGTCGGGCTCGGCATGATCGGCGCGGCGCTGCTGTACCTGATGCTGCCGCCGGTAACCGGTGATGGTAAGTTCGACCGCAAGGAGTTCGTTGCGCGCCTTGCTGTCGCCGGCCTGTTCTCTACGCTGTTTGGCGATTGGGCGGTCGATGTGCTGGGCAACTGGCCTTGGCTGCATGCCGGGAACCACAAGGCGGCAGTCTATTTAATCGTCGGTGCGCCGGGCTGGTGGATTTCGCGAGCCGTAGCGCTGTGGTTCCATAATCGCCGCGCAGTCGATGTTGGGCAGATGGTTAAGGATGTGAAGGACTTATCATGAACCGCACCCAGTTGCTTTCCATCATGCCATTTGCAAAAGCGCGGGTTGATACATTCCTGCCGCACCTGAACGCCGCCATGACCGAATTCAACATCAACTCACCAAAGCGGAAGGCATCATTCCTCGCGCAAGTCGGGCATGAGTCTGGCCAGCTGCGGTATGTCAAAGAACTGGCCAGTGGCAGCGCATATGAGGGGCGCAAGGATTTGGGCAACACGGAACCCGGCGACGGCGTGCGCTTCAAGGGGCGCGGCCTGATTCAGATTACCGGGCGGGCAAACTATGCGAAATGCGGTAAGGCGCTTGGGCATGACCTGATCACCAACCCGCAATTCCTGGAAAGCCCAGCATTGGCCTGCCGATCGGCTGCATGGTTCTGGTTTGCGCATGGCCTGAACGAGCTTGCCGACGCTGGCGACCAGGTAAAGGTGACGCGCCGGATCAATGGCGGCATCAATGGACTGGCTGACCGGCTGGCACTGTTTGAGACAGCCAAACAGGTGTTCGCATGAACCCGCTATCGATCAATCCCTTGTACGCGCTGGCGGCTATGGCGGCGGCTTTTGCTATTGGCTTTGGCTGGGGCTGGCAGGTCAACGGCTGGCGCCTGAATGGCCAGATCTCGGATATCAAGGCTGAGCGTGCCGGCGACAAAGCCAGCCAAGCAACGGCCGCGCTCAATGATCTGGTCGGCGCAGCAAAGAAGGTCAAGGCAGCTGCAGACGGTGCCCAGATCGATGTTTCCATCCTTGACGCCCAATTGGCCGCCATAAGAAAGGATTTCAATAATGCGAATGCTAAACCTTTACCTGTTGATTGCCATCCTGATGCTCCAAGGATGCTCAAGCTCACAACCTCTATTGACGCCGTCGACAAAGCCATCGCTCGACAGCTACCTGGCAGCTAATGCCAAGCCGATCGGGCGACCGAGTAACCCTGCTGACTACGATTCCTGGCTGACTTGGATCACCGAGGTGGTGCTGCCGAACTATGCAGACTGCGCGATCCGGCACCATAAAACCGTGGAGGCTTGGCCCAAATAAAATGTTACTGATGGGTAATCTTGGGAGTTATACTATAAGTTAACCACGCATCAACTATTAACTTATGGGCAACTTTGGAATAAGATGAAATCAAATATAGAGTGGCAGCAATGGGGGGAGCGCGATCCTTTGTTTGCGGTGGCGACATGGGAAGGGAAAGAGAAGGGCGGTCAAGATGCTTGGCAAGACAGCGAGTTTTATGAACTTGGCCGAGCAGATTGGGCAGACTTTCAGCGCAATTGGGAAAAATACAGTTTGAACGCAGGCCATTGCGTCGAAATCGGTTGCGGTGCCGGGCGCATCACCAAGCAACTCAGTCAGTATTTTCGCCAGGTCACCGGGCTGGACGTATCACAACACCAACTTGACTATGCCAGAAAGAACATCCCGGCCAGCAATGCAACACTGACAGTCACTGACGGCACCAAAATTCCATTGGTTGACAGCTCATGCGATGCCGCATTTTCCGTTCATGTCTTCCAGCATTTCGAATCTCACGATGATGCTTTGGCAGTTTTCAAAGAGCTGCACCGCGCCCTAGTTGTCGGCGGCACATTGATGGTTCACCTTCCTTTATATAACCTGCCGTCTTCAAAGATTTCCTTTCTATTCAAGCACGGCATTTCTTTGCTCAAGTGGGGAAGCGACGTTCGAGCAGCAATAAATCGCCGCCATCTGCTTAAAGGGGAATGGAAGCCAGTTATGCGCAGCCTGCGCTTTGACCGCGACCGACTACTGCACCAACTCCGTGAAATCGGTTTCGCTGATATCGAATTTCATAGCTTCCCAGTCAAGAGCAACGGAAGCTATCATGAATTCGTGTTCGCGACCAAGGCAGCATAATCTGACCGAATCGAAAACGAGCGACGGACGCTGATTGACGCCTGGCCAAAGTAGTTTTCGGCATGATTCGCCAGTTCGGTGATTTATACCGAAACGCTAAAACTTCGCCCCCGGCACCCACTCAATCACATCGCTGACCGGGCAAGTCTCGCCATCGCTGAATGTAAAGCACCAGGCATAGGGATTCCACTGCGCTTCGCGTTCGCCGGCTGCCGTCGTGACCGTGCAAAGTTCGCCGTCTTGCAAAAGGGAAAGTGCGGTGGTCGGTGGCAAAAGTCTCACGCCCCGCATTCAATGAATGCGGAATAATTAGGTTCGCTGGCATATATTGGCTTATGCGCAATATTGTACTTTGGGCAGAATCGCGCAATATATTCACGCTCCATCGCGTCTAAGTTCTTTGCATGGGCTGGCAAGAAGCGCATATTATCAAATTCAAATTTGCCATCAACGTGCGAGCCCATGCGGCTATAGAAATTTGTCGTTTTCCCAACATACACAACATCGCTTCCTTGGCAGAGGAAATAAATTCCAACCATCGCACGAGGCAGTGCCGGCAGCGCCTTTATTTCTTTCTCTGATGGGAGCACGTCATTCGGTCGCCCATTCTCTGGCACTTGGTCGTGAATTGCGCGCACCAGAACAAGGCCTTTGAGGTTTTTAAAATGCTTGATGCGTCTTCGCTTAAGGCACAATTCCTGCGCGCCCTTTGTTTTACAACCAGTAAAGCGCTCCAATTCCTCGTCTGTTACAAAGAGGCTTTGAGGCTGGCAATTGTCATTTGTCATGTCGGTGTAATTTCAGTGTAAATACAGTCCAAAAACGGCGTTTACTGTCGCATTGTGTCTAAGCAATACCCTTTATCCATGCGGTTCTCCGGCGTGTTGCTATATTTTACTTGCCTTCACACGGCAGAGTCAACCCCAGTATTCATGCGGTTCTCAGCGTTTCCAGTGTAAATTGCAGTGTAATTCGTAGCAAAAAGGGCGGTTAGTTCAGTTGGTTAGAATACAGCATTCACATTGCTGGGGTCACTGGTTCGAGTCCAGTACCGCCCACCAAGTCATCCTCCAAATACCTTCTCCAGCGCGTCCCTCTGCCGATCCACTTTGATATGGGCATAGCGTTCGCTCATCTTCGTGGTGCTGTGGCCTAGAATCTTGCTGATCGTGTGCAGATCCACGCCCGCATCAGCCAGAAGGGAAGCCGTTGAATGGCGCAAATCATGGAAGTGAACATGCTCCATCTTGACCGCTTCACGCGCACGCCTGAAGCCGGATTTAATGCCTTCCGCGCCAATCTGCAATGGCAAGTAAGCCAGCCAGGGGCGCAGCGGGGCTATGATCGGCACAGTACGGCGTTTCAATGTCTTGGTATTGCCTGACAGTATCGTCATGGTATCTGGCCCGATTTCCGCCTCGTTCATCTTGACGATTTCGCCGCGCCGCATGCCGGTATAAATGGCAATCCAGATCGCCGCCTTCACGTTCTCACTGGCCTTATTGGCAAGCGTGGTCACTTCATCAATCGATAGAAACACTTCCCGCGCATTGTTTTCGGGCAGCCGCTTGATCTTTTCGCCGTAATTTACCGGCGTGATTTCCAGATCAAACGCCAGTGACAATGCTTTCTTCAGCGTGCCGAGACTGCGGTTGATGGTGGCTGGCTTGAAATCGGGTAATAAGCCATTGATGATCTTATTGGCAACTGCCTTAGCTTCAGATGCTTTCTTGCCTTCAAGATAATCGGCAATCCGTTCGGCATGGTGCTTGGCCGTGTCCGAACTTCTCAGGCTGTCGGCATGCTTCATGTACAGCGCCATGACCTCGCCAAGTGGCGGATCATTGGTAAATTCCCGGTGCGCTAGTGATTTTCGGAGTTCGGCTTCCGCGCTTTCTGCTGCCTTTTTGCCCGCGCCTGGCGGCAATATTCGGTGTAAGCGTTGTCCATCGATGCAAATTTCTGCATGCCAGCGCCCCGCTTTGTCTTTCCTGATAGGCATACTTCCCTCGATTTAAGCCAGTTTTTCACAGAGTCTAGGTCAAAACGCTTGGCGCGCTCCCCGAACGGGATGAATGGTAATCCTTCTTTCATCAACCGTTCAAGGTGGCGCGTGCTGCAATCCAGTTCTTCAGCCAGCTTTATCTTGCTGATAATCGCGCTCATGTCTCCACTCTCCATTTCTCCGAAATCACCGGATAATCTGCCTCTTCCCCATTTAATTCGATAGTGACAGGGCCATGCCGCATGTCGCCGGTCATCTTGCCGTGCATCTGCCGACGCTCAGGGCCGGAGAGGCTTGACCATTTGCCGACATGGCAAGGCTCATGAAACAGGGCGCGTGGCTTCTCGCGCTCCATTTGGCCGACCGAAATGCCGCGTTCCTCGCACCATTCTTCAGCATCGCGGCTGGCTTCGAATGGCAGTGTTGAGTCGAATGCTTTTTTCATCACTTACCTCCGCCTTCCGGCTGAATGTTGCTACCTGCCGACTTCTGCGTATCTGCAATAAAGCTCGCGCATGCGTCGCCCAAACTAAAGTCAGACATTGACTGCCAGCCTTCTGGCCTGCCCGGAGAAGTAAATCGAGCGCAAGTGTCACGGATTGCGCATGCTGAGCCGACGCATCGGCTATAGTCATATGGCAAGTTCATTCTGGCTTACTCCCTTGACTTGCCAATTCCGGGGCGGCTGAAATCATTTCGTGCCAGACAGCCAGTGCCTGCCCTTTGGCGCGGTAGTTCTTCGGGTCTCCGCGTTCTTCATCGTCGT
>JAKFFK010000227.1:0-8312 GCA_036675285.1 Paucimonas sp. | reverse complement strand
GACACGTCCTGTGGCCAGTATTTGAAATCAAGCCAGAATACGGCAGCAACATGGATAACCAGTAAAACAACGTGAAGCAAAAAACTTCACGAAAGACTCGCTTTACCTATTGACGTACCGGGGCCTCATAAGAGTTAGACCACATTCTTACCCCCAATACCAGCGGTCAACCGGCAACCTAGGCGCATGACGCCAAATCATTCTTGCAGCAGCTAGCGCTGCCACCGCCAGTACGAACCAAATTGCTGCCAGTCCAGCTTCGCCAAAACCATTAAAAATTAACTCGCGCACCGCGCCCCAGCGGCCAGCAAAAGAACTTGGCGGATGACCCGTTAACTCTTCTATGCCCAAGAAGGCAAACACTACCGCGCATAGAACGCAAACCCGTACTCCCCAACGTTCTGATACTAAGCGAGGTGAAAGTTTAGTCATTCAATGTTCCAATCGGTCTAACGTAATGTATGCCGCAGAGCCTGCGGCATAAAACGGCGACTGAGGTATACATTGGCCATGCCATTCCCCTTCTAAACCGCATGCTTACTTGATCTGCGGCAGATGTACTGTGTATTTATACAGTTGCAATGAAATCCATGAAACCCCGCAATCCTCCTTTACATTCTGCCCGCATACTTGATCAGGTTCGGGAACGGATTCGCTATTTGCATTATAGCTTGAGCACCGAGAAGCTCTATCTTTACTGGGTCCGCTTTTTTATCCGCTGGCATAGGTTGAAACATCCTCGGGACATGGGAGCGCCACACGTAGAGGCATTTTTAACCATGCTAGCTACTGAGCGCAAGGTATCTGCCTCCACACATAACCAGGCGTTGAGCGCGCTGTTGTTTTTATACCGGGAGGTGTTGGATATCGAGTTGCCTTGGCTGGATAATATCAATCGGCCAACCAGCCCAAAGCGCATACCTTCGGTGCTGACCAAGGAAGAGGTGGCCAGCGTGCTGGGCGCCCTGGATGGGCAGATAGGGCTGGTTGGGCGTCTGCTGTACGGGACGGGCATGCGCCTGATGGAGGGTTTGCGCTTGCGGGTCAAGGATGTCGATTTTGTGCGTCAGGTCATCATCGTACGCCAAGCCAAAGGTAACAAGGATCGCGTGGTCATGCTGCCGCGCGCGCTAGGGCCGGCGCTGCGGCAGCAAATGCTTGCAAGCCGGGCGCAGTGGGAAGCAGACCGGCAGGCGCAGCGTGCGGGTCTTGAGGTGCCCGATGCTCTCGAAAAGAAATATCCGAAGCTGGGGCAAACCTGGGGTTGGTGCTGGGTATTTCCGTCTCCTACCTTGTCACGCGATCCACGCAGCGGCATTGAGCGGCGGCACCATCTGTATGAAGAGCGCCTGCAACGAGGATTGAAGCGCGCTGTCGCACAGGTTGGCATCGTCAAACCTGTATCAGTCCATACCCTGCGCCACTCATTCGCCACGCACTTGCTGCAAAGTGGCACGGATATTCGCACCGTGCAGGAGCTGCTGGGACATAGCGATGTGAGTACGACGATGATTTACACCCATGTGCTGAAGGTGGCAGCCGGCGGCACGGCCAGTCCGCTGGATACACTGCTGTAGCAGGAAATTATTTCAGCCGGTCAGATGCTCCTGTTGCTCTTCGTCAGTCTTCCCATTAGACCGCACGTCGGCAGGGAAGGGGCATCCTGAATTACGCTGAAACCTGCTCCAGCGCTTCCTGCTGTTCCAGCCATTCCGCTTCAAGCTGCTCCAGCTCCTTGGCGTAATACGTTTGGTCGGTCAGCAGTGTCTTCAATTCCTTCTTCTTGGCAACGTCGTAGATTTCCGGATCGGCCAGCTTTTCATCGACTACCGTCTTTTGCGCGGTGCGCTTGGCGATCTGTTCTTCCAATTTTTTCAGCTTCGACTCGATCGGTTTTTTCAGCGCTGCCAGGCGCTGGCGGTCTTCCGCATCGGCACGTTTCTGCTCGCGCTTGTCGCCGCTGGTTGCCGCCGGCGCCACCGGTGAGGAAATTTTTGCGGTGCTGCCAGCCGCGGGCAGTGCCGCAGCCTTTGTTTTATCCTTGTTGGCGGTGGCCAGCTTGGTCTTGAACAGCCAGTCCTTGTAGTCGTCCAAGTCGCCATCGAAGGGTTCCAGCTTGCCGTCGGCGACGATGATGAATTGGTCCGTGGTGGCGCGCAGCAGATGCCGGTCATGCGAGACCACCATCAGCGTGCCTTCGAATTGTGCCAGCGCTTCGGTCAGGGCTTCGCGGGTTTCAAGGTCCAGATGGTTGGTCGGTTCATCTAGCAGCAGCAGGTTGGGGCGCTGCCAGACGATCAGTGCCAGTGCCAGGCGTGCCTTTTCGCCGCCGGAAAACGGTGCGATTTTTGCGGTGACCATGTCGCCGGGGAAGTTGAAGCTACCAAGGAAATTGCGCAATTCCTGTTCGCGCGTGGTCGGTGCGATCTTGACTAGGTGCCACAGCGGCGACTCGTCATGGCGCAGCATTTCTACCTGGTGCTGCGCGAAGTAGCCGATGTTCAAGCCCTTGCCCAGATGGGCGTCGCCGCTCAGCGGCGCCAGTTCGCCGGCAATGGTTTTGATCAGCGTCGATTTGCCGGCGCCATTGACGCCCAGCAGGCCAATCCGCTGGCCGATCTGCAACGAGAAATTGATGCCGGAAACGATGGTTTTTTCCGTGACGGAATAGTCTTTCTCGTTTTCGATGCGGTAGCCGGCATTGACGTCTTCCATCACCAGGAGCGGATTCGGTGCGGAGAGTGGTTCGCGGAACTCAAACGAGAATTCGGCGTCGGCGCGCAGCACCGCAGTTTCTTCCATGCGGGCCAGCGCCTTGACGCGGCTTTGCGCCTGCTTGGCCTTGCTGGCCTTGGCCTTGAAGCGTTCAATGAAGGATTGCAGGTGGGCGCGCTGGCGTGCCTGCTTTTCCATCAAGCCTTGCGCCAGGATCATTTGCGCGGCGCGCTGGCGTTCGAATGCCGAATAGTTGCCGGAATAGCGTTTCAGCTTGCGTTCATCAATATGCACGATCACGTTGACCACACCATCGAGAAAATCGCGGTCATGCGAAATGATGACCAGCGTGCCGGCATAGCGTTTGAGCCAGTCTTCCAGCCAGATGATGGCGTCCAGATCCAGATGGTTGGTCGGCTCGTCCAGCAGCAGCAGTTCGGACGGGCACATCAGCGCTTGCGCCAGGTTCAGGCGCATGCGCCAGCCGCCGGAAAAGCTGGCTACCGGCTGTTCCATCTGCGCCATCGAAAAGCCCAGGCCCAGCAGCAGTTGCTCGGCGCGCGAGCGCACCGTGTAGGCATCGGCATCGGCCAGCGAACTGTACAGTTCGCCGATCAGCGTGCCGTTGGCGGTGCTTTCCGGCTCGCTTTCCAGGAAGGCCAGTTCATCTTCCAAGCGGCGCAGGATGGTGTCGCCATCGATCGCGTATTCGATCGCGGCGCGGTCCAGTGCCGGCGTTTCCTGCGCGACATAGGCAACCCGCCATTTGGCCGGGTAGTCGATCTCGCCCTGGTCGGCGTGCAGCTCGCCGCGCAGCATCGCGAACAGGCTGGATTTGCCGGCTCCGTTGGAGCCGATCAAGCCGATTTTGTCGCCGGGATTCAAGGTGACATCGGCATTCTCGAACAGCGGCTTGATGCCGCGCATGAGACTAACTTGTTGAAAACGGATCATTTCTTTTTCTTCGGTTGCAATTGTTCAGCGGTCAGCAGGAATACCATGTCGTCGCCTGCCGAGGTCGACAGCCAGGTCAGTTCCAGCTCGGGAAAGGCGGCTTCCGCATGGGCGCGTTCATTGCCGATTTCGACCATCAGGATGCCACGCGGTTTCAGGCGCTGGGCTGCGCCGGCGACGATCTTGCGCACCAGATCCATGCCATCGGCGCCTCCGGCCAGCGCGATCTGCGGCTCGCGCCGGTATTCCTCGGGCAGCTTGTCCATCGAATCCGTGTTGACATACGGCGGATTGCTGATGATGAGGTCATATTTGCCGGGCGGCACGTTGGCGTACAGGTCCGATTCGATCAGCGTGATGCGCTGATCCAGTTCGTATTCGGCAACGTTGCGCTTGGCGACCGCTAGCGCATCCGCAGAAATATCGACTGCATCGACATGCGCCTGCGGGAAGGCATCGGCCAGCATCACCGGCAGGCAGCCGGAGCCGGTGCACAATTCCAGGATGCCGGTCACCGCATTCGGATCGGCGACCCATGGCGCAAATTGCTCCGGGATCAGTTCGGCGATGAAGGAGCGCGGCACGATCACACGCGCATCGACATAAAAACGGTAATCGCCCAGCCATGCTTCATTGGTGATGTAGGCAGCCGGCAGACGCTCGCCGGCGCGCTGGTCGATCACGCGCAAGACAGCGGCGATTTCATCCGGCAGCAGGCGCGCATCCAGGAAAGGCTCGAGCTTGTCGAGCGGTAGTTTGAGGGTATGCAGCAGCAGGTAAGCCGCTTCATCGAAGGCATTGCTGCTGCCATGGCCGAAAAACAGCTTGGCGCCGTTGAAACGGCTGACTGCATAGCGCAGAAAGTCGCGCAGGGTGGTGAAGTCGTTTGGTGTCATGAGAATCGGATTGGGTTTTTCTCCCTCCTTTTCAAGGGGAGGGCCGGGGGTGGGGATGGGGTTTAATGTTGCGGCGTTGTTAACCCATCCCCACCCTAACCCTCCCCTTGAAGGGGAGGGAATGACGGTTAATCTCGAGCAGCTTGGATAAAACTTACAGCAATAGATTTTCCAGCGTGCGGCGGTAAATATTTTTCAGCGGATCGATAAAGCGCACTTCGATATGCTCATCGATCTTGTGAATGCTGCCGTTCGGCGGGCCGCATTCGATCACTTGCGGGCAGATTTGTGCAATGAAGCGGCCATCCGAGGTGCCGCCGGTGGTCGACAGCTCGGTATCGAGTCCGGTTTCCGCCTTGATCGCGCGGCTCAAGGCCTCGCTCAGTTCGCCGCGCGGGGTCAGGAACGGCACGCCGCCCACGGTCCATTGCAGGCTGTATTCCAAGCTATGCCGGTCAAGGATTGCATGCACGCGCTGCTGCAAGCCTTCGATGGTGCTGGCGGTGGAAAAACGGAAATTGAAATCGATGACGACGTCGCCAGGAATCACGTTCGAAGCGCCGGTGCCGCCATGGATGTTCGACATTTGCCAGGAAGTCGGCAGGTAGTATTCGTTGCCGTCATCCCATTTTTCGGCGGCCAGTTCCGCCAGGGCGGGCGCGGCCTGGTGGATCGGGTTGCGCGCCAGTTGCGGATAGGCGATGTGGCCCTGGATGCCCTTGACCACCAGTTTGCCGGACATGCTGCCGCGCCGGCCGTTCTTGATCATGTCGCCGAGCAGTTGCGCCGACGTCGGTTCGCCAACGATGCAATAGTCGAGCTGCTCTCCACGTGCCTTGAGTTGGTCGCAGACGATGACCGTGCCGTCGGTGGCCGGGCCTTCTTCATCGCTGGTAATCAAAAATCCGATCGAGCCCTTGTGGTCGGGATGGGCTGAGGTAAATTCCTCGACCGCCACGACCATCGCGGCAATCGAGGTTTTCATGTCGGCTGCGCCGCGGCCGTACAGCTTCCCGTCGCGCTGGGTCGGCAGGAATGGATTGGATTGCCATTGATCGAGCGGGCCGGTCGGCACCACGTCGGTATGCCCGGCAAACACCAATAGCGGCTGCATCGTGCCACGGCGCGCCCATAGATTGGTCACGTCACCCGAGGTGATGGTTTCACACGCGAAGCCAAGCGGCGCCAGCAACTCGATCAGGCGCGCCTGGCAACCCTTGTCTTCGGGCGTCACGGAGGACAGGGCAATCAATTCTTCGGTTAATGCGAGCGTTTTGCTCATGGATCACTTCTTGAAAATCTGTTGATAAAGTTCGTCGGTAAAGCCGATATGCGTGGCATTGCCGGTATCAAGCACCGGGCGCTTGATGATGGAGGGCGCTTCGAGCATCAATGCGCCAGCGCTGCGCATATCCACAATGGCGGCCTTGCGCGCATCGCTTAGCGCGCGCCAGGTCGTGCCCTTGCGGTTGACCAGCAGCTCCCATGCGACATCTGTGGTCCAGCTATCGATCATTTCCTGCTTAATGCCGGCCTTTTTGAAATCGTGAAACACATACGCAATCTTTTGCGCATCCAGCCAGTTGCGTGCCTTTTTGACCGTGTCGCAATTGGGAATGCCGTACAGGGTGATCGCCATGGCGTTAAACGTTGAGCGTGAATTCGGTAAACGTCGCGCCGTCTTCCTTGTTCTCGTCTTCCTTTTTCATGCTCTTGTCGGATTGTTCGTTATTCAGCAGCCAGTACAGGTTGGTGGCCGAATCGGCATACGAGAGTGCATCTTCCTGGGAAATCAAGCCTTCCTTGATCAGCAGCAGCAATGCCTGTTCAAAGGTTTGCGAGCCCGGGGACATGCTCTTTTCCATGGCTTCCTTGATCTGGCCGATTTCGCCTTCTTCGATCAGTTCAGCCACATGGCGCGTGTTCATCAGTACCTCGACTGCCGGCAAGCGCTTGCCATCGGTCGATGGCACCAGGCGCTGCGAAACCACCGCAAGAATGGTCGACGCCAGATCCTGCAACATCGAGTTGCGGGTCTCCAGCGGGTAAAAGCCGATAATCCGGTTCAGTGCGCGGTAACTGTTGTTGGCATGCAGCGTAGAAACGACCAAGTGGCCGGACTGGGCATAGGCCAGTGCCGCCGACATGGTTTCCTTGTCGCGGATTTCGCCGATCAGGATGCAGTCCGGCGCCTGACGCAGCGCGTTTCTCAGCGCGGTATTCAGGTTGCTCGAATCGACGCCGATTTCGCGTTGGTTGACGATCGATTTCTTGTTCTTGAACAGGAATTCAATCGGGTCTTCGAGCGTCAGGATGTGGCCGGCCATATTGGCATTGCGATGATCCAGCATCGATGCGATGGTGGTCGACTTACCCGATCCGGTGGCGCCGACCACCAGAATCAGGCCGCGCTTTTGCTTGATGATATCGGCCAGCGAAGATGGCAAATGCAAGGTTTCCAGCGCGGGAATCGTGCCTGGAATATAGCGCAGCACCGCCGAAATGGTGCCGCGCTGCCGGAAAGCCGACAGGCGGAAGCTGCCGATGCCGGGTACCGGGATGCCCAGGTTGAGCTCGTTGTGCTTGTCGAGTTCGTCCAGCTGGGCAGCTGACAGCACTTCGCCCAGCAGGGACATGATGGCAGCGTTATCGATCTTTTGCTGATTGATTGCAATCAGGTTGCCGTTGATTTTCAGCTGGATCGGTGAATTCACGGCCATGAACATATCCGAAGCGCCTTTTTCCTGCATCAGCTGAAACAAGCGATCCATCGCCATGGTGATCTCCCTAAATTTTTACTGAAAAGCGGTTGTATTGAGCGGCAAACCTAACTGATAAAGCAAATCCATCAAACAAAAAGCTTACGCTTCGCGTAGCAATTCATTGATGGCGGTCTTGGCGCGTGTCTTGGCATCCACCCGCTTGACGATCACCGCGCAATAAAGGCTGTATTTGCCATCGGCTGACGGCAGGTTGCCCGACACGACCACGGATCCGGCAGGAATGCGGCCATAGCTGACTTCGCCGGTGGCGCGGTCATAGATCTTGGTCGATTGGCCGATGTAGACACCCATTGAAATCACTGAATTTTCTTCGACGATCACGCCTTCGACCACTTCCGAACGGGCGCCGATGAAGCAGTTGTCTTCGATGATGGTCGGATTGGCTTGCATCGGCTCGAGCACGCCGCCGATACCGACGCCGCCGGACAGATGCACATTCTTGCCGATTTGCGCGCAGGAACCGACCGTAGCCCAGGTGTCGACCATCGTGCCTTCATCGACATATGCGCCGATATTCACATACGACGGCATCAGCACCACGTTCTTGCCGATGAAGCTGCCGCGGCGGGCAACGGCCGGCGGCACCACGCGAAAACCGCCTTTGGCAAAGTCTTCGGCCGTGTAACTAGCAAATTTGGTGGGAACCTTGTCGTAGAACTGCATGTTGGCGCCAGCCGGCATCGGAGAATTGTCTTCCAGGCGGAACGACAGCAGCACGGCTTTCTTGATCCATTGGTTGACGGTCCAGGCGCCATCGCTCTTTTGCGCAACGCGCAGGCTGCCCTGGTCCAGCTGTTCCAGTACATGCGCGACCGCTTCGCGGATTTCCGTCGGTGCAGATTTCGGAGAAAAATCGGCGCGGTTTTCCCACGCCTGGTCGATGATTTGTTGCAGTTGCTGGGTCATATGGATGTCAATAGTAAGCAAATAGTTAAAAAGATGATGATGCCGTCAGCTTCTGCGT
>JAKFFK010000196.1:0-8349 GCA_036675285.1 Paucimonas sp. | reverse complement strand
CGGAAGAGGTTTTCGACAAGCCTGCCTTGAGCCGCGTCAGCCAGGATTTCTTTTGCTCGGCCGAAGGCTCGGGCGCAGGAACAATCTCTTCCGGTGTCTCCTGTACAACAGGCAAGGGAGTCGCCGGGATTGTCTGAGCTTGCTGCGCCGGGGGTGCCGGCTGGTCTTCCGGCACCGACTGCGGCGATGCAATGAGTGGTTCTGCCGGTACGTCTTTCGGTTTTTTCTTGAAGAAACTAAACATGGAACAAGGATGAATGGCCGTCAGAATGAAACAATCGGGATTGCAGCAGTGGTCCGGACAAGCAGATACAATCGTGAACTTGTTGGTGTATTGCTGCATCAATGAAATGCATAGTTTCAATGCGGTATGACAGTGATTGAATATATGCATTTCCAGCATTTCCATGCAGTTTTCTATTCTATCAGAGCAAAGACTATGAAATTACGGATTGGCGTACTGTTTTGCTGGTTGCTGGTGTGTTTGCCGGCGCTTGCAGCGGGCATCCCGGCGCAGGAATTCACGCTCAAAAATGGCATGAAGCTGATCGTCAAGGAAGATCACCGGGCACCTACTGTGGCCCACATGATCTGGTATCGGGTCGGCGCGATGGATGAACTTAACGGCACGACCGGCGTGGCACATGCTCTCGAGCATATGATGTTCAAGGGAACCAAGACCCTGAAGCCGGGCGAGTTCAGCGCCAAGGTGGCCGCTCTGGGCGGACGTGAAAATGCGTTTACCAGCAAGGATTACACTGCCTATTTCCAGCAAATCGAGAAATCGCGGCTGGCTTCGGTGATGGCGCTGGAAGCCGACCGCATGGCCAACCTGGTGCTGGACAGAGACGAATTTGCCAAGGAAATCCGGGTGGTCATGGAAGAGCGCCGCTTGCGCACCGAGGATCAGCCGATTCCGCAAGTCTATGAAGCCTTGAATGCGGCCGCCTTCACCGCCCATCCATACCATCATCCGGTGGTTGGCTGGATGAATGACTTGCAAAACATGACGGTCGGCGATGCCAGGGCATGGCATGCGCGCTGGTATGCGCCGAACAATGCGGTGATGGTGGTCACCGGCGATGTCAATGCCAGGGACGTGGCTGCGCTTGCCGAGAAATATTTCGGTAAGATCGCGCAGAAAAACCTGATGCCAAGCAAACCGCAGATCGAACCGGTGCAAACCGGGATCCGCCGCGTAGTGGTCAAGGCGCCGGCTGAAAACCCGTATGTGGTGCTGGCGTTCAAGGTGCCGACTTTGCGTGATGTGGAAAAGGATAACGATGTGTATGCGCTCGATGTGCTGTCGACGGTGCTCGACGGCTACGACAATGCGCGTCTGAATGCAAAGCTGGTGCGCACCGACCGGGTTGCCAATTCCGCCGGTGCCAGTTATGCAGGCATCGCACGCGGCCCGGTGCTATTTTTGCTCGACGGCACGCCGTCTGCCGGCACGACTACCGAGCAACTGGAAAAACTGTTGCGTGCTGAAGTGACACGGATCGCCCAGGAGGGTATTTCCGAGCGCGAACTACAGCGCGTCAAGACGCAATTGATTGCCGAACAAATTTACAAGCGCGACTCGATTTTCGGCCAGGCGATGGAAATCGGCGTGATGGAAATGACCGGCTTATCGCATCAGAAAATTGACCGCATCATTGAAAAATTGCGTCAGGTCACGGCAATCCAGGTGCAAGCGGTCGCGCAGCGTTATTTTGGTAACGAAAGCTTGACGGTCGCCACTCTGGTGCCATTGCCGCTGCCGGAAAAGAAGCCGGCGCCGCTGGCGGGATTGCGGCATTGAACATGCATTTGGCGACCGCCATCATTTCTACGACAAGCGCCTGAAACCTTTTAAAAAATTATGAAACGTATCCTCTTCCTGTTGTTGGCGGTGGCGCTTACATCAAGCGCGCATGCCGCATTGAAAATCGAATCATGGACGCTGGCCAATGGCGCACGCGTGCTGTTTGTCGAAAACCATTCGATTCCAATCATCGACGTTAGCGTCGAATTCGATGCCGGTTCGCGCCGCGATCCGGACGGCAAGACCGGCACTGCGGCGCTGACCAATGCCATGCTGGCGCGCGGCATCCATGCGGTGACCGATCCCAAAGCAGAGCCTGGCTTGACCGAGGCGCAGATTTCGGATGCCTTTGCCGATATTGCCGCGCAGCGCAACGGCGGCGTCGGCAATGACCGCGGCGGCTTGTCCTTGCGCAGCTTGTCCAGCGCCGACGAGCGGGATACGGCAGTCGAGCTGCTGGCGCGCTTGCTGGCGCATCCCAGCTTCCCGGAAGAATTCCTGGTGCGCGACAAGGCCCGCACGATTGCCGCGATCAAGGAAGCATTGACCAAGCCGGAATCAATTGCCAGCCGCGCCTTTTCACGAGTAGCGTACGGCAGCCATCCGTATGCAAGGGAAGAAACAGTCGAATCGATCGATGCGATCACGCGCGCCGATCTGCTGGCGTTTCATCGTCAGCATTACGTTGCCAACCGCGCAGTGATTGCCATGATCGGCGATATGTCGCGTGGCCAGGCGGATGCGATGGCCCGCCAATTGACCCAGCGCCTGCCGCAAGGCACGCCATTGCCGGTATTGCCGCCGGTGGCGCCGGCAACCGGACAGGAAGAGCGGATTGCCCATCCGGCGTCGCAAGCGCATATCTTGATCGGCGCACCGGCGCTGGAGCGTGGCGATCCGGATTATTTCGCGCTGACGGTAGGTAACTATATTTTTGGCGGTGGCGGCTTTGTTTCGCGCCTGATGAAAGAAGTGCGCGAAAAGCGGGGATTGAGCTATAGCGTCTACAGTTACTTCAATCCGCTGGCGCAGCTGGGGCCTTTTGAAATCGGCATGCAAACCAAAAAGGAACAAACCGATGAAGCCTTGAAGGTGGTGCGCGGTGCGCTTGCCGATTATCTGCGTACCGGGCCGACTGCAGCAGAGCTGAAGGCGGCCAAGGATAATCTGATTGGCGGCTTCGCATTGCGAATCGATAATAACCGCAAGATCCTGGGTAACATTGCCATGATCGGTTTTTATGATTTGCCGCTCGACTATCTTGATACCTGGACTGCGAATGTTGCCAAGGTCACTAGCGCAGAAATCAAGGCGGCCTTTAACCGCAAAATTGCCGTCGACAACTTGGCGACGGTGGTTGTCGGCAATGCCAGGTAGTGCTTGATCGGGTAATCAACATGAGCTGCAATGCAAAACAAACGCATTAACAAAACCAGTGCCCAGGGAGGGCAGCGCGGCTCGCAACTGCAGCAGGTGCGTATCATCGGCGGCCAATGGAAACGCACGCCGCTGCCAGTGCTGGATACAGCCGGCTTGCGTCCGACGCCGGACCGGGTACGCGAGACAGTGTTCAACTGGTTAAATCATTTGTGCGACGGCGCATGGGAACGCCTTGCCTGCCTGGACATGTTTGCCGGCAGCGGCGCCTTGGGTTTCGAGGCTGCCAGCCGGGGCGCAGCCAGGGTGCTGATGATTGAAAACCATGTGCCGGCGATCCGGCAGCTGGAATTGATCAAGGAAAAACTGCAGGCAGCGCAGGTCAGTATTGTGCGCGGCGATGCATTGGCCAAGGCACGCGAATGGGCCACGCACATTAGCGTCGCGGGCGAGCCGGGCGCGCAGGCATTTGATATCATTTTTCTTGACCCGCCTTACCATCAGGATGCGCTGGCAATCGCCTTGCCGTTGTGCGCCGCGCTGTTGCGTCCGGGGGGGCTGGTGTATGCCGAAGCGGAAATGCCGCTGGCCGATACCGCTGCAAGCTGGCTGCAAGACTGGGAAATCGTCCGGGCAGACCATGCCGGCATGGTGTTTTATCATTTATTGCGAAACAGAAATGGGGCCTGAAATCAGGCATAATGCGGTTTCTTTTCCGATGGAGCCATCATTATGGTTACCGCAATTTATCCAGGCACATTCGATCCGCTGACGCGCGGCCATGAGGATTTGGTCCGGCGCGCGTCTGGCCTGTTTGGCAAGTTGATCGTCGGTGTCGCTGACAGCCAGAATAAAAAGCCGTTTTTCTCGCTGGAAGAACGCTTGACGATCGCTAATGAAGTGCTGGGCCACTACCCGAATGTGCAGGTAGAAAGCTTTTCCGGCCTGCTCAAGGATTTCGTGCGGCGTCACGACGCGCGCGTGATCGTGCGCGGCTTGCGCGCGGTGTCGGACTTCGAATATGAATTCCAGATGGCTGGCATGAACCGTTACCTGTTGCCCGATGTCGAAACCCTGTTCCTGACGCCGTCCGACCAGTACCAGTTCATTTCGGGCACCATTGTGCGGGAAATCGCCAGCTTGGGCGGCGATGTCTCGAAATTTGTTTTCCCGTCGGTCGAAAAGTGGCTGAAATCAAAGATTGCCGCGCAAGGCCAATGATTGTGTGAATTTTTCATGAAGTGCATCGTTACGCTTGGCAGGCCCAGGGTTTCGCGAAATACTGCGCTGCACTGTACTGCGCAGCAAGCGCCTGCAGGCGCTTGCTGGAATCGTCCTGCTGTGGAGACCGTATGGCGCTGATGATCACGGACACGTGGCTTGGGGTTTCGCGAAGCATCGCTTCGTGCCAAGCTGCGCTGCGAGCGCCTGCAGGCGCTTGCTGGAATCGTCCTGCTGTGGAGACCGTATGGCGCTGATGATCACGGACGATTGCATCAATTGCGATGTATGCGAACCGGAATGCCCGAATGATGCGATTTCGATGGGGCCGGAAATCTATGAAATCGCCGCTGACAAATGCACCGAATGCGTCGGCCACTACAGCGAGCCGCAATGCCAGCAAGTCTGCCCGGTGAGTTGCATTCCATTCAATCCGGCATGGCGCGAAACCAACGAGCAATTGCAGGCGAAATACGAACAGTTACAGGCCGCTTTGAAAATCAAAACGCCTTGATCAGTACCAGCACGCACCAATGGCGCATCAAAAAAGGGACCGGTTGCGGTCCCTTTTTTATTGATCGGCAGTGCCGGCACAATTACTCATGGGTGGCGACCACCCGGTTGCGGCCGGCGGCCTTGGCTTGATACAGCGCCTGGTCGGCGCCGGCCACCAGTTGACGTGAAAGCACGTCGACCGGCACCTGGTCCTCTGCTGCGCTCAGGGTCGCCACGCCGATCGAGACTGTCACTGCCAACTTTTCTCCGCTGGCTAGCGTCAGCAGCGTATCGGCCACGCCGGCACGGATGCGTTCAGCGACATTGACGGCATCGGCACTCTCGGCATCGGTCAGCAACACCACGAATTCCTCGCCACCGAAGCGGCCGAGCGCATCGCTCAGGCGCAGTTCGGCCTTGATGCGCAGCGCGACTTCGCGCAAGACTTCATCGCCGACCTGATGGCCGGCCGTGTCATTGATGCGCTTGAAGTGGTCGATGTCGATGTACAGGCAAGACAGCGGGTGGCCGTGACGGCGCGTGCGAACGATTTCTTCCTGCAGCCGGCGTTCGACATAGCGGCGATTGTTGACGCCGGTGAGCGGGTCGGTCAAGCCGATGTGCTTCAGGCGCTCATTGTTGATGACATTTTCGATACAGATTGCCACGATCGATGCCAGGTGTTCGAGAAAGTCACTGGCCATGCTGGCGGCAAAGCGCGTCTGGTCGAGGCTGCCGAGGCCGAGTGCGCCGGTCAGGCGGCTGCTGCGCATCAGCGGCACGATCGCGACGCTGGCCGGCAGCCTGACCGGTTCCGGAAACATCGGACCATGCCGTTGTTCGCTGTAGCGGCCCAGGTCGGTGGTGTTTTGCTGCGCATGCCATTCGCCCAATTCGGCGAAGTCCTGATAAAACAGCAGTTGCGGCAAGTCACTCGAGACAATCCCCAAGTCGACCAGGATGCGGCGCAACTCATAGTCCGGATCGAGCAGCGCGAGCGTCACGATATCCAGTTCGGAAGAGGCCGGCAAGGTTTTAAAAACCGTATCGATCAATTCCTGGAAGCTCGCCGCGCCAATGAATTGCAGGTCGAGCTGCTGGTGACGGCGCATGATGTCTTGATTGCGGCGTGCCTGGGACAGCAGCAGTTCCAGATCTCGCCGCAACTGCAGGTTTTCTGCCGTCAGCACATTAGGCATCGATTTACCGCTCCAGGTCAGGGATGTCCGCTTAGGCAAACTGCACGGAAACGGCGTGAGCTGCGGGTAGTCCGGAAAAGCCGCTACAGGCAATACAAGTGCGGCAGGTTGCCGTGCCTATTGTGGAATATTACCCTTTGAAAAATATGCATGCAAGCTTGCCGTCGACAGCAGGCGCTGCGCGGTGACGGCGCCGCGTTTGGCTAAGCATCAAATGCCAGATCGATGCCCACTTCCTGTCCTACCCGCAGTACCTGGCTGTCGCCTTGGAGCAAAATCGCATTCATGCCGAACGCCAGTCCGCCATCGATTTTCGGCTCGGCGCGGTAAGTTTGCAAAATGTCGAGCGGACTCGGCCCGCTTTGTCCAGTGGCTTGGTCGATTGATGGAATGACGCAGCGCGGGCAGGGCTTCACTGGCCGCAAGACTGCGTCACCGATACGGATGGTGCGGGCGAAATCTTCTTCGAACGCGCCGATGCCGTTGATGACCAGGTTAGGACGGAAGCGGTTCATCGGCAAGGCATCGCGTCCCTGCTGCTGCAGTTTCTGGTTCAAGTCTTGCAACGACGCTTCGGATAGCACCAGCATCGGGTAACCATCCGAAAACAGCGTAGGCGCTTCGATGCCGCCGGTCCATGCAGGGTTTGCCAGCCGCTTTGCCTGCGGATGAAAGCGCACCAGTCGGCAGGGTGTGCCCAGCGCATTGGAAAACCAGGCGGCGGTGATGTCGTCGCAGTCATAGGCCGTGACACTGTCATCCCAGATTTTGACAGTGAGGGTTGGCGCATCGTCAGGATCGGGCAAGTCGAGCGGAATTTCCAGCCGCAGCATGCCGGGTGCGCGCAATTCCAGCATGTCGGCCTTGATGCGCGGGACAATGGTGGCCATTTGCGGATACTCGCGCTGCGTCAAAAAAACGCCAGCGGCATCGACCACCATCCATTCCCGGTCGTAGACATGCTCGCTCATCAGGCCGGCGGACGTGACGGTGGCTTCGCGCAGCGCGATGCCGGCGCAGGATTTGACCGGGTAGAGGTTGAGTTCAGCGAGAATCGGCATGGCGTGGTGGCGGCAGTGCCTGGTTACAGGTCGATCAAACGTTGAACAGGAAATTTAGCACATCGCCATCCTTGACAATGTATTCCTTGCCTTCGGCGCGCATCTTGCCGGCTTCCTTCGCGCCTTGCTCGCCCTTGTAGGCGATGAAATCATCGTAGGCGATGGTTTGCGCGCGGATGAAGCCGCGTTCGAAATCGGTGTGGATCACGCCGGCAGCTTGCGGTGCAGTCGCGCCGACGGGCACGGTCCAGGCGCGCACTTCCTTGACGCCGGCGGTGAAATAACTTTGCAGGCCGAGCAGCTTGAAGGCGGCGCGGATCAGGCGATCCAGCCCCGGTTCTTCCATGCCCATGTCGGTCAGGAAATCGATCTTGTCGGCATCATCCAGGTCGGCGATTTCCGCCTCGATCGAGGCACAGATGGCGACCACCGGCGCATTCTGCGCTTTGGCGTAGACGGTCAACTGGTCGAGCAGCGGATTGTTGGTGAAGCCATGGTCGGACACGTTGCCGACGTACATCGCCGGCTTGGCGGTGATCAGGCACAGTGGCTTGATCAGGGCCATTTCTTCGGCATCCAGGCCGAGCGCGCGCACCGGTTTGGCTTCATTCAATTGCGGCATGATGCGTTCCAGCAGCGTCACCAGCTTGGCGGCATCCTTGTCGCCGGAACGCGCCTTCTTGTTTTCGCGATGAATGGCTTTCTCGACGGTGCCCATGTCGGCCAGCGCCAGTTCGGTTTCGATCACGGCAATGTCATCCAGCGGGCTGATGCGCCCGGCCACGTGAATCACATTGTCATCTTCAAAGCAGCGCACCACGTTGACGATCGCATCGGTTTCGCGGATATGCGATAGGAACTGGTTGCCCAGACCTTCGCCTTTGGAGGCACCTGCCACCAGTCCGGCGATATCGACGAATTCGACGATCGAAGGCACGATACGCTCGGGCTTGACGATGTCCGACAGCGCTTTTAAGCGCGGGTCCGGCACTTCGACCACGCCGACGTTGGGCTCGATGGTGCAAAAAGGATAATTTTCAGCCGCGATACCCGCCTTGGTCAAGGCATTGAACAGGGTGGATTTGCCGACGTTAGGCAGGCCGACGATGCCGCATTGGAGACTCATGATGTGTTGTGCAATGGAATAGGATTAACCCGCTATTTTACCGTAGCTGGGCCAGTCTTAACG
>JAKFFK010000198.1:0-39314 GCA_036675285.1 Paucimonas sp. | reverse complement strand
GAGCCAGGCAAACCGGTTGCAAAGGCTTGCGGGACGCTGGTGCTGCTCAAGCAGCATGGCGCCATTGATGACGATGCGCTACGCATATTTGATGAACTGATTTCACTGTTTCATGCGCCACTGTGCAATGCTCTGGAATATGCTTTCCTGAAGGATTACCAATATCGCTTTGAAGCTGCTGCAGCCGAGCAGTCACGTTTTCTGCAATTCATTGTGGAAATGAATAATATGACCTCACCCGATCACATTTATGAAATGTTTTCTAACGAGCTTTTTCATAAATTATCGTTTGATATGGTGGGATTTTTCCAACTTGAGAATGAAGTGCTCGTCAGCAAAAAGATTACCGTCATAAACCAACGCTTTGAAAGCCGCCGGGCAAAATGGGAGCAATTTGTCGAGGCGCATCCTTATCAGAAAAATAGCACCGATGGCGGGATTTCCCATACCTTCATGCGCAATGCGCATCTATTTTTTCCCGACGTACAGAAAATCAAACACTTGCCCATGTCGAGCAACGATCAGGCGACCTTGAAAATCCTGGGCACGGTGCGTACCTTGCTGATGATTCCGATCCGCTACCAAAACAAACCCATCGGCGTCCTGACCCTGTTCACGTTCGCAAATACGCTGGAAGTATCCGAATCCGACATGATCTTGCTGAACAACCTGTCGTCCTTTCTTGGCACGGCAGTAATCAATGGCCGCAATTATTTATTGAGCCTGGAGCAGCATCGGGAAATCGAACGACTGAACACGATTTTGCAAGACAAGGTCAAGGAACTTGCGGAACAGGCCGCAACTGACAAGCTGACTGGCCTCTTCAACTTCCGAACATTTGAACTGGAACTGAACCGTCGCATCAGCGAGTTTGAGCGTCAGACGGAAAAAACCGGGCTGTCGATTGCCGTGATTGATATCGATCATTTTAAGCAGTTCAACGATACTTACGGGCATAACGCAGGCAATCTGGTGCTGGCTGGTGTGGCAAAGGAAATCAGCAAGCTGGTGCGTAAAATGGATCTTGCCTGCCGGTATGGCGGTGAAGAATTTGTCGTTATCTTGTCGAAATGTGATCTCGAAGGCATCAGGATTTTTTCGGAGCGGATGCGCGCAACGATTGAATCAACCGCGTTTGATACGGATGCCGGTACTTTATCGGTCACCGTCAGCATCGGTTGCACCACGCATCAGCCACAGGATACTTACGAAAGCTTTTTTACGCGGGCCGACCAGGCTTTATATCGCGCCAAGGAAAACGGACGCAACCGAGTCGAAACCGACTGACCAGCGGGTTGACACATCCATTCAGCCTGCGCTAACGCGCACTGGCTGGCCCTTCCCTTTGGTCAGCTGTTTTTAACGGCTGCGGCCTCACCTGAGCCAAGCTTTGCTCCCTATTCCGCAGCACAAAGTTATTGGCCGACGTCCCGTTTGATATCGGTAGCCAATCAATCACCATGGCGACTCCTGTGACAGATCACAGCACAATTCCTGCGGCGGCCGCTATCAAACGCTGAAACCAGTGCTGCAATTTTTCTGGAACTGGTATCGGCTGATGCTATGAAAATAGGCCAATGATACTTCCCGCACCGAGGACAAATAAGCATCGTATCCATGCGGGATTTTATCTGAGCGCGCCCAAACATTTAGGCTAGTGAAGCTTATATCCAATACAGTTTTTCCTTGCTACTCCTGACGCGTCTGCTGCTGCAGGATCCTGTCCCGGCTCAGGTTTACAGATCAGGTATCGCCAAGCCTGCGATAGTTGGCGCCATCGATTTCCACATGATGCGGATCAAACCCGGCTTTAATGTACCGAATTGATCAATGCAAGATTTTCTGCGCACGGCATGATACGAAACTGAAATGATTTGCCGGAACATACTTTGATCATTGCCTAATGGAATACACATGCATTATCGGTATGGCGCAAAAAATCAGTTTGACCGCACCAAAGCTTCCCTGAATATTCCAAAGGCAGGGGTGTCGCCCAATCCGCGTCCATTATTGGATGCCATGAACTATGCCGGTCAATTTCCCGGCTTTAGCACAAGAGTGAAGTTCCGTTCCAAGGGCGGTGACAAGCTCAGGACCGGTACCTCTCCACTCTATTCGCGTCAGGCAGAATCTGTAATTCGGTATGTTAATGCGGGAAAATATGCGAGTGCCGAATCCGGCTCCATGCCGGATTTCGATGCAGCACAGATGGAACCTGCAGCGCCTCCCGTGGCGCCTGCCGCCAGAATGCCATTTCTTGACGATGAACCGGTAGTAAAGCAGCGGGGGGCGCAGATTTCCACGCCCCTTCTGAGCGGCATGCTGGGCGTCATTGTGGCCATCGCTGTCGGCCTGGCGATTGCCAGCGGTAGTTCTTTCAAGCTCAAGACCTTGGACAAGCCACCTCCCGAACAAACGGTATCCGGTCTGGCGCCGGCAAGCGGCATGCACGCAGCGCCATCGGCTATTCCTGACGATCTGGCGCCGAACGCCAAGGGAACTGGCCTGGCCAAAACCGATCGCCCTGACCGCACCAGTCCGGATCAATCGGCGCCCGACCAGCTTTCACCACCGGCGCTGGCGGCAAATCCAGCAAACCAGACGCAAAGCCATGCTGCACTATCCACTGGCGCGGCAAACATGCCAGTCGAATCGTCAGCTTCACCCCCGGCGTCAGCTTCACCCCCGGCAAAGCCAGCGCAAAAGCGCCTGAAGCAAGCGCCGCCTGCCGTGGCAGCGATGCCACCGACAAAACGCAGCAGCCAGCGTGCCGCCAATAGCAAACCGAAAGATGCGCCATCGCGTGCGCCGCAACGGCAGGCACCGTCCGCAGCGCCATTTTCAGACCGTGAACCGGCTTACACTGCGGAAGCCCGGCCCAGCAGACGGACACAGTATGCGCGATGTGAACAAGTCTCTGGATTGTTTCGTCGCGAACGGTGTAAATGGCGGGTATGTGATGGAAAATGGGGAGAAGATGGTTGTCCGGCATACAAGCACAAGGCGACCCCTTTCATCGGTGCAATGGCAGCCGGCAAAGGGCTGCGCCTGCTGAATGCTGATGGGCCGACAATCGCCAATACCATATGACAAAGCCGTTGTTGCTGCCTGTAATTCCTGTACCCGGCTGAGAAGACCACGCATCGGCTGCTTGTATTCGCCAAAAAATCAGGGAAATTAATGTAAGACCAGTACTGGCTCGCCGCCCAACCGGCAAGGTCGGTGTGATTCCCGGCGATGCTAGTCGCCGCAATTTCAGTCACAGTTTTTCCTGACCGCATCTTGCGTACCGGCCTGTCCCGGCACTAAAGATCCCGATTAAAATCCGATTTTCCGCTTGCCAGCATCAGCCTTCAAGCGCAAGTCTTCCGGCGCCAGCGCTGTGCGTCGCGCCGCGACTGCAAACCCCAAGCCATCCAGCAAGGCTTTGCGCATTTCACGTGGCGATACATCGGCCATCTTGTGCATCACAATCTCGTTCAAAGCTTGATCGAAAGTGCTTAAGCGCAATTCCTTCAACAAGCCAACGTAGATCCGCTGGGCAATCGCAGCAGCCTGTTCTGCGGAGGGCGGTGGTACTTCATAAATCGCCATGCGACTTAACAGCGCTTCTGGAATCCCCTGCAGGCTGTTTGCCGTCAATACCCAGAACACCTTGCTGGCATCGATTTCCAAGTCAATGAATTCATCCCTGAAAGCGCATGAAGTTTCCGGCTCAAGCAATTGATACAAGGCCGCCATAGGGTCGGATTGACTGGATCCGGATGCTTTTTCGACTTCGTCCAGCAACACCACCGGATTGGCAAACTGTCCGCGTACCAGTCGATCGGCAACCTTGCCGCATTTGGCACCTTTCCAGCTGGAAGAGCTGCCGGTAATGACAAAGCCTGCCGACAAAGCATTCATGCTGATGAATTCAAAATCGGTGCCGAGCGCAGCTGCAAGCCGTTTGCCGAAGTGGGTTTTGCCAACACCGGGATCTCCCAGCAGCAGGACTGGCATCACATTGACGCTGCCGCCCCCAGCTAGCGCAAGTCCCAGGTAGCGCTTCAAGTCGTCCAGTACTTGATCAAAATTTGGACAATCTTCATACAAAGAGCTGAAAGCCTCGGTGGAGGACGGTGTTGTAATAAAGCGCTCCGCTCCCATGCTCAGCATGTTTTCGTAAAAAGCCTCCAGCTCGGCGGACTGATGGGCCTTGGCACGATCCTGGGCGCACTGCACCGCGTTCATGTCGTAGATAGGATGCGAGTGGGCGATGGCAATCGTCATTTTGCGGGCTCCTAAAAATCACAGCGCTCCAAGGTGCAGCGATAAGGCATATCGCGGTGAGCACTCTTACCTTACAACTATTATCGAATCCTGTGAGAAAAACTTGATGATACCCACGCAGTTTTTGAAATAATTTTGCATCGCTTTATATTGATGCAAAAACCCGTAATTCGGAACAGGCGCCAGGCAATCAAAAGCTTGCAGAGTGCAAGCCGGACCCAGTCGGACCGGAATCGCCAGAGTGGAACCTGAACGGGTATGGAAGGAAATGATGATGCCACCAAGCCACAACTGGCAACTAGCAGCGGCGAGAAAAATGCCAATCAGGCAATTGTATTGATATTTTGTCCGAGGTGAGAAGGCAAATTGACAGGAGTGACTGGCGGCAGTGCTTGCAATAGTGCGAGCGCACTTGTGCTTTGAACATCCAATGCTTTTTTGAGAACCGTGACGCTGATTGCCTGCGCTGTTTTCGCCTGCTCGAAACCTGTTGCCATACCGGCAATTGCACTGACATCCATGTCGTTCTCCTTAGCTATGCCAATTGTTAACGGCAGCTTCACGCATGATTTTAGGCCCCGGTATGAAAAAACATTCAAGGCATCCGTGAAAGCTTTTTGCCAGGGTTTGATCCACCGTGTCGGCAAAAGCCTTGTGGCGTTTCAAAGCAGAAAAAGTAACGTGCACCGCTTGCACATATTTTGCTAGCTGCATCAAACATGGATTCAATGCGTGATTGGATATTGAAATTTCAGGCCAGAATCACCTCTGAGAACTGCAGCAATACCACGATTTTTTAACTAGCCAATGTGGAGCCGTTGGGTAAATCCGCTGACAGGACACGACTGCCTGACGCACATGCCTGCCAGCAGATGATCATCTGCCGGAATATGGATTAAATATGCAGCACAAAGAACATTCAATGTTTTTCAATGTCCATCAATCAAATCCCTCTATTTCCTCCGGAGAGCAGTGTGATGAATCAAGATAATGCCATCCATACTGAGCAGCAAGAAAATTTCTTGAAGAGCTTGGTGGCCTTCACCAAGGATCATCGTGCGGTACATTGGTCCGGCACGCTGGATGATTTTCTGGAGAAAATCGTGCCGGCCGATCCGCAGGGTGTGGCGCGCACTTCGCACCAGTATATCTGGGACATGATCCGCTGGACGCGCACCGAAGACAGCGACGGTAATGTGCAATGCCGGCTGTTTCAGGATGAGTTGTTTGGCGTCGACGAATCGATCGAACGCATCATGGATTATTTCAAGGCAGCGGCGGCCGGCTCTGAAGTCGGGCGCCGCCTGCTGCTACTGCTGGGACCGCCGTCCGGCGGCAAATCGACGCTCGTCATCTTGCTCAAGCGCGGACTGGAAGAATACAGCTATACCGAAGCCGGCGCCATGTACGGCATCGCCGGCTGTCCGGTACATGAATCGCCGCTGCATCTGATTCCGCATACCCTGCGCGCGACTTTCCGCGACACGTATGGCGTGGAAATCAACGGCGAGGTATGTCCGTATTGCCGCTCGCGGCTGGAGCAGCAATATCACGGCGATTTCATGCAAATGCCGGTCGAGCGGATCTTTATTTCCGAAGCCGGACGCAGCGGCATCGGCACCTATGCACCGCACGATCCGACTACCGCCGACCTGGCTGACCTGGTCGGATCAGTCGACTTGTCCAAGGTCGCTGAATTCGGCGACGAAGGCGACCCGCGCGCCTGGTCCTGGTCGGGTGCGGTATATGCTGCCAGCCGCGGCATGCTGGAGATGATCGAAATCCTGAAGGTCAAGCGCGAATTCCTGTATCTGCTGTTGACGCTGACGCAGGAAAAAAACGTCAAGGTCTCACGCTTTCCGTTAATTTATCTGGATGAGACGATCCTGGCCCATACCAATCTGGCCGAATTCCGCAAATTTTTGCAGGAAAGCGAAAACGAGGCGCTGCTCGATCGGATGGTGATTATCCAGGTGCCTTATACGCTGAATTACAAAGAGGAAGCGCGAATTTACAAAAAGCTAATTTCATCGGCTGCACCGGCATTTCGCGAAGTGCATCTCGACCCGCATGTGCTGCATGCGGCTGCAGTGTTCGCGACATTGACGCGGCTACAGGATAGCGATGAAAAAGAAACTGAATTGACGAAGAAAGTCCGCATCTATGGCAATGAGGAAGTCGAAGGCGTCAACCGCGCAGAGGCAGAAAAAATGAAGCAGAAGATGCCCGAAGAAGGCTTGGCCGGCGTATCACCGCGGTTTGTCATCAATGCGCTGTCCAATGCGATCATTCAGTCCGATGCGCAGAGCCTGACCACGATGGATGTGTTGCTGGCGCTGAAGGATGCAATTGAAAACGATGCCAGGATCGATCCAAAAAAGAAACGCAAGTGGGTCGACTATCTGGTCCTGTCGCGCAAATATTTTTACAACCGCTGGGTCAAGGAAGATGTGCACAAAGCCTTGTTCGTTTCATTCGAACAGGAAGCCCAGGATCTGCTGGATAAATACCTGGATGAGGTTGAAGCCATGCTCGACAACCGCCAGGTGAAAGACCCGATCACAAACGAAGAACGCAAACCGGACGAGCGTTTTTTGCGCACGGTCGAGGAAAAAATCCATATCACGGATTCAGGCAAGCAATCCTTCCGGCAAGAAGTCGTGCGCAAGGCAATGGGCGCGTACAAGCGCGGCGAGAAATTCACGCTAAACAGCCATGCGCAACTGCATGATGCGGTTCAACAATATCTGTTTGAGCAGCGGCGTGACGTGTTGCGGCTGGTGAGTTCCAGCACGCGTCCGGATGAGGAAGTGCGCCAGAAAATTTCCGTCGTGGAAAAACGTCTGGTGGATGAATATGGCTATGACAACCATAGCGCTCGGGAAGCACTCAATTATGTGACCACTCTTCTGGCTCAGGAATGAACGGCATGAAAAATTGTCCAACGCGGCGCCAAACAGCACGATGGTAGAAGTAAGGCATTCGTTGTCCGTGGCGCCTGGCATTTTTGGTTAATAGGATACAAAATGACCAATCACATCAGGATTTCCATGGAAACACCTTGGTATGACCTGTTTTCGCGAGGAGCCCGCGACTGGTTGCGGCACAATGAAAAAGTGCGCGAAGCAGTACAGGACAATCTGGCCAACCTGATTGCCGGTCCCGATTTGATTACCGGGCCACAAGACAAGACCGTGCAAGTACCGGTGCGGCTGCTGGAACACGCGCGCTTCCGCTTGTCCGAGAGTCATGAACCGCAGACAGCCGCTGGCCAGGGCAATGGCCAGCCTGGCGACGTATTGCGCCAGATGCAGCCGATGCCCGGCGACGAAGAAGGCCAAGGCGACAATAACGAGGGTGAAGTCAGGCTGCTGATGGAGTTGAAAATCGACGACATCATGGATTGGCTGTGGGAAGAAATGAAGCTGCCGGACCTGCAACCGAAGCCGAAAACCAGTATTGAAGATCAGGAATACGTGCGTGAAGGCTGGGACAAGCATGGCGCCCGGGCGCGCCTGGACCGGCGCCGCACCGTCAAGGAAGCGGTTAAACGGCGTGCAATCCAGCCCAATGCGGTGCCGTTTTCCAACGAAGACTTGCGCTTTCGCCAGTTGGTGCATCGCAAGAAGCCCGCTACCAATGCAGTGGTATTGTTTGCACTGGACGTATCGGCCAGCATGACCGATGCCGAGCGCAAGCTGGCCAAAACCTTTTTCTTTTTTGCGCTGCAAGGCATCCGCCGCAGGTATGCCAAGGTGGAAACCCGCTTCATTGCCCATACCACCCATGCCTGGGAATTTACGGAAAACGATTTTTTCCAGGTAACCGGCACCGGTGGCACCGGCGCATCGACAGCGTTCAATCTGGCGCTCGATATGCTCGCAGCAGAATACGACCCAAGCCAGTACAACACCTATCTGTTCTATGCATCGGATGGCGAAAACTTTACCGAAGACCGCACCGCCGCCACCGAGGCGCTGACCAAACTGCTATCGATGGTGAATTATGTCGGCTATGTGGAAACCACGCCCGGCTCGCTGCGCACCACCGAAACCGAAATGAAGATGATCTGTACCGCGCTGGAGCGCAGCGGCCTGCCGATCGGCACCAGCGTACTGGGACGCTCGGAAGACGTATGGAAAGCGATTCGCAAATTTTTTGTCCAACAGACTGAAGCTGCCGAGGTCGCATGATGGCCATCTCAACCGAACAATTACAGGATTACTCCGGCCGGATTGAAAAGCTCGCCGTTGAGCTGGGACTGGATTTTTATCCGGTCGATTTCGAATTGGTGCCGAACAATTTCATGATGGAAATTGCCGTCTATGGTTTGCCGGTGCGTATGCCGCATTGGTCCTTCGGCGTGCGCTACATTCATCAGTTGATTCAGCAAGGCATGGGGCATTCGCGCATTTTCGAGGTGATGTTTCCAGGCGATCCCTGCCACGCCTATCTGGTCGACAGCAATTCCCTGCCTGAAAATACACTGGTGGTAGCCCATGTGCTGGGTCATGCCGACTTTGCGAAAAACAACCATCTATTCAAGAAGTTCATGGAAATGGCTGGCGGCCACATACTCGAGCAAGCGGCAGCGCGCGCCCACACGATTGAACTGGCCCTGAATGAATATGGCCAGGAGCGGGTCGAGGCGGTACTGGATGCCGCACTGGCGCTGGAACCGCATATCGATGTCAACCGCGATCTGCACCGCAGCCTGTATCCGTCGCAAGCCAAGACTGCCGCGCCGGCACCGGAACCCGATGTCTTTCATCAGCGCTATCAAAAGCTGCCCGGGGAGGCATCCCCCCTGACACTGGAACCGATGGAGTTTCATGCCGGCACTCCGCCACAGCCGGAATATGACTTGCTATGGTTCATCGCCAACTATGCGCCAGAAATGGCAGGATGGGAACGCGACATCTTTCTTGCGGTACGCGAAGAATCTTTTTATTTCTATCCGGTGTTCGCCTGCCAGATCATGAATGAGGGCTGGGCGTCGTACTGGCATGCCCGGCTGCTGCGCGAAGCCGATTTTTTGCCGCATGACTTATATCTGTCGGCCATCAAGGCGCACTCGGACGTGGTGCGTCCGTATGCCGCCGAGCGGCAACTGGCGCTGGCAGTCAATCCCTATCACCTCGGATTTTCGATGTGGGAGAGCATCATTGAAAAACATGGCATCGAAGCTGCGCGCCGCATCTGTCGCGAAGAAGATGATTTTGGCTTCATCCGTAAT
This sequence comes from Paucimonas sp., assembly GCA_036675285.1. Classification (GTDB taxonomy): domain Bacteria; phylum Pseudomonadota; class Gammaproteobacteria; order Burkholderiales; family Burkholderiaceae_D; genus Paucimonas. The sequence continues at coordinate 29,806 of JAKFFK010000198.1, read as the reverse complement.
TACCTGGACAAGGACATGGTGGAAAAACTCGACCTGTTTGTCTACGAAGCCCATGAGGATGGCGATATTCGCATCGCCAACAAGGATATTCATGCAATTCGCGAAGCCATTCTGGCGCCGAAATTCAATTACGGAGCGCCGCGCATTGCGGCCACAAAATTACATCACGACGGCAGCCTGGAACTGACCCACGATCATCGCGGCGACGGCCGCGGTCTGGATATGGGACGCGCCGACCGCGTCATTGAATACATTTTCCGGGTATGGCGCCGCCCGGTCACGCTGCATACGGTCGATGAGCGCGGATACACCCGAGAAATCGCCAGCAAGAAAAAATATGTATAAAGCCGTTAATCCCTGGAATCACTTCAAAGTTCTGGTATTGCAATTATCGCCAGGTGCTTGATCGCTGTATAAGCTGAATGAACCTATAGGGAAATTTCGGACAATGCCGCACACTTCCTGCAAACTGATAACTACAAGACAGCAATCAGGCATAGCGAAGATCAACGCTGCAAAGAATTAACTGGCGAACCGGAAAATCGGCAACCACAAGCCATTAAAGTCGGTCACCAAAATAATGACGCACAATATTGAATACAGGATATACAAGCATATCAGCCAGAGTGGATGATTAATTTTCATGGCCTGTATTGGCTATCCGTTGCGGAAGCACTCTCCTGTAAAACGTGCCAACCACTGGCATTTACTATCGGTCCTCTCGGTCTGGATTATCCTCAGTTGGGTCACAGAAAAATGATTGGATTTGCTGACATAGCCTTATCTGCACCTTAACTTTGAGCTTAGGCCATTTTCAAATGAAGTAAAGCGCTGCAACGCACTTTTCACTTAATTTCTTGAATAAATTCAAAATCAATTGCCTACACCAGATAGCAGCGAATCACCGCTGGCGCCTGACGCAATCGAGCCAGCAGCGCATCGGTGATCACACCGTCGACATCGGTAACAACATAGCCGATTGATCCTCGGGTTTGCAATTGCTGCGCCACGATATTCAAGCCATTCTCAGCGAAATCGGCATTCAAACGTGCAATGACGCCCGGTTCGTTGCGATGCACATGCAGCAGACGGCTTTTGACTTCCTTCTCCAGGTGGCGTATTTCCGGGAAATTGACCGCAGAGCGGGTGGTACCTGCCTTCAGGAAGCGTGCCAGCTTGTCGGCAACCTCGCGACCGATGTTTTCCTGTGCTTCCTCGGTGCTGCCGCCGATATGCGGCGTCAAAATCACATTATCCAGTCCCCGCAGCGGAGAAATGAATTCTTCCTGCTCGTTTTTCGGCTCCAGCGGAAACACATCCAGTGCCGCGCCGCCAATCCGTCCTTCGCGCAGCATTGCATTGAGCGCATCGATATCGACCACCTTGCCACGCGACGCATTAATCACCACTGCAGAAGATTTCATCAGCGCCAGTCGTTCAGGCGTCAGCAGGTTTTCAGTCGCGGCACCGCCGGGCACATGAAATGTCACCACATCGGCTTGCTCCAGCAAGGCCTCGAGCGAAGGCAGCGGCTTGGCATTACCTAAGGGCAGTTTGCTTTCGATATCGTAATAACAGACGCGCATACCGACGCTTTCGGCCAGTATGCCGATCTGCGCGCCGATATTGCCATAACCGACGATGCCCAGCAGCTTGTTGCGCACTTCGTAGGCACCCTTGGCATTCTTGTCCCAGTGTCCGCGATGGGCACGGGCATTTTTTTCAGGAATCCGGCGCAATAACAGAATTGCCTGGGCAATCACCAGTTCCGCAACCGAGCGGGTGTTGGAATATGGCGCATTGAAGACCGGAACACCGGAGGCGGTAGCCGCGGTCAAATCGACTTGGTTGGTACCGATGCAAAAGCAGCCAATGGTGCGCAAATCAGGTAGCAAGCTCAGGGTTTCTGCAGTCAGTTGCGTTGCTGAGCGAATGCCGACTGCATGCGCACCGGCCAGCGCATCGACCAGATCATGGCCAGACAAGGCGGTCGGCAATTGCACGACATCGTTGAAACCCAATTCCTGCAGATGCGCAACCGCACTTGTATGAATTTTTTCAAGCAGCACAATCTTGGCCATGACATAACCCTTCAGTTTGAATGCCATTACTATGGCAAAATCGATATTAAACCGATTATATAGATAGTAGGTATTTGATGTTGACCGCACTTCAGCCAACCGACAAGGCTTCAGTTGAAACCATCACAGACATCCATCACTGGACGCCGTCACTGTATTCGTTCAAAACAACCCGGCCGGCAGGCTACCGTTTTACTGCAGGTCAATACGCTCGTCTCGGCTTGCCGAGCCAGGAGGGTAACCTGGTCTGGCGCGCTTATTCGATTGTTTCCGGCACAGCAGACGACCATCTGGAATATTACGTGATCGATGTACCGGGTGGAGCCTTCACTTCTGTCCTGAAGCACCTGCGTCCGAGAGATGTGATTCTCGTCGAAAAACAGAGCTTTGGCTTCATGACCGCCAACCGTTTCACTGATGGCGATCAATTATGGATGCTGGCCACCGGCACTGGTCTCGGTCCGTTCGTATCGATCCTGAGTGAATCGGCAGTCTGGAACAGCTTTCGCCACCTGTTCCTGGTGCATTCGGTGCGCCATGCCAGTGAATTCGCATACCAGGATCAATTGCGCCGATTGCAGCAGAAATTTGCGCAATCGCCCGGCAAGCTGCAGATTGTCCACACTACCACGCGTGACACTGTCCCGACCCTGGCGGCGGACCGTTTGCATGGGCGGATCACGACACTGCTGGAAAACGGCGAACTGGAAAAACATCTGGGCATGTCACTGCATCCGGATACTTCACGCATCATGTTATGCGGCAATCCGCAAATGATCGATGAAACGCGCAAGATCTTGCACCACCGTGGCATGCGGCCGTTGCGGCGCGAGTTGCCCGGTCAATTCATTACTGAAAACTACTGGTGACGAGACGACCGTCAGGCATCGGCATCCGATGCGCCGGCATCACGGTTGATTCATACTTCCAGCCACGTTTTGCGTACCACGGGATTGCCGCGCAATGCTGCCGGCGTCCCCTCAAATACGATTGTCCCGTGCCCCATCACATACACGCGCTGCGATATTTCCAGCGCAATTGCCAACTTTTGCTCGATCAGCAGCACTGAAACACCATGGTTTTTCAATTCGATTAGGAACCGGGCGACCAGCGCAACGACTTGCGGCGCCAATCCTTCGGTCGGCTCATCGACCATGATCAGGTCCGGGTCGCCCATCAGCGTACGGCACAGCGTCAGCATCTGCTGTTCGCCGCCGGACAGCACGCCGGCTTGCGCATGCGACCTTGACTGCAATTGCGGAAATAGTCGGTACATGTCCTGGAGCGACCAGCGCGACGGCTTGCCGTTCTTTTTTCCCAAAATCAGATTCTGTTCCACCGTCAGCGTTGGAAAAATATCGCGGTTCTCCGGCACATAACCGAGTCCCTGATGCGCAATCTGAAATGGTTTCAGGCCAAGAATTTCCATTCCCTTGAAACGAACCGAGCCTGTGGCTTGCACCAGTCCCATGGCTGCCTTGACGGTGGTCGAGCGGCCGGCGCCATTGCGCCCGAGCAGGCTGATGATTTCACCCGGATTGACGACCAGGTCGACACCCTGTAGCACATGGCTCTTGCCATAATACGCATGCAGGTTTCTGGTTTCGAGCAGCGCCGTCATGCCGGGCCATCGCTTGCAAGACTGCCCAGATAAGCTTGCTGCACCGCCGGGCTGGCACGCACCTTCTCCGGTGTGTCGCAGGCGATAATCTGGCCCGCCACCAGCACGGCGATCCGGTCGGCCAGTCCAAACACCACGTCCATGTCATGCTCCACCATCAATAATGTCTTGCCAAACGTGATTTCGCGGATCAGCTCGCGCGTCGCATCGGATTCGGCGCGGCTCATGCCGGCAGTCGGTTCATCCAGCAGGATCACCTCTGCACCGCCAGCAATCGTGATGCCGATTTCCAAAGCCCTTTGTTCGGCATAAGTCAATAATCCGGCAACGGTATTGCGGCGCGCCTGCAGGCCGATTTTTTCCAGCACCGCATCGGCACGCGCCCGCGCGTCCTTCAAGCCATTAAGCCGCTGCCAGAACGAGTACCGGTAGCCGAGCGACCACAACACGGCGCAACGCAGGTTTTCATAGACCGACAGCTGATGGAAGATATTGGTAATCTGAAAACTGCGCGACAGCCCGCGTCGGTTGATTTCAAACGGCTTTAACCCGGCGATCGGCTCGCCCTGCAACAGAATGGCGCCGGCATCGGGCTGACTGAGACCGGTAATCAGATTGAACAGGGTCGACTTGCCGGCGCCATTGGGACCAATCAGCGCCATCCGCTCGCCCTTTGCCAGCTGCAGGCTGACGCCGCAGATAATGGCGGTTTTGCCAAAACGCTTTTGCACTGCCCGCAGTTCAAGTGCATGAGTCGTCATGCCTCGCCCCGCTGCTCGAGGACGGCGATTGCTGCATCGATGTCATTCCAGCGCCGCCGAAACGTTACCCTGGCACGCAAAAAAGCAGTCCAGCCGAGCACGCACACGGCCACCGCCATGAACCATGGCAAGGGCGCCGCGGTATCGATCTGCATGCCGAACAGCGGCATGATGCTGCCATGGGTCGATTCCAGCGTACGCTGATACAGCATCTCAATGATGAACGACAGGCTGCACAACGCCGGCAAAGCTGCTGCCCCCAGCACGGCCATCGGGCCGGCGATGGCGGAAAGCTTGCGAAACCGTATTAATCGCATCGTCATCATGACCAAGCCGGCGATGCCGCCGGGCGCAAGCATGACCATCAGCACGAAGAGTGCTCCCAGATACAATTGCCACGCCTTGGTGTATTCAGACAGCACCGCCGTCATGAATACGCCGACGATGGCGCCGATCATCGGCCCGAAGAAAAATCCGATGCCGCCGATGAAAGTCGATAACAGCACCCAGGCCGAGCGCATGGCGCTGACGTTTTCGGCGCTGACAATCTCGAAATTGATTGCTGCCAGGCCGCCCGAGATGCCTGCAAAAAATGCCGACAAAATTAAGCCCAGATACCGCACCCGCTGCGGATTGTAGCCAATGAATTCAGCCCGCTCCGGATTGTCGCGCACGGCATTCAGTATTCGGCCCAGTGGCGTACGGGTAAACGCGTACATTGCAGCGGTGCAGACGAACAGCCAGAAAGCAAGCAGATAATAGACCTGGATTTGCGGGCCGTAGCTAATTCCCAGCACCGGTTCGCCGATCACCCGGTTGGCAGTAATCCCGCCCTCGCCGCCAAAAAAATCCGAAAACATCAGCGCACAAGCAAAGACCAGCTCGACCATGCCAAGCGTAATCATGGCAAAAGCAGTCCCGGATTTTTTGGTGGTGACATAGCCAAACAAGATGCCGAAGCCCATTCCTCCCAGACCGCCGACCAGCGGAATCAGCGTCACCGGCACCGACAGCGCTCCTGCCGCCGTCAGGTTCAGCGCATGGATGGCCACATAGGCGCCCAGCCCGGAATAGACTGCATGTCCCAGCGTCAGCATGCCGCCCTGACCCAGCAGCATATTGAACGACAGCGCAAAAACAATCAGCGTGCCCATCTGTGACAGGATCGACAGCGCTGCCCCCTGATTAAAAACATAAGGCGCTGCCAGCAGCACAAATGCAAAACCGCACCATGTCAGCCAGCGGCCAGGATTACCTGTTTTGCCGATCAGTCGCGTCATTGGTTCAGCCTTCCCTGACACCCATCAAGCCGCGTGGCCTGAAGATCAGCATCAGCACCAGCAAAAGATACGGCAGAATCGGCGCGACCTGGGCGATGGTCAGTGTCAGCAAGTCATGCTCGGCCACGCTGGGCGTGAGCGTGATGCCAAGCGCCGCCAGCAGGCTCAGCAAGGAATAATCGAGCGCCACTGCAGCCGTTTGCAGCACCCCAATCAGCAGTGATGCCAGCAATGCCCCGCCCAGAGAACCGATGCCGCCGACGACCACCACCACGAAGATAATGCTGCCGACTGCCGCTGCCATGCCCGGTTCGGTCACAAAGGCATTGCCGCCGATGACGCCAGCCAGGCCGGCCAGCGCGCAACCGCCGCCAAATACCAGCATCATCACCCGTGGCACGTTATGACCAAGTGCTTGCGCCATATCTGGATGGGTCAATGCCGCCTGGATCACCAGTCCGAAACGGGTTTTCTTCAAGCCCAGATAAATCGCCAGCATCATCAACAAGGCAATCAGCATCATGAAGCCGCGATAGGCAGGAAAAGTGGTGGAAAACAGTGTAAACAGCGGTCGGTCCAGTGCAGTAGGAATCGGATAGTGCACTGCCGACCTGCCCCAGACCAGTTGTACCAGTTCGACGATCACGAACGACAGGCCAAAAGTCAGCAACAGCTCAGCCAGATGGCCATGCCGGTGCACCGCACGCAATGCATGGCGTTCGACCAGCGCACCGATCACACCGACCAATAGCGGCGCAATGAACAGGGCCGGCCAGTACCCGAGCTGCTTACTGATCGCGTAGGCGAAATAGGCACCCATCATGTAGAAACTGGCATGCGCGAAATTGAGCACCCCCATCATGCTGAAAATCAGCGTCAGACCGGCCGACAGCATGAATAGTAGCAGGCCATAGCTCAAGCCATTGAGCAAAAGAATGAGGGTGAACTCCACGTGTAATCTGGACGCCAGTCAGAAAGATGAAGGCCGTATTCTAGCGGATGCCGCAACGAATCCATACAATCCGCTATCCAGGCAGCGCACCCTCTCGGCATGATGCCGCTATGCGCCAGAAAAACAAATGCGGCGCTTACGGTAAAATGCATCGGAATTCCATTCACCCGATGGCTTGACCATACGACAACGCGCGATAATTTTTCTGTTTGATCCAGCCCTTCAATCGATCTGCTGCATCAGGGTAAGAATTACGACAGGCAATACAGCGGACCCCTGCTTTGCATCCCTTGCAGCACCGATGCAGTTTGCTCAATTGTGTCAAAATTCAGCCAAGCGACACCTACTGAAGGAATCATCATGAATGCCCCCGGGCTCCCGCTGCTTGGCCAGCGCCTGGATCAACTGCCTTTCACCCACTCATTTGCTGCGCTGCCGCCAGCGTTTTATACGCGCCTGCAGCCCACGCCTCTGCCGGCGCCGTATCTGGTGTGCGCCAGCAAGGCGGCAGCAGCGCTGATTGGCCTCGATCCGGCTGAATTTGCCACCGAAAACTTTATCGAAACCTTTGCCGGCAATCGCACGCCGCCCAATTCGCTGCCACTGGCAGCGGTCTATTCCGGCCACCAGTTCGGCGTCTGGGCCGGCCAGTTGGGCGATGGGCGCGCCATCCTGCTGGGCGAAGTCGCCGCGGCTGACAACTTCGCCGGCACCTCTGCCAACGCCATGGAAGTGCAGTTAAAAGGCGCCGGCCTGACACCCTATTCACGCATGGGCGATGGGCGCGCGGTACTGCGTTCCTCGATCCGCGAATACCTGTGCTCGGAAGCGATGGCAGCACTGGGCATCCCGACCTCGCGCGCATTGTGCGTGATCGGCTCGGACCAGCGCATCATGCGCGAAACCCCGGAAAGTTCTGCAGTGGCCACCCGGCTGGCGCCGACTTTTGTGCGCTTTGGCTCGTTCGAGCACTGGTACTATAATGACCGAGCCACTGAACTCAAGCTACTGGCCGATTACATCATCGACCGTTTTTATCCGGATCTGCGCGATGCTGCCAATCCGTATCAGGCTCTGTTGACAGAAGTTACACGTCGCACCGCGCATCTGATGGCGCAATGGCAGGCAGTCGGCTTCATGCACGGCGTCATGAACACCGATAACATGTCGATCCTCGGCATCACGATCGACTATGGCCCATTCGGCTTCATGGAAGCATTCGATGCCCACCACATCTGCAATCACACCGACCAGAACGGCCGCTACACGTATGCGATGCAGCCGCAGATCGGCCACTGGAATTGCTACGCATTGGGCCAGGCTCTGTTGCCATTGATCGGGGAAGTCACTGACGTGCATGCGGCACTGGCTGGCTATGAAACGGCATATCAGCATGAATTTGACCGCCTGCTGCAAGCCAAGCTCGGCTTGCAGACCCGCCAAGAAGGCGATCAGAAGCTGTTCGATGCCATGTTTTCCCTGATGCAAAACAATCATGTCGATTTCACGCAATTCTTCCGCAAGCTGGGTGATTTGCAGCTTCACGCATCTGTCGCAGGCGATGCCTTGCGCGACATGTTCATCGATCGCGCCGCCTTCGATGCATGGGCAAGCGAATATCGGCTAAGATTGCAGCAGGAAAACAGCAACGATGCAGCGCGCCGGGTTGCCATGCATGCGGTTAATCCAAAGTACGTGCTGCGTAATTATCTGGCACAAGTCGCCATTGAAAAGGCGCAAAATAAGGATTTCTCGGAAATTGATCAATTGCAAAAAGTGCTAGAAACACCCTTTGACGACCAGCCGGAAAACGAACGCTATGCGGCGCTGCCGCCGGACTGGGCCAGCCACCTGGAAGTGAGTTGCTCATCATGACAGATAAGATTCAAAAACCCGACGCCGAATGGCGCGCGCAGCTCGATCCGATGGAATATCAGGTCACGCGCCATGCCGCTACCGAGCGTGCCTTTAGCGGGCGCTACTGGGACCACCATGAAGCTGGCATCTATACCTGCGTATGCTGCGGCACGCCCTTGTTCGAGTCGGATGCCAAATTCGAATCGGGCTGCGGCTGGCCAAGTTATTTCAGGCCGCTCAACCCCGAACATGTAGTCGAAAAAGTCGATCGCACGCACGGCATGGTGCGCACCGAAATCCTGTGCAAGGTCTGTGATGCCCATCTGGGTCATGTATTTCCGGATGGTCCACCGCCAACCGGTTTGCGTTACTGCATCAACTCGGCATCCTTGCGTTTCGACCCACAACCCGCAACCGGCGACCACAATCCATGAAGAAGTTTTTATTCGATCTTTTCCCCGTCATCCTGTTTTTCGGCATTTTCAAATGGGGCCAAGGCAACCCCGACGCGGCCCAGTCGCTGCTGGCTCAGTACCTGTCCGGCTTCATAGCGGGCGGCACGATCCAGGCAAGTCATGCACCGATCCTGCTGGCAACCGCGGTAGCGATCCTGGCCAGTTTTGCGCAAATCGGCTACATGCTGATACGCCGCAAAAAAATCGATACGATGCTGTGGGTCTCGCTGGCGATCATTACCGTGTTTGGCGGCGCCACCATCTATTTTAATAATGAAACCTTCATCAAATGGAAACCGACTGTGCTGTACTGGTGTTTTGGCGCCAGTCTGTTGATCAGCCAGCTGCTGCTCAAGAAAAACCTGATCAAACGTATGTTGCAGGCACAGATATCCTTGCCGGAACCGGTCTGGATGCGTCTGAACTGGTCCTGGAGTGGTTTCTTCGTCGCGATGGGCTTGCTCAACCTGTATGTGGCGTTTAATTTCGAAACTGCGACTTGGGTGAATTTCAAGCTGTTCGGATTCACCGCACTAATGATTTTCTTTGTGATCGGTCAAAGTCTGTTCCTGTCAAAGTATATAAAGGAGCCGTCATGAGCCAGCGTGAGCAACGCATGCTGGCCCGGCTGAGCGAAACTTTTAACCCTATTGATTGTCAATTGAACGATGAATCTGCCTTGCACGCCGGCCACGCCGGCGCTGCTTCGGGTGCCGGGCATTATCGTCTTCGACTTGTGTCAGCTCGTTTCGAAGGTCAAAACCGCATTGCTCGGCATCGTCTGGTGTATGATTGCCTCCGCGACATGATGGATGCCGATATTCATGCACTCAACATCATTGCCTTGGCACCTTCCGAAGTTGGGAAATAGGTGCCGAGCGTTTATAATTTGACCGCTTTTTTATAATTTCTCTTAACTTTCCCCTAGGAAAAAGAATGACATTTAAACCTGCTCGCTTGCTGGTCGCGATTCTTGCAGCCGCTGCGCTGCCAGTCCTGGCGCAAAATATCGCCGTCGTCAATGGCAAACCCATTCCCTCTTCGCGCGTCGACACCATGGCCAAGCAAATGGCAACCCAGGGTCAGAAAGACACCCCGGAACTGCGCGCCATGATCAAGGAAGAATTGATCACCCGTGAAATCATGATGCAAGAAGCCGACAAACGAGGCCTCAGCAACAGCACCGACGTCAAGAACCAGCTCGACATCGCCCGCCAGGCAATCGTGATCCGCGCATTGATCGGCGATTTCCTGAAGAAGAACCCGGTTACGGATGCTGAAATCAAGGCCGAATACGACAAGTTCAAGGCACAGGCAGGCGACAAGGAATACCTGGCGCGCCATATCCTGGTCGAAAAGGAAGAAGATGCCAAGGCTATCATCGCCAAGCTGAAAAGCGGTGGCAAGTTTGAAGATCTGGCCAAGCAATCGAAGGATCCGGGCTCGGCTGCCAATGGCGGCAGCCTTGACTGGGCTTCGCCAAGTGCATTCGTCAAGCCTTTTTCAGACGCGATGACCTCGCTGTCCAAAGGCCAGGTCACGGAGACTCCGGTCAAGACCCAGTTCGGCTATCACGTAATCAAGCTGGAAGACGTACGCACTGCCAAGGTGCCGGCGCTGGAAGAAGTCAAGCCGCAAATCGCCGAATCGCTGCAGCAAAAGAAGCTGCAGGAATTCCAAAAGAATTTGCGCGAGAAAGCGACCGTCAAGTAATTCTGGTCTTGCATGTAAAAACGGCGCTCTTCGGAGCGCCGTTTTTTTATCGTTTCATCCAAGCTGCAGGATCGGCAATGCCAACATCCGGCGCACCCTCCACCAGACGGCATTTCAGTTAGCCTAGCCTACCCATTTACGCGCATTCCTGAACATGCGCATCCATGGCGAATCGTCACCCCATGATTCTGGATGCCACGACTGTTGGACGGTACGGAACACCCGTTCAGCATGCGGCATCAGGACCGTAAAACGCCCGTCAGGCGTGGTCACAGAAGTAATGCCTTGTGGTGAACCGTTCGGATTGTACGGATAGCCTTCGGTTGCCTGGCCCTGGTTGTCGACGTAGCGCATGGCCACAATCGCTTCCCGGATATCGCCGGTCTGCGAAAAATCGGCAAAGCCTTCGCCATGGGCAACGGCGATCGGCGTTTGCGTGCCCGCCATGCCGTCGAAAAAGATCGATGGTGACTCGCCCACTTCGACCATCGAAAAACGCGCCTCGAACTGCTCCGACTTGTTGCGGATAAATTTCGGCCAGGCTCGCGCGCCCGGAATGATCGATTTGAGGTTGCTCATCATCTGGCAACCATTACAAATGCCCAAAGCAAAGGTATCTTCACGGTTGAAAAAGACGGCAAACTGTTCTGCCAGTTTGGCATTGAACAGGATGGTCTTGGCCCAGCCTTCGCCGGCGCCCAGCACGTCACCGTAGGAAAAGCCGCCGACCGCGATCACGCCCTTGAAATCATCGAGTCTGGCACGGCCTGCAATCAGGTCGCTCATGTGCACGTCGACCGCTGTAAAGCCCGACTTGTGCATCACATACGCGGTTTCTACCTGTGAATTAACGCCCTGCTCGCGCAGAATCGCCACCCGCGGACGCACGCCGGTGGCAATGAATGGCGCGGCCACGTCGGTTTGCAATTCGAATGTCAGCTTGGGTGTAATACCGGGATCGACGCGATCGAGAATGCGATCATATTCGGCATCGGCGCAGGCCGGATTGTCGCGCAGCCGGGCAATCCGCCAGCTGGTTTCACTCCAGACCCGCTGCAATTCCTGGCGCGACTGGCTATAGATCGTCTTGGCGTCGCGCATGATCTCGATCATGTCGTTGCCGTTGGGTTTGCCGATGATATGGCTGCAGGCACCCAGATTATAGGAGCGCAATACCGTCATCACGTCGGATTTCTCCTCGGCCCTTACCTGGATCACCGCACCGAGTTCTTCATTAAACAGTGCACGCAGCGTCAATTCATTGCGACGTTCAGCTACCTGGCTGGTCCAGTTCTTCACTTCGCCGCTGTCGAAGGCATGTTCGCCATCCATTGCCAAGATATCGACATTCAGCGACAGCCCGCTGCGCCCGGCAAATGCCATTTCGCACAGCGTGGCAAACAGGCCACCGTCGGAACGGTCATGGTAGGCAAGCAGTTTTCTTTCATTATTCAATTGCTGGATCGCCGCAAAGAAGGCTTTCAAGTCTTCCGGGCTATCCACATCCGGCGTCTCGTCGCCGATCTGCTGCATCACCTGGGTGAAGCTGGAGGCGGCCATGCGATTTCTGCCGCGGCCCAGATCGATGGCGATCAGCACCGTGTCGCCGGCATCTTTCCTGATTTGCGGCGTCAATGTCATGCGCACATCAGCCACCGGTGCAAACGACGAGACAATCAGCGAGACCGGCGAAGTTACCGACTTGGCACCGCCCTCATCGCTCCAGGTGGTACGCATCGACAAGGAATCCTTGCCAACGGGAATACTGATGCCCAGCGCTGGACACAGCTCCATACCGACTGCGCGCACGGTGTCGAACAAAGCGGCATCCTGTCCCGGCTGGCCACAAGCCGCCATCCAGTTGGCTGACAGCTTGATGTCCGATATATCGGTGATCAATGCTGCCGCGATATTGGTGATCGCCTCGCCCACCGCCATGCGTCCAGAGGCAGCGGCATTGACAACCGCCAGCGGCGTGCGTTCGCCCATCGCCATCGCCTCGCCACAATAGCCTTCGAAGCTCATTGTCGTCACCGCACAGTCAGCCACCGGCACCTGCCATGGGCCGACCATCTGGTCGCGCACGGTGGATGCACCCACGGTACGGTCGCCGATCGTGATCAGGAAAGACTTGTCGGCCACGGCTGGCAGGCGCAACACCCGCAACGAGGCTTCCAGCAAGTCGATGCCGGTCAAATCCAGCTTTGGCAAATCACGCTGCACATGCACGACATCGCGATGCATCTTCGGCGGCTTGCCGAGCAGTACATCCATCGGCATATCGACAGGATCATTGCCATGCTCAGGATCGATGACTTTCAGCTGGCGTTCTTCGGTCGCCGTTCCCACCACCGCAAACAGGCAGCGCTCGCGCTCGCACAGGTACTGGAACAGCGGCAGATTGTCAGGTGCAATCGCCATCACATAACGTTCCTGCGACTCATTGCTCCAGATTTCCCTGGGCGCCATGCCGCTTTCTTCCAGCGGGATCTTGCGCAAGTCAAACAGCGCGCCGCGCTTAGCGTCATTGGTAATTTCAGGAAATGCATTCGACAGGCCGCCCGCGCCGACGTCATGGATCGACAGAATCGGATTATTTTCACCCATCGCCCAGCAGGCATTGATGACTTCCTGTGCGCGCCGCTCCATTTCCGGGTTGCCGCGCTGGACCGAGTCGAAATCCAGGTCGGCGGTATTGGTGCCGGTTGCCATCGACGAGGCAGCGCTGCCACCCATGCCGATGCGCATGCCGGGACCGCCCAGCTGGATCAGCAAGCTTCCGACCGGCAAATCGTTCTTTTTGGTATGCAAGGCCGAGATGTTGCCGATACCGCCAGCGATCATGATCGGCTTGTGATAACCGGCCACCTGGCCGCCGATATTCTGTTCATAGGTACGGAAATAACCGCCCAGGTTGGGACGGCCAAATTCATTGTTGAACGCAGCACCGCCCAGGGGACCGTCGATCATGATCTGCAGGGCCGAGGCGATGCGATCCGGCTTGCCGTAAATGTCGGCATTGCCATGCGCGCGCTGTGCCAGAGACATGGTCACGTCACGGGCATTTTCCCATGGCTGCACCGCATGGGTAATCATCAGGTTGGAAACGGTGAAGCCGGTCAGGCCCGCCTTTGGTTTGGCGCCGCGCCCGGTCGCGCCTTCGTCGCGGATCTCACCGCCGGCACCGGTCGAAGCACCCGCAAATGGTGAAATCGCGGTCGGATGATTGTGCGTCTCGACCTTCATCAGGATATGGGTCAGCTCTTCCGTGGCGGCGTACACATTGCCGTCGGCCGCGCCGCGCGGATAGAAGCGCGAAATCGAAGCGCCCTCGATCACCGATGAATTGTCGCTGTAGGCGACAATCGTGCCTTTCGGATGCAATTCGTGGGTATTGCGGATCATCGCAAACAGTGACTTGTCTTGCTTAACGCCGTCGATGGTCCAGTCGGCATTGAAAATCTTGTGGCGGCAATGCTCGCTATTGGCTTGCGCAAACATCATCAGCTCGACATCGGTTGGATTGCGCGCGGCTTGGGTAAACGCCTGGACCAGGTAATCGATTTCATCATCCGACAGCGCCAAGCCCAGATCGGTATTGGCCAGTTGCAGCGATGCCTTGCCACCGGCCAGCACATCGACAAACGCCAGTGGCTTGGCTTGCAGTTCGGTAAACAAGCCGGCAGCGTCATTGGCGTGACGCAGCACACTTTCGGTCATGCGGTCATGCAGCAAGGCTGCCACTGCATCCGGATTGGCCAGTTTCTTTGCGCCGCCCAGCAAACCCGATTTCACTTGCACCGCGTAAGCGACACCGCGCTCGATGCGCCGAACCTGTGCCATGCCGCAATTGTGGGCAATATCGGTTGCTTTACTGGCCCAGGGGGAAATCGTGCCGAAACGCGGAATCACGATGAATTCCTCGCCTTCGGTCTTGCCATCGAAGACATCGCCATAGGTCAGCAATGCTTTCAAGCGTCCGATATCATCCTGTTCCGGCGCGCTCACCGCATCGATGAAATGCAGATAGTGGGCAGTAACGCCGACAATCGCCGGTTCGACGACTTGCAATTGTGATAAAAGGCGTTGGGTACGAAAGGCAGACAGGGCATTGGAGCCCGGCAGAATCAGCATGGCGAGAGCAAAGTTGGGGCGGCAACGGCCTGTTTTGGCCAGAATCACCGCTGGTTGAATCAGAAAACGTGATTATACCGCGATGGCGCCCCCAGGTCGCCGTTCGTCAATACCGGCAAGCTGGCTGATCCCGCCATTGCTGCCGCGCGATGACGTCGTCGGCAGCCGGCCTGGCAAGCTGCAAGCCATTAGCAAAAACTGCACAATCGTCAGTGCCGCCGGCGGCACCTTTTCTTGTAGCGGATTCGAACTGATTTTGTTTCCTGATGTCTATGAATAATCTGGGAATGACCCTGGTGTTCTGACTGAAAAACCATTCCGGCAACGGCACCTGATTTTCGACATAAACAGACTTCTTCGGCATGCTATAGTCGCGGCTCATTTTCCGGCGAAATGCATGCGCCCCGCAGACAACAGCGACCCTTTATCCAATTGACACATCAAAAGCAGATCGCAGTAATCGGTGGCGGCGTCATCGGCGTGTGCACCGCCTATTTCCTGGTCCAGGCCGGACATCAGGTGGTCGTCATCGAGCGCCACGGCAACGTCGCTGAAAAAGCCAGTTTTGGCAATGCCGGCGTGATTGCCCCGGGTTATGTGATGCCTTGGGCAGCACCCGGAATGCCCAGAAAAATTCTGTCATCGCTATTCAAGTCCGAAGGCCCGGTATTGCTAAAGCCGACGCTCGATCGCGCTCTGTGGCGCTGGGTCAAGCTATGGATGGCAGAATGCGAGCTGGACCGTTTTCGCATCAACAAGGCGCGCATGCAGCGCATTGCTGTCTACAGCCGTGAAATACTGCAGCAATTGCGCGAGCATTATCAACTGGATTACGAACAGACCAAAGGCTATCTGCAGCTGTTTCGCACCGAGCGCGACATCCAACTGGCCCAACCTGCGCTGGCCTTGCTGGCCGAACAAAATGTCCCGCATCAGGTGGTCGATCCCGACCAGGCGCGCGCAATCGAACCAGCCTTGTCAGCCAAGACAGCCTTGGCAGGCGGATTGTACTTGCCGGAAGATGAGGCAGGAAATTGCCCGTTGTTTACCAAGCAATTGAAAAACATTGCACAGTCGTTGGGTGTTGAATTCCATTTCGGCAGCACGGTGACTGCCATCGACCCGCAGAACGACCGTATCGGCTTTCGCATCGATGATCGCCAGTTCAGTGCCGATGCAGTCGTGGTTGCCGCCGGAATTGACAGTGCCCGTTTGCTGGCGCCGCTTGGGATTCACTTGCCGCTGTATCCGATCAAGGGCTATTCGGCCACAGCAGCGATCCGGGATTTCGACGAGGCGCCGCTAGCGGCATTGATGGACGAATCCTACAAGGTGGCCATCACCCGCATGGGAAGCCGGGTACGAATTGCCGGCATGGCAGAACTCGGATCGGTCACGAACGACTTGCATGAAGTGGCATTGCGCACCTTGTCCAAGGTTGGCGAAGACTGGTTCCCGAATGCTGCCAATTACAATACCGCCAGCTTTTGGTGCGGGATTCGTCCGATGCTGCCGGATGGCCCGCCGGTACTGGGGGCGACGCACGTCAAGAACCTGTACCTGAACGTCGGCCACGGATCGACCGGCTGGGCAATGGCCGCCGGATGCGGCATGGTGCTGGCCGACATACTCTCAGGCCGGGTTCCCGAGATCGACATGGATGGCTTGACCCTGAGCCGCTATGGGTAAGCAGCGCCGGCTTGCGCGCAGCGGTATTTGCTCCGCGTGCATCCAGAGCATCAGCAAGCGACGCGCCCGGCAAGAACCGAGCGGATAAGCGCCTGGCCTGCGCAGAACCGGAACGCCAGCAAGCAGCGTATCGGGCGATGCAGGCCCACAATCGACGACTTGGCATAAAATGCGGCATCCCCCTTATGCAAGCGTCGTCATGCACCAGCTCTATTGCGTTAAAGAAATCCGTCAGATCGAGCAGGCAGCGCAAGCCCGGCTGCCGGCTGGCACCTTGATGCAGCGGGCCGGCGAAGCAGCCGCGCAACTTGCGCAAGCACTGCTCGCATCCACATTCGACGCCAAGGTCCTGGTGCTTGCCGGCCCCGGCAACAATGGCGGCGATGCGCTGGAGGCAGCCTATCGGCTGGCGCTCGCCGGCCTGGACGTGACTGTCGTACTGTACGCAGCTGCGGCCGCACAGCCCCCCGATGCACGCCAGGCACTGCTGCGCGCCCAAACCGGCAGCGTGCATTTTGCCGATCCGGCGACACTGTCCCAACTCACAACGCAGCATTGGACGCTGGTGATTGATGGCTTGTTCGGCATCGGCCTGACGCGCCCGATTACCGGACCGATGCGCGAGCTGGTCAATCTGGTCAATGCTCTCGCCTGCCCGATCCTGGCGCTGGATGTGCCAAGCGGTCTCGATGCGGATACCGGCAATATCGTTGGCCCGGATGGCATTGCCGTGTGCGCCAACGATACCCTCACTTTCATTGCCGACAAACCGGGATTGCATACCTGCGATGGCCGCGACCATGCCGGCCAGGTCAAGGTTGCCGCACTGGATATCGCGCCGGGGCTCTTCCCACCGGCGCACGTGCATCTGAATGGCCTGCCGCTGTTTGCCGGCGCGCTGCCCCGGCGCAGCCACAATAGTCATAAAGGCAGCTTTGGCGATGTCGCCGTTATCGGCGGCGCCCATGGCATGCAAGGCGCGCCGCTGCTGGCTGCACGTGCCGCCCTGACATGCGGCGCCGGCCGGGTATTCGCCGTATTCATTGACGCAGCGCCGGGCTATGATGCCATGCAGCCGGAACTGATGTGCCGTCGCGCCGATGAATTCGATTTCTCCGGCGCCACCGTGGTGGCCGGGCCTGGCGCCGGCATGTCCCGCAACGCACACGATATTCTGGCGCGCGCGCTGCACATTCAAAGTCCATTGGTGCTCGACGCCGATGCGCTGAACATGGTGGCCGCCGAACCGGGATTACAGCACATGCTGGCGCAGCGCAAAGCTGCGACCCTGCTGACGCCGCACCCGCTGGAAGCGGCGCGCCTGCTGGCGCGATCCAGCCAGGAAGTGCAAGCCGACCGACTGTCGGCGGCACGCATGCTGGCTACACGCTTCAATGCCATTGTGATCCTTAAAGGTTCAGGCACTGTAATTGCACATCCGGATGGCGAAGCAGTGATTAATTCAAACGGCAATCCGGCGCTGGCCACAGCCGGCACCGGCGATGTGCTGGCAGGTGTGTGCGGCGCGCTGCTGGCGCAACAGCTGCCGCCCTGGCAGGCGGCCCTGGCCGCAGTCTGGCTGCATGGCCATGCAGCCGACCGGCTGGTGGCAGAGGGCATTGGCCCGATTGGATTGACTGCCGGCGAATTGATTCCCGCGATACGTAGTGCGCTCAACCAGGCGTCCGGCCCGCTTTCGCTATCGTCCTACAATTGCTGATTTACACCAGCCTTCCCGCCGCAATCGTAATTGTACGTGCACAGCGTGATGCAATCGACGGGTCATGCGTGACCAGAACCAGCGTGGAACCGCGCTCCTGGTTCAAGTCGAACATCAGCTGGATCACGGCTTCGCCGGTGGCAGCATCCAGGCTGCCTGTGGGTTCATCGGCAAACAGCAGCGGCGGTTCAGTGACAAAGGCGCGCGCCAGCGCAACCCGCTGCTGCTCGCCGCCGGACAGGTATTTCGGATAATGTTTCAGACGGCTCGACAAGCCTACGCGCGCCAGCATCGCCTCCGACTTTTGCCGCGCATGACCGTCGCCGCGCAATTCCAGCGGCAACATCACATTTTCCAGCGCGTTCATGTGCGCCACCAGCTGGAATGACTGGAACACAAAGCCCAGCTTTTCCTTGCGCACCCTGGCTCGGCCGTCTTCATCGAGAGAGAAAATATCGACCCCATCGATTTTTACGCTGCCACCCGAAGGCGTGTCCAGGCCAGCCAGCAAACCCAGCAAAGTCGATTTGCCTGAGCCGGACGCTCCGACGATGGCAAGCGTAGCCCCGGCTGGCACGGTAAAATGAATGTCATTCAAAATCGTGAGTTCGCCGGTTGCATCTGCAACACGCTTGCTCAAATCGGACACTTCAATGGCAATCGGCAAACTAGAAGGTTCAGTCATGCAATTTGATTATTTTTCAGGAGTGGGAAGGCTGCGGCAGATACTACAAGGCCTGGTATTTCTGGCCTGTGTTCTGGTTGCGTCGAGCGCCTATTCTGCATCAAAAACCGTGCTTGTGCTTGGCGACAGCCTATCGGCCGAATATGGACTGGTGCGCGGCACCGGCTGGGTTACATTGCTGCAAAAACGCCTGCAGGCCGAAAAAATCGATGCGCGGATCATCAATGCCAGTATCAGCGGCGAGACCACCAGCGGCGGCGCTGCACGCCTGCCCGGTTTGCTGAAAAAGCACCAGCCGGACCTGCTGATCATTGAACTCGGGGCCAACGACGGTTTGCGCGGCTTGTCTTTTGCATCGGTAGAAGCGAATTTGCAGTCTATGATCAAGCAGGCAAAGAATGCCAATGCCGACGTGCTATTGATCGGCATGCGCCTGCCGCCCAATTATGGGCCGGACTATACGCAAAAATTCTTTTCGATGTTTAGCAAAACAGCGACGGCAAACAAAATACCGCTGGTGCCGTTTTTCCTGGAAGGCATCGCCACCCGGCCCGAAATGTTCCAGGCCGACAGGATTCACCCGAATGCCGCAGCCCACCCGACCATGCTGGAAAATGTCTGGCCGACATTGCAACCGCTCCTGCTGAAGAAATAAGTCGATGAAATATCCTGCACTACAATCGTTTTCAGACATTTTGCCGCTGCTCGATCAGTTTGATGCGATTCTGGATGTGCGCAGCCCGGACGAATTTGCCGAAGACCATATTCCCGGCGCGATCAATTGCCCGGTACTGGACAATCAGGAACGGGCCCGGGTCGGCACCTTGTACAAACAGGTCAATGCATTCGAAGCCAAGAAAGTCGGTGCCGCGCTGGTGGCGCACAATATCGCACGCCATGTCGAGACGCTGTTTCACGACAAGCCGCGCGACTGGAAACCGCTGGTATATTGCTGGCGCGGCGGTAACCGCAGTGGCTCCATGGCGCATATCCTGGCCAAGATCGGCTGGCCGGCAATCCAGCTCGATGGCGGCTACAAGGAATATCGCCGGCATGTGAATGTCGCGCTGTCCGAGCTACCTGCCGAATTTTCCTACAAGGTCATCTGCGGCACTACCGGCAGCGGCAAAAGCCGCTTGCTGCAGACACTGGCAGCCAGGGGCGCGCAAGTGCTCGACCTCGAACAACTGGCATCGCATCGCGGCTCGGTACTTGGCAACCTGCCGTCCGAGCCACAGCCGCCACAGAAAATTTTCGACAGCTACATCTGGCATGCCTTGCGGCATTTCGACCCGGCAATTCCGGTGTTTGTTGAATCTGAAAGCAAAAAAGTCGGCAACTTGCGGGTGCCGGATGCGCTGATGGAAAAAATGCGCATTTCGCCTTGCGTATCGCTGTCGCTTTCGGCATCCGATCGCGTCAAATTGCTGATGCAAGACTATGCCCATTTTGTTGCCGATCCAGCCGGCTTGAATCAACAACTCGATTGCCTGTTGTCATTGCATGGACGGGAAAAAATCTCTCGCTGGCAAATGATGGCGCTGTCGCAGCAGACGGAGGCACTGGTGGAAGAATTGCTGGTCCATCATTATGATCCGGCTTACCTGCGCTCGATTCAAAGGAACTTCATCCAATTCCCGCAGGCTCAAATGCTGGCGCTGCCAGACATAACTGGACAAGCGTTTCTCGACGCAGCGCAGCTATTGCAGCAGGCACAATGATGTTCGCCATGAACTCGCATCCACGGTGAAACACCGGTGATGCAAAAAAAACCGCTCATACGAGCGGTTTTTTTTGATTGTCACACCAGCTTAGCTGCGGTCATCTGCAGTATCCAGCTCGCCGTCAGCCGCCGGGCTGGCAGCAACAGGCTTGGTGATCTTGACTTTGGCCTTCTGTTTCAGCACATCGACGTAAGCGGCGGTTTCCTGTTGCGCCAGGACATTGGCGATCTGCTGCTGGTCAGCCTGGCGCCGTTCCGCGGCCGGTGCGGCCGGTTGGCCCACTTTGCTGATCCGGTATACAGCATACCCCTGCGGCAGCTCAGTGCCCGCATATGCCGGCAGTTTTGTCACATCTGCTTTCATGACAGCCGGAAAACCAGCAGCATCCACAGCTTCATTCTTGGCTCTCGAAACAGTCTTCACGGCGCCAAATCCGCTCGGGTCATCCTTGGCCTGCAAAGCTGCCAGTTTGGCCTCGCCGGCCTGCTTGGCCAGTTTAGCCGCTTCAACTTCCAGCACGCGCTCGCGAATCACGTTTTTCACTTCCTCGAACGGCCGCTTGGATGTCGGCTTGTGTTCGACGATGCGTCCGGCAATCAAGGTATTCGGTGCGACCTCAACAGCCTCGGTATTGCGCTTGTTCTTGATCGCATCATCCGAAAACAATGCGGTCAAAAACTTTGGATTGTTATAGGGCAGATTCGGCGCCAGCGCCGGGTTCGGCTGACGCGTCAGATTGGCGGCAGTCTCGATTTTCAGCTTCAGCTTGTCTGCGACCGGCTTCAGGCTGTCCGTTTGCTCGTACACGGTATCGGTAAACACTTCGGCCAGTTCGGAATATTTTTTTGCGAATTGCTGCTTTCTGATTTCAGCGGCAATCTCGGATTTGACTTCATCCAATGGCTTGACCGATCCCGCTTTCACATCGGTCAACTGGATGATATGAAAGCCGAAATCCGATTGCACCAGATCGCTGATTTCACCTTGCTTCAGCTTGTATGCTGCCGCTTCGAATGGCGGCACCATCATGCCATGGCTGAAATAATCCAGATCACCGCCCTTTTCAGCGGAGCCCGGGTCGTCGGAATGTTCCTTGGCCAGCTTGGCGAAATCACCCGGCGTTTGGCGCAGCTGCGCCAAAAGCTTCTCTGCCTTGGCTTTGGCTGCAGCTTTGTCCGCCTCAGATGCATCCTTTTTCACGGCAACCAGGATATGGCTGGCACGGCGCTGTTCGTCAACCGAATAACGTTTCTTGTTCTGTTCGTAATACGCCTTGATATCGTCGTCGGTGACATTGATGTGCGCGCTGATCGCGTCCGCATTCAATACCACATACTCAATTTTGGCCTCCTCCGGGATGACAAACTGGGTGCTGTTCTTATCGTAGTAATCCTTCAGCATGGCGTCAGTGATCTTGACCTGCTGGACATAGTCGGAGGATTTGAACAACAGTTGCTGGACGTCGCGTTCCTGCTCGGCGATATTGGCCAGCCGCGCAGTAACCGACTTGGGTGCAAACGCACTGTTCTGGATCGCGGCATTCACCTGCTGCAAAACCAGGTCCTGCCGAACACTGGCTTCATACCCGCGCGGTGTCAAACCCTGCATGGCAAGCAGCGATTTATAGCGCTCATTGTCGAATTTGCCATCTGGCGTCGTCAGCCCTTCGATACCGAGAATGGCTTGCTGCACAGCCTGGTCCGATGCCGATAGTTTGCTGCGTGACGCTTCGGCGATCAGTGCGCGCTGCGCAATCAGATTGTCTAGTGCGTTTTTCTTCGCTTCCGGTGTATCGAACATTTTGGAATCGAATTGCGCGCCAAACATTTGCCGCAAGCGTTCCAGTTGCTGACGATGCGCTTCATCCAGTTCTGCCTGCGTGATCGATTGGCCTGCCACCTTTGCCACATCGTCGCCGCTCGCTTGTGAACGGGTGTAGCTTTCCAGCCCAAAAAAAGCAAATGACGGGAAAATGAATAGCAGCAGGAGAAACTGCATCAGTCGCCGATGGGTGCGGACAAATTCAAGCATGATCAACCTATCCAGGACAGAGCGCGAAACGGAATCGCATAAGAAAAAAGGCGAACTCGCGTTCGCCTTTTTGGTGTTGGCGGAGTGGACGGGACTCGAACCCGCGACCCCCGACGTGACAGGCCGGTATTCTAACCAACTGAACTACCACTCCTAAACTGCATAAACTTCCTTTGCACTTCATGCTTGACTGCTTGGTGGGTGCTGAGAGGCTCGAACTCCCGACCTACGCCTTGTAAGGGCGCCGCTCTACCAACTGAGCTAAGCACCCCGCTTTGCCTAACCAGTCAAACTTGGGCGTTTGTCACCACGCCGCAAAGAACAATATTCTACAACATCTCAAAAAAACTTGCACTAGTTAACTGCATCTTTCAATGCTTTGCCCGGCTTAAATTTTGGAACCTTGGCTGCCTTGATCTTGATTGCGTCGCCAGTTTGCGGATTGCGGCCGGTACGTGCGGCGCGCTTGGACACCGAGAACGTGCCGAAGCCGACCAAGGTCACCGTGCCGTTTTTCTTCAAAGTGGTTTTCACTGCACCGATCACAGCATCCAATGCACGTGTTGCACCAGCCTTGGACAGCTCAGCAGACTTGGCAATATGCTCGATTAGTTCAGATTTATTCATTACGCCCCCTCACTTATATAAATTTCGCACACGTGTTTGCCGTTTGTTTCTGGTCTTGCACGTGTTGCGAAATACCAAAAAACTGAAGGACGTATTAAACAAGTCGCGACGACTTGTGTCAAGCGGTTTGCAGCCAGTATCACTGCCAGAATGCAAATTTTTTCTGCATCCGGCATGCCAGACAAGATACCTAAGCTCGCATGGCGCAATCGCGCAATAAAAAAGCGCTCCGAGGAGCGCTTGAATTTTTGCAAATGCTGATCAATGCTTGACGACCGTGGAATCAGCTGTCTCACTGGTTTTTGCCGCCGCTGCAGCCACTGCGGCTTCCTCATCCGTCAACGGCACCGGATGCCGCTCGAGTGCAATTTCCAGCACCTTGTCGATCCAGCGCACCGGGATAATTTCCAGCTTGTTTTTCACATTGTCAGGAATGTCTGCCAGATCCTTCACATTCTGCTCTGGAATCAGGACTGTCTTGATTCCGCCGCGATGTGCTGCCAGCAGCTTTTCCTTCAGACCACCGATCGGCAGTATTTCGCCGCGCAATGTGATTTCACCCGTCATCGCTACATCAGCCCGCACCGGAATCCCGGTAAAAGCCGACACCAGGGCTGTAGCCATCGCACCGCCTGCCGATGGACCATCCTTGGGCGTAGCGCCTTCCGGCACATGGATGTGGATATCGGTTTTTTCAAACACATCGCTCTTGATTCCAAGCATCTTGGCGCGACTACGCACTACCGTGCGTGCCGCTTCGATCGATTCCTTCATCACGTCGCCCAGCGTGCCGGTGCGAATCACACCGCCTTTACCCGGCATATTCATCGCCTCGATCGTCAGCAATTCGCCACCGACCTCGGTCCAGGCCAAGCCAGTGACCTGGCCAATCTGGTTCTCTTTTTCGGCAACGCCGAAATCGAAGCGGCGCACACCAAGGAACTTGTCGAGATTCTTTGCGCTGACCGTGATTTTCCGCTCCTGCTTTTTCAACAGCAGCATCTTGACCACCTTGCGGCAGATCTTGGAAACTTCACGTTCCAGCGACCGCACGCCGGCTTCCCGGGTGTAGTAGCGAATGATGTCGCGAATCGCCGACTCGGCGACAGCAATCTCGTCTTCTTTCAGACCATTGTTCTTGATCTGCTTGGGCAGCAAATAGCGCTGTGCAATATTGGTCTTTTCATCCTCGGTGTAACCCGACAAGCGAATCACTTCCATCCGGTCCAGCAATGCCGGCGGAATGTTGAAGGAGTTTGACGTCGCCACGAACATCACATCGGACAAATCAAAATCAACTTCGATGTAGTGGTCGGAGAAAGTATGGTTTTGCTCCGGGTCCAGCACCTCCAGCAAGGCAGACGATGGGTCGCCACGGAAGTCCATGCCGAGCTTGTCGATCTCATCGAGCAAGAACAGTGGATTGCGTACCCCTGCCTTGGACAAGCTTTGCAAAATCTTGCCCGGCATCGAACCGATGTAGGTGCGGCGATGACCGCGAATTTCCGCTTCATCGCGCACACCGCCCAAGGCCATGCGCACATACTTGCGATTGGTCGCACGGGCGATCGACTGGCCGAGCGAGGTCTTGCCGACGCCAGGAGGCCCGACGAAGCACAGGATCGGCGCCTTGAGCTTGTCGACGCGCTGCTGCACGGCGAGATATTCCAGAATGCGTTCCTTGACCTTGTCCAGGCCATAGTGTTCATCTTCCAGCACCTTTTCGGCATTGGACAGATCGTTGTTGACCTTGGATTTTTTCTTCCACGGCAAACCGATCAGCGTATCGATATAGTTGCGCACGACGGTTGCTTCAGCGGACATCGGCGACATCATCTTGAGCTTTTTCAGTTCGCTGGCCGCCTTGTCACGGGCTTCCTTCGGCATCTTGGCCGCAACGATGCGCTTCTCGAGTTCCTCGATATCCGCGCCCTCTTCGCCTTCGCCGAGTTCCTTCTGGATCGCCTTGACCTGCTCGTTCAGGTAATACTCGCGTTGGGATTTTTCCATCTGGCGCTTGACGCGGCCGCGGATGCGTTTTTCCACCTGCAGGATGTCGAGTTCACCTTCCAGTTGACCGAGCAAATGTTCGTAGCGCTTGGCGACGTTGAAAATCTCGAGAATGACCTGCTTTTGTTCCAGCTTCAGCGGCAGATGGGCAGCAATGGTGTCGGCCAGGCGGCCGGCATCATCGATGCCTGCCAGCGAAGTCAGAATTTCAGGCGGGATCTTCTTGTTCAGTTTGACGTACTGGTCGAACTGCTGAACGATGGCGCGGCGCATCGCTTCGACTTCAGATTCGTCACCCAGTTCGGATTCGACCGGGCTCAGCTCAGCGGTGAAGTGGGTATCCAACTCACCGATCTGGTGGATACGGGCGCGCTGCGCTCCTTCGACCAGCACCTTGACGGTGCCATCCGGGAGCTTCAGCATCTGAAGGATATTGGCTATGCAGCCGATTTCATAAATGTCGTCGGCAGAGGGCTCGTCTTTGGCAGCGGCTTTCTGAGCAGCAAGCATGATGCTCTTGCCTTGTTCCATCGCGGCTTCCAGCGCCTTGATGGATTTAGGGCGGCCAACGAACAATGGTATGACCATGTGCGGAAAAACGACTACATCGCGCAATGGCAACAACGGTAATTGAGTGTGTTCAGTATGAATGGGTGTCGTCATGGCGAGCCTTATCAAGAAATCTGTTTAATGATGTTGGCACGAACGGGCAAAACACAAGCCCAGGTATCAACAAGAGTCACTTTCCGTTAGCAAATACATCAATAAAAAAAGCCACACGAGAGCTTGCCCTCGAGTGGCTTTACGATGGAAGCCTGAGTGATTTTTGTTTCAGTAAATTGTACTGCTTCTGCGCAAAAAAGGAATGAATAACGTAATTTTCCAACGTGAATAATTGATTTGTCTTATTTTGCGCCGGACACTTTAGGTTGGTCATGATAAATCAGTAAAGGCTTGGCTCCATTGGTAATGGTATTTTCGTCAATGACCACCTTGGCGACATTTTGTTGATTCGGCAATTCATACATCACTTCCAGCAATGCATGCTCCAGGATAGACCGCAAGCCGCGCGCACCAGTTTTGCGTGCAAGCGCTTTTTTTGCAATCGCATGCAATGCCGCTGGCCGTACTTCCAGTTCTGCGCCCTCCATTTCCAGCAGCTTCGCATACTGTTTGATCAGCGCGTTCTTTGGTTCGAGCAAGATTTGAATCAAGGCATCGGCACGTAACTCAGTCAGTGTCGCCACCACCGGCAAGCGGCCAACCAGCTCCGGAATCAAGCCAAACTTGATCAAGTCTTCCGGTTCGGTTTCCATCAATACTTCACTAGCGTTACGTTCACCCTGGGTTTTGACGCTGGCAGAAAAACCGATGCCACCTTTTTCCGAGCGATTGGAAATAATCTTGGCCAAACCATCAAAAGCGCCACCACAAATAAACATGATGTTAGTGGTATCGATCTGCACAAAATCCTGGTTCGGATGTTTGCGCCCGCCCTGCGGCGGCACCGATGCCATGGTTCCTTCGATCAATTTGAGCAAGGCTTGCTGCACACCTTCGCCGGAAACATCGCGAGTGATCGATGGATTGTCGGATTTGCGGGAAATCTTGTCGATTTCATCAATATAAACAATGCCTTTTTGCGCTCTTTCAACTTCATAGTTGCAATTTTGCAAAAGCTTTTGAATAATATTTTCGACGTCTTCACCGACATAACCCGCCTCGGTCAAGGTCGTCGCATCAGCAATCACGAATGGCACATTCAACATCCGCGCCAAAGTTTGCGCCAGCAGCGTCTTGCCGGAGCCAGTCGGGCCCACCAGCAAAATGTTGCTTTTTGCCAACTCAACATCATCTTTTTTACCAAGATGCTTGAGCCGTTTGTAGTGATTGTAGACAGCCACCGACAATATCCGCTTGGCATTTTCCTGGCCAATCACATACTGGTCCAGCATTTCGCAGATTTCTTGAGGCGTCGGCAGATCGGATTTTTGATCGCTGACGGCTTCCACGCTGGAAGCCTCGTCACGGATGATGTCGTTACAGAGGTCGATGCATTCATCGCAAATGAACACGGATGGACCCGCGATCAGTTTTTTTACCTCGTGTTGGCTTTTGCCGCAGAATGAGCAGTAGAGGAGTTTCTCGCCGCTTGAGGATTTTTTGTCAGACATAAGGCAAATTAAGTAGCAGTTGTGGTTTGATATTACCTGTGAATTCGGAATCCGTCACGAGACAGCGCAAGAAAACTGACTGCCTTGACAACCCTGACATACTAAAGCAAAACGCCCGAACGGTACTTCGTCCGGGCGTTTTGCTTGCAGGGACGAACCCATGTCAGACACGGCTGGTTAGTACCTTGTCAATCATGCCATATTCGGCGGCAGCCTCGGCCGACATGAAATTATCACGTTCGGTATCCTTGCTGATCTGTTCCACCGTCTGGCCGGTTTTATCAGCCAGGATCTTGTTCAGGCGCTCACGCAAATACAGGATTTCGCGTGCCTGGATTTCGATATCGCTGGCTTGGCCTTGTGCGCCACCCGATGGCTGATGGATCATGATGCGCGAGTTCGGCAGGGAAAAACGCTTGCCCTTGGCACCCGCTGCCAGCAAGAAGGCGCCCATCGACGCCGCCAGGCCGGTACACAGGGTCGACACATCCGGTTTGATGAACTGCATCGTATCGTAAATCGCCATGCCGGCTGAAACCGAACCGCCCGGCGAATTAATATACAAAGAGATATCCTTGTCCGGATTTTCACTTTCCAGAAACAGCAACTGGGCAACGATCAGGTTTGCCATATGATCATTGACCGGACCGACCAGGAAAATGACGCGCTCTTTCAACAGCCGCGAATAAATATCGTAGGCGCGCTCGCCGCGCCCGCTTTGCTCGATCACCATCGGCACCATGCCGAGCATCTGGGGTTCGAAAGCTGAATTTCCAATCATGCGTGTCATTTACCTTCCTTTATGGAGAGCGACCAGGCTTACGCTTGTGCGCCGTTACCCATCAATTCATCGAATGCAACCGGCTTTTCGGTCACCTTGGATTTGCCCAACACATAATTGACGACGTTTTCTTCTAATACAAGGGCTTCGACTTCGGCCAGACGGCTGCGGTCACTGTAATAGTACTTGATGACTTGCTGCGGATCTTCATAACTTTGCGCGAAATCGGCCACTTGTGCTTTGACCTGGTCAGGTGTTGCCTGCAAATTGTTGGCCTTGACCACTTCAGCCAGGATCAAGCCCAGACGCACACGACGCTCGGCCTGGGTCTTGAACAATTCCGGCGGAAATGGCATGTCTTTCACATTCATGCCGCGTTGCGCCATGTCTTGACGGGTCATTTCTGCCAGACGTTCGACATCCTGGTCCACCAGCGCTTTCGGCACTTCAATTTCCGTGACCTTGATCAGCGCATCCATCACGCTATCTTTGGTTTTGGACTTGGCGCGTCCTTTTACCTCACGCTCGAGATTGGCCTTGATATCTTCACGCATCTTGCCCAGATCACCATCGGCAATACCAAGTGACTTGGCAAATTCCGCATCGACTTCAGGCAAGTGCGCCCATTCCAGTTTCTTCAGGGTAACGGTAAATTCAGCAGTTTTTCCTGCAACATCCTTGCCATGATAATCGGCCGGAAATGTCAGCGGGAAATTCTTGGCTTCGTCCACTTTCAAGCCGACAGTGGCCGCTTCAAATTCCGGCAACATGCGGCCTTCACCCAGCACGAATGGATAATCTTCTGCCTTGCCGCCCTGAAATTCAACACCATCGATCTTGCCAACGAAATCGATCGTCACACGGTCGCCGTTCTTTGCCGATTGATCGGCGCCGCCGTCACCATGGGCGCCCTGCTCACCCTTGACATGGTAATGCACGCGTTGCTTGCGCAGAATATCGATGGTCTTGTCGATTTCGGCATCCGTCACCGGCGACGTGATTTTTTCGACTTCGGCCGTGGCCAGATCGCCAACTTTGACTTCGGGATACACTTCAAACGTCGCATCAAAGGCAATCAAGCCTTCAGCGACGTCGGCACTCGACTTTGGTTCGATTTTCGGATACCCGGCAACCCGCAGGTTGTTTTCATTGGCAGCGTCGCTGAAAGCACGGCCGACCTTGTCGTTCAAGACTTCGGTTTCCACTTGGTAGCCATACTGGGCTGCGACCATTTTCATCGGCACTTTGCCTGGACGAAAGCCGGGTGCCTTGGCAGTGCGGGCTCGTGCTTTCAGGCGTTTTTCAACTTCCTGCTTGACGTCGGCCAAAGGCAGGGTAATGGTGAGACGGCGCTCAAGTTTATCCAGGGTTTCGACAGCAGTTGCCATGTGAATCGTCCAAAAAATTAAAAAGACTGTGGTGCGAGGAGGGGGACTCGAACCCCCACACCATTGCTGGCGTCAGGACCTAAACCTGGTGCGTCTACCAATTTCGCCATCCTCGCGGGAATA
>JAKFFK010000204.1:0-8433 GCA_036675285.1 Paucimonas sp. | reverse complement strand
GATATAGCTCAGTTGGTTAGAGCACAGCACTCATAATGCTGGGGTCGGTGGTTCAAGTCCACCTATCACCACCAAGGATTCAAGGCTGCAACTCATAAAATCTGTGGGTTGCAGCTTTTTTTTTGGTTTAACGGCATCCTATCCCGATCAACTCAAAACACTTTGCTGCACGGGAGCATTATGGACCCGCGTCCATCTTGCCAACATGTATGGAGACAAAACCATGATTGATGCACTGATAGCAGGAAGACTATACGGCCACGCCGAGGAACGTGCCGGACAAGCCGGATCGACTTTCGTGACCTGTAAGGTACGCACGGCCACGGATGACGGTGACACACTATTTTGTAACGTGATCGCCTTCGACGGCGAGGTGCGGCAGGCACTGCTGGCGCTGAGTGATGGCGACAGTGTGGCCCTGTCAGGCGCGTTGACGCCGAAGGTATGGACCGACAAGCAAGGCAACACACGCCCCGCGCTTGACCTGATCGCCCATGCTGTATTGACCACCTACCACGTCACCCGCAAGCGCCGGGCCGTGCTGGGCAAGCCTGACAGTAATGCGCCGGACGCAGGTCTGGATGATGAGTGACGGTCACGTGCGCAAGCCGGGCAGGTTTCCGAAAGGACCGGGCACGATTCGCGCCGAAGTACTCGCCGTGCTCCTGGCATCAGCAGATATGACCGGCTTTGAAAGTATTTTCGAGCAGCGAAAAACCGCGCTAGGCACGGTGATGCGGGCGCTGGCAAGGAAGTATGGCTGGCCGATCGAACGCCGCGACTTTCCTACCAATACTATCGACGGCAGGGCCGCATGGGCGTCGGTGTACTGCTTGCCGCAAGAAGTGATCGACGCCGCACTCGATGCCGGGGGACGGGACTGGCTCGACGGCGTCAAGGCAGCGCAAGCTGCAAGAATCCGCCGCGCCGTGCGCCGCTGAACTCTCGGGGCGACAGGAAAAGTATCAAGGCGCTCGCCAATTCCGCCCATCCAAAGAAATCATCGCAGCGCAGCTTTTGCAGCAGCCTCGATACCTGTGGCGTTCAATGCGCTTGGCGCACCGGGCGCCGTGTCAGCTTATGTCGATCACCACATTGCCCATGACGGTGCCGCTTTCGACTGCTTCGTGAGCTGCCGCGATCTCATCCAGCGAAAAGCGCGCGCCGATCGTATGGACCAGCCGGCCAGCACTCAGCAAAGCGCCGATCTCATCCAGAGCTTGTGCGCGCTGCTCGGCTGTCAGGTCATACACCAGGAAGAACAGCGCCTGCATGGAATTCATCAGCATGGTCCGAAACGGAATCGGCGTGTCATCCATGACGTTCGAACCGTAGCAGACCAGCTTGCCGTGCGGTGCCAGCGCGCCGTCACGGATCAAATTGACGGTGCTGGAGAAATCCATGTCGATGATCGCATCCACGCCCTGTTGCCCGACAATTTCCTTGATCCGCTGGACGACCGGTTCGGTTTTGTAATTGATCGTCGTGCCGACGCCCGCCCCGCGTGCATGGTCTGCCTTTTGGGTGGAACTGACGGTGCCGATCACGTTCGCACCCTTGATGACGGCAAACTGCGCAGCGTAATGCGCGACCGAAGATGCCGCGCCGATCAGCAGAACGTTTTTCCCTTTCAAGTCGCCGATCAGGCGTACCGCTTCAAACGCGGTCAATGCCGGGATACCCAGGCAGGCGCCGGCCGCAAAATCGCAACCATCCGGCAAGCTCACCGCCTGTGCCTGCGGCAAGACAATATACTCGGCAGCGGTCCCCATCGGCCGCTGCCATTGGCCGTTCCAGATCCATACCCGCTCGCCGACGCGCGCAGCAGAAACGCCGGGCCCGACTGCATCAATCACGCCGCCACCATCGCTGTGCGGAACAATGCGCGCGTCATTGAGCGGTCGCCCCCGTCGCGATTTGACGTCCGATGGATTGACCCCGGAGACGCTGATTTTGACGCGGACCTCGCCGGCTGCCGGCGTCGGCGTCGGCAGTTCGCCGACAATTAAGGTGTCACGGGCGCTGCCATTTTTTTCGTACCATGCGGCTTTCATTTCACAGTTCTCCTGTCATGATGGTTAGGCTGCACTTGCAATAAGAACCGGCAAGCAGCAAAGGATTTGTTGTCACAGCATTTTTTCAAGTTCATGGCGCTTGACCTTGCCGGTCTCGCTGCGCGGAATCTCGGATGAATTCACGAAGCGGACCAGTTTCGGGATTTTGTAGCCGGCAATTGTGCTGCGGCATAAGGCAATTACGTCGTCTTCGGTCAAGGTCGGATCGCGGCGCACCACGAAAGCAGCAGGCACTTCACCCCATTGCTGGTCCGGTTTTTTGACCACGGCCACTTCGGCAATCCGATCGGATGCCAGCAGCACTTTTTCAATCTCGGCTGGGTAAATGTTTTCGCCGCCGGATTTGATCAGGTACTTCTTACGGTCGACGAACGACAGGGTGCCGTCAGTATTCCTGCGGAACATGTCACCCATATGAAACCAACCATTCCTGAAGTCGCGCAGGTTGGTCTCTTCCGCATCCCAGTAGCCGCTGAACAGCGTGGCACTGCGCAAGGTCATTTCGCCGACTTCGCCGACCGGCACTGCCCGGTCGTCTTCATCGACCAGGCGCACATCGCAAAAGGAACTCTGTTCCTTGTCACAATTGCTTGGTGCGCAGCCAATCGGGATCAGCGATTTACTGGCCGGCGCCATGCCGGTTTCGGTCGCACCGAAACTGTTCAGGTAAGGTGCACGGAGCAAAGTGGTGAGTTCAGCAATCAATTGCGGCTGCAACAGGTCCGCCATCGACCCGATCAAGCGGATTCCTTTGGGCACGATCTTGCGATCGCGAACTTCAGCCATCGTGCGTTCGATCATGCCTGGCACCATGATCAGCCAGTTGATTTTTTCTGCTGCGATTACGTCGCCAATCTGTTGCTGATTGAAGCCGTCCATGATCAGCACCTTGCCACCTTGCATCAGCGTCGACAAAGACAGATCCGCGCCTGATAGATGAAACAACGGCGACCAGGCGACGTAAGTTTCATCGCTGGTAAGCCGCCAGTCCGCGAACATCAATGCGGCGCGGGCAATCATCGCCCGGTGGCTAATCAATGCGCCTTTGGGAAACCCGGTCGTGCCGCTGGTGTAGAGAATTAATACACCGTCTTCCGGATGCACTACCGACTGCGGCTCCTGGTCGCTGCGTTGTCGCAGCAATGACTCGTAGGCATCACCAAAAATGATTTTATTGGGAATGCTCAATCCCAGCCGGTCAAATGCCGGCGCATGGCGCTCCGAACAAAATACCAATTGGGGACTGACCAGGTTGATGCAATGCGTTAATTCGACATCGGATTGCCGCCAGTTCTGGCAGGCGGCAATCACGCCAAGCTTGGCGCAGGCAAGCTGCACCTCGATAAATTCGGTTCTGTTTTCGGACATGATGGCGATTCTGTCACCCGCCTGTACGCCGTTTGCCAACAGCACCTGGGCCAGCTGATTCACGCGCTGATTCAACTGTGTATAGGTGAAGAACTGCCGCTGATCCTGAATGGCGATGCGATTGCCGCACAACATTGCGCGCAGCCGAAAAAGTTCGCCCATCACGGGGCCGGAACCGGCCATTTTCACTAATTCTCTGGAGTCCATTGCAAGCATCCTAACGAATAAACCAATTCCTGTGCGCCATGCAGGATCACGTTGCGGCTATCTCAGCTAAAGCAGGCGCCGCCATTCACATCGACTACCGCACCATGCATGTAACTTGCCGCCGGGCTCGCAAGGAATGCCACCACCCGCGCAATTTCCAGCGGATCAGCCAGACGGCCAGCTGGAATTTTTCGTGTGTCGACCACTTCATCATGCAACATCGGAGTCGCTGTTGCTCCTGGCGCCACGCCATTGACCGAGACACCGTGCGGCGCAGCGCGCAGCGCCAGCCAACGCACCAGCGTATGCAGCGCGCCTTTGCTGGTGGCATACTGTGCGCCGGACAAAAGCCCGCCATTGCGTCCGGCGATGGATCCCAGGATCACGATTCTGCCGGCTTTCTTTTCCAGCATTTTTTGCATCACCAATTGCGCCAGCAGCACCGGCCCGCGCACATTGATATCAAACACGCGCTGGAAGCTTTCTTCCCATTGCTCGCTGCCCGGCATCATTTCCCGCTCTACCGGCAGTACTGCCGCGGTCACGATCAGCGCATCAAGTTCATCGAATTGACTGCAAAAGCGCTTGATACTGTCGGTCGATCCTACATCCAGCTCGCAGGCAACGGCATCGGCCTGATGCTGAATTTTCATGCGTTCGGCGATCGACTGCGGCGCCTTCCTGTCAGCCAGCACCAGACTTGCGCCCAACTGCGCGCAGATATCGGCGCAAGGTTCACCGATACCGCCGACACCAATGATTGCCACGCGCTGCGAAGACATTGACGTGCCCATCAAAACCGACATTTTTCATCCCCTATATTCAAGACTCACAAGCATCCGGCATGCGCTGCTGCAGGCGGCAGCGCATGCCGTTCGGACACGATTTGACCCAGTCTATTTCCAGAGCCTGCATTTGGATTCAGCTTTGGTTGTGAATGCATCGGCAGCCGGGATGCTTTGCACAATCTTGTAGTAGTCCCATGCATACTTCGATTCAGCCGGCGTCTTAACTTGAATCAGCTTCAGGTCGGTCATCAAACGACCATCTTCGCGCAGGGTCGCCTTGGTGGTGTACATGTCGCTGATCGTGGCCTTTCTCAGATGCGCCATCACCTTGTCGCTATCATCCGTTCCCAGCGCCTTGACCGCCTTCAGGTAAGTCATCGTGGCGGAATAGGTTGACGCATGCAGGCCGGTCGGCATGCGCTTCATGACTGCAAAGTAGCGCTTGGCCCAGGCACGTGATTCGGGGCTTTGGTCCCAGTACCAGCTATCGGTCGTATACAAGCCCTTGGTCTGTTCCAGGCCGAGCGCGTGTACATCGGTGATGAACATCAGCAGCGCGGCGATCTTCATGGATTTGGTGATGCCAAACTCATTGGCAGCCTTGATCGCGCTGATCAAGTCATTACTGGCGTTCGCCAGTCCCAGCACTTGCGCCTTGGAAGCTTGCGCTTGCAGCAGGAAAGATGAAAAATCTGACGCATTGAGCGGATGCCTTGCCGCGCCCAGGACCGTTCCGCCGTTTTCCTTGACCACTTTGGAAGCGTCGGCTTCGAGCGACAGTCCAAAGACATAGTCGGCAGTGAGGAAATACCAGCTCTTGCCACCCTGCTTCACCACGGCAGAACTGGTGCCGCGTGCAACCGACACGGTATCGTAGCCATAATGGATGGTGTAGGGCGAACATTGCTCATTGGTGAGCTGTGCCGTGCCGGTGGCAGGAACGATGAAAATCTTTTTCTTTTCTTCGGCAATTTTTGCCATGGCCAGCATGACCGAGGAATTTGCGCCGGCCATCAAAAGATCAACGCCATCGCGGTCAATCCATTCGCGCGACTTGCTCGACGCTATATCGGTTTTCGACAAATGGTCGGCATAGATAAGTTCGATTTTCTTGCCATTGATATTGCCGCCAAAGTCGGCAATCGCCATCTTGATGGCTTCGACGCCGCCCTGGCCGGAAATATCCGAATAAACACTCGACATATCGGTTTGCAAGCCGATCTTGATGGTGTCGTTGGAAATCTGCGCCGCGGCCGGTGCGCTGAGCCCCAGGGATAATGCAGCCGAAACCGCCAGGGTCACCGCGTTCAACTTGGTGTTAAGTGTCTTCCTCATTATATTCTCCATATTGAAAACTTCGTTTTACCAACCGATACGACTTCTTGCTCCGACAAGCCTGATTCACCCGATGTGCTGCCATCCAACGCTGCAGACGGCATGGCTACGGGCTACTGCCTCATTGTTTCTTGCTGCCTTTTTTAGCTCCAGGCTTTGGCGGCGGAGGCACGCCTTCCAATCCATAACGAACGAACTTCAAATAAGTATCTGCGACGAAATCCGGTAACTTCGGCGCACCGCCTTCTTCATGGGTGTAATTGCGCGCCAGGTAATCACGGGCCGACATCAAAATCTGCGCAACCACTTCCAGTTCTTTGGTTTCATATGCGGGAAACTCGCCATTGGCGTGCGAGCGCAGCAGAAAGCGCATGTAGTTATTGAAAACCGTCTCCATATGCCGTTCATGGCCTTCCGGAGAAAACAGGTAGGCTTCGCTGAGGATGCGGGAGAACTTGGGCGCCACTTGCAGGAATGAAAAAAATGCCCGGAATTGCTGGTCTTCCAGCTCGGCGAAGCTGTCCCCACCGCTCAACTGTGCCTTGATATAGGCCAGCATGTTCCTGCCGACGGTCGGCATCAATTCGTCCAGGATTTCCTGTCGCGATTCGAAATAATTATAAAAAGTGCCCTGGCCGACGCCAGCCTTTTGGGTGATCAGTGTCACCGAAGCATCGGCAAATCCTTTTTCACCGACGACATCGGCGGCGGCTTGCAACAGCGCCTCGCGCGTCTGTTCCGATTTCTCGATGCGACGCTTGCCGCGCGGCGCTTTGGGAGCGCTCGGCAGGTTTTTTGATTCCGGTCCTGCCAGATTCACGCTGCCGCCGGCTTCCGCCACATTCTGCTTTTTCATCATGCGCGCTTTCAAATATGCAAGGCACGGTCAAATGCCATCAATACCGATTCATGTATCGCCTCGGACAAGCTTGGATGCGGAAAAATTGCTTCCAGCAATTCCGCTTCAGTGGCTTCCATCTGCATGGCCAGTACCAGGCCATGCACCAGCTCCGTGACTTCGGCGCCGACCAGGTGTGCGCCCAGCAATTCACCGGTGGCAGCGTCGAAAACGGTTTTCACGAAACCGTCGGTTTCACCCAGCGCACGCGCCTTGCCATTGCCGGTAAATGGAAAGCGGCCGACCCGACATGCATGACCGGCGTTGCGCGCCTGCTCTTCAGTCAAGCCAATACTGGCGACCTGCGGATAAGAATAGGTACATCCCGGAATGAACGCCGGATGCGCCGGCGCTTGACTATCCTGGTTGGCAATATGCTCGACGCACCTGACTGCTTCATGGCTTGCCTTGTGTGCCAGCCAAGGCGCGCCGGCGACGTCGCCGATGGCATACACGCCCGGCTCGGCCGTGCGTCCCCAGGCATCGGTGACGATGTGGCCGTTGTCGACGATGACTGCGGTGTTTTCCAAGCCGATGCTTTCAGTGTTGCCGACGATGCCCACCGATACCAGGATCTGTTCGACCTCAATCGACGCGACACTGCCGGTCTGTTCCAACTCGACCTTCAGGCCACTGGCAACCGGTACCACCTTCCCCAGCCGGGTCGCGCATTTGATAGTCATATGCTGCTTTTCAAATGCGGCTTGCACGAATGCCGAGACGTCCCGGTCCTCAACCGGCAAGATCCGATCCTGCGCTTCGACCAGGGTGACCTTGGTACCGAACGCGGCAAAGAAACTGGCGAACTCGACACCGATGGCGCCGGCGCCGACGACCAGCAGTGACTTGGGCAGCGCACTGGCTTGCAATGCATCCCGATAACTCCAGACACGCTGGCCATCGAATGGCACATTGGGCAGCGCACGCGGCCGCGCACCGGTAGCGACAATGATGTGCGCGGCATTGAGCGTTATCGTATTGCCGGCATTGTCCGCGCCACTTTTTTCAGGCTCGACCGCGACCACGCCGGCGCGCTGAATCTGCGCATGGCCTTCGAACAGGGTCACCTTGTTTTTCTTGAGCAGGTGGCGCACGCCGCTATTCATTTGCCCGGCAACAGTGCGTGAGCCGGCAATGATTTTTTGAAAATCAAATGACAAACCGGTAACCTGCAAACCCAGGTGGTCCGCTTGCTGCATTTGCCGATACAGGCTGGCAGTGTGCAAGAGCGCCTTGGTCGGAATGCAACCCCAGTTCGAGCAAATGCCGCCCAGATGCTCGCGTTCGACCACGGCCACCTGCATGCCCAGCTGCGCTGCGCGGATTGCCGCGACATAGCCGCCGGGTCCGCCGCCAATGACGACAAGGTCGAATGTTTGCCGGCTCATTGCGATTCCATTCCTGTCGAGGATTGCTCCAGCAGCAGCTTGAGCGGCTGCTCCAGATAAAACGTGATCCGGTTCAGGAACTTGAGTCCGGCAACCCCGTCCAGCAAACGATGGTCGCCAGCCAGCACCAGGCCCATTTCCCTGGTCAGCACCGGCTGCCCTTCGGCGTTCGGTCTGAATTGCTGGCTGATGCTGCCAACGCCCAGAATCATCGCCTGTCCCGGATTGATAATCGGGGTCATGAATTTCACATTGAACATGCCGGCATTGGAAATGGTGATCGCCCCGCCCTGCATTTCTTGCGCCTGCAGCGATCCGCTACGGGCACGCTCAATCAGGCGATTGGTTTCTTGCGCCACTGCATTGAGTGTCAG
>JAKFFK010000237.1:0-8505 GCA_036675285.1 Paucimonas sp. | reverse complement strand
CACGGTCTGGCGCTGAGGGTGCCTGTTGCGCCGAAGTTGCCGCACCGATGTTGTTGCTTGATGACCAGATTGTAAATGGACACGCGCACGCCTGGCAAAGATAGTTTTGGCGTGACTGGCGTGTCGTTCATGCCGACACAGCGCCAGCCTTGGCAGGAAATCAACTCTGCATCAGCTTGCGATGCCGCTGGATGCTCATCAAAATCCCGACGCCGAGTCCCAGCGTGACGAACGCGGTGCCGCCATAGCTCATGAACGGCAAAGGCACGCCGACCACCGGTAATATGCCGCTGACCATGCCCATATTGACGAATGCATAAGTGAAAAACATTAATGACAGCGCGCCTGCCAGCAGCCGGCTGAACAGCGTCGGCGCGTTGGCGGCGATCAGCAAGCCGCGCCCGATCAGCAGCAGGTACAGCACCAGTAAAATGGCATTGCCGATCAGGCCGAACTCTTCGGAATAAACAGCAAAAATAAAGTCGGTGGTGCGCTCGGGAATGAATTGCAAATGCCCCTGGGTGCCGTTCATCCAGCCCTTGCCGGTCAGTCCGCCGGAACCGATGGCAATGATCGATTGAATGATGTGAAAGCCCTTGCCGAGTGGATCGGTGGTCGGATCGATCAGGGTCATCACGCGTTCACGCTGGTAACCATGCATCATGTGCCAACCCACCGGCAGCAATGCAGCGCAGGCCAGCGCCAGCCCGATCAACACTTTCCACGACAAGCCGGCCAGGAAAATCACGTAAAACCCGGCCGCCATCACCAATAGCGACGTGCCCAGATCGGGCTGCTCCATGATCAGTGCAACCGGAATCATCAGCAAGATCCCGGCGACAATGAATTCCTGCCAGTGGATCATGCTTTCGCGCTTCTGGAACCACCAGGCCAGCATCAGCGGCGTCGCAATCTTCATGATTTCAGAAGGTTGGATCACGACGCCGACATTGATCCAGCGCTGCGCTCCCTTCTTGATGATGCCGAACATGGCAACCGCGATCAATAGCGCCACGCCGGCCGTGTAAATCGGCACCGCGAAACGCATCAGCGTTTGCGGCGGCACCAGCGCCGCGATCCACATCACGATGAATGACAGCAGGATATTGCGCAAATGGGCTTCCAGCCGTCCCGGGAAATCAATCCCGGCCGAATACATTGTCACTGAGCTCACGGTCAAGATCAGGAAGACGATCAACAGCAACGAGTGGTCAAACACCGTGAAATAACCCTTGATGCTGGGCCAGACGGCACGTTTTTCAGAATAGCCCAATGCTGGCATTGTTTAATGCCCTCCGGAAGTTGGGATGACTGCCGCGCGTGGCGCTGGCGGCACCGCTGCAGGTTTGATAACCTTGGCCGCAGGCGCCGAGGCGGCTGCCCGCGCAGCCGTTGCGGCAATCGCCGCTGGCGCCGTGGCCGGATCGACCGGCCTTTTGCCGAGCAAATAATAATCGATTGCCTGGCGGGCAATCGGCGCCGCCGCCGCCGAACCGAAGCCGGCATTTTCGACGATCACGGCCAGTGCAATTTTTGGATTGTCGGCCGGCGCAAACGCCACATAGAGCGAATGGTCGCGATGCCGTTCCGCCATCTTGCTGGCATCATATTTTTCGTTTTTCTTGATACCGATTGCCTGCGCGGTACCGGTCTTGCCGGCCGATACATATTCGGTGCCGGCAAACGCCCGTGACGACGTGCCTTCGCGCGGCACGCCGGCCATCGCATGCTTGATGACGTCGATATTTTCCTGCTTGAGCTTGATGCGGTAGCTTTCCGTGGGCACTGTCAGCTGGCGCTCCTTGCTGACGCTGTGTTCGATGGTCTTGACCAGATGCGGCTTCATCACCACGCCATTGTTGGCGAGATTGGCCATTGCGTGCGCCATCTGCAAAGGCGTAAACGTGTTATAGCCTTGGCCGATGCCGATCGAAATGGTTTCGCCGGCATACCACTTCTTATGTTCCGGGCGCTTGTATGCCGCCCGCTTCCAGGCAGTCGACGGCAGCACGCCGGTGCGTTCATTATCGAGATCGATTCCGGTCTCCTGGCCAAAGCCGAACGGCTTCATGAAATCGTGAATCGCATCCACGCCCAGATCATTGGCCAGAATGTAATAATAGGTATTGCAAGACTGCACGATCGACTTATACATGTCGACCATGCCATGCCCTCCCACCTTGTCGTCGCGGAATTTGTGGTTGCCGAACCAGAAATGGCCGGGGTCGGCAATTGCCTGCTGCGGCGTGCGTTTGCCCAGCTCCAGCGCCGCCAGCGCCATGTACGGCTTGTAGGTGGAACCGGGCGGATAGGTGCCAAGTAACGGCCGGTTCAACAGCGGCTTGTCGAGCGAGGTATTGAGTTCATCCCAGCTTTGCTGGTCGATGCCTTCAACGAACAGGTTGGGATCGAACGAAGGTTTCGAGACATAGGCCAGGACATCGCCGGTCGCCGGCTCGATCGCCACCAGCGCGCCGCGACGGTCACCGAATGCTGTCTCGATAATTTTCTGCAGTTCGATGTCGATCGACAGAATCAAGTTGTGACCGGGGGTCGCTGCAGTCCGGTCCAGCGTGCGCACCGCACGTCCGCCGGCGGTGACTTCCACTTCTTCATAGCCGGTCTTGCCGTGCAAGATCTGCTCGTATTTCTTTTCCAGGCCTTCCTTGCCGATATGGTCGGTGCCGGCGTAATTGGTCGCATCTTCCATCTCATCGATGCGAGCAGCGTCGCGCTGGCTGATGCGGCCGATATAACCGATCACGTGCGAGGCGGTCTCACCCAATGGATACTGGCGGAACAGCCGGGCCTGGATTTCAACGCCGGGGAAGCGATAGCGCTGCGC
Source organism: Paucimonas sp. (assembly GCA_036675285.1). Lineage (GTDB taxonomy): Bacteria > Pseudomonadota > Gammaproteobacteria > Burkholderiales > Burkholderiaceae_D > Paucimonas. The sequence continues at coordinate 5,660 of JAKFFK010000237.1, read as the reverse complement.
GGTGAAGCGCGCGACTTCTTCATCCGACAGCCGGGTGCGGATCGGCACGCTCTCGAAATTTCTGGCCTCTTCCAGCAGGCGCTTGAAGCGCTTGCGATCCTTGGGCTGGATGTCGACCAGCACCGATAAGGACTCGATCACTTGATCCAGTGACGCATCGATTTTGGACGGCGTGATCTCCAGTGTATACGCAGAAAAATTACGCGCCAGTACCACGCCATTGCGATCCAGGATCAAGCCGCGGTTCGGCACTACCGGCACCACTGAAATCCGGTTGTCTTCGGCTTGTGCCACGTAGTCGCCGTGCCTGACCACCTGCAGCCACAAAAATCGCGCCAGCAGCAAGCCGAAAAAAATAAAGACGATCGCACCGACGACCGACAGGCGCAGCCGGAAAAAATGCAGTTCGCGTTCGGTATTTTTGAATTCAGTCATGCCAATATGAATCTACAGAAACAGCAACACTATTTCCGTCATGAAGCTGCCCTCCCGCACAAGCGGGAAGGAATGAAGGCTCAAAGCACTGCCTTGAGAAAAAACGCGCCACGTCATCACTAGTAGATCGTCCAGTTGATTTGATGGGATAGAAATTGATGGATTTTTCTGTCTGACAAGGCGTGAGGAAGCGCATCCCCCAAGGGGACTTGCTTCAGTGCGTAGCGAGCTATGCAATGACGAACAACGCAGTCAGACGGGAAAAGACGCAATTTATACCCATTGAAATTAGCTGGATGGTCTACTAGATCGGCCGGGTATCGTCCCGGTTGATGGCGCGTCGCTGTGGCGCCAGCAATAACCATGACACCACCGGCCACAATACAACCGCAGCCAGGCTTTCTGCAAAATAAAACCAGCCGGGAAACTGCTGACTGATCAGCCATCGGATCACCATTTCGACGGCTTGCATCAACAGAAACAAAGGCAACAGATGCAAGGCCTGGGTGCCGGGCGGGAACCACAGCACACGGCGATGAATCATGATGGCAAAGTAAGACAGCAGCGTATAGGACAGTGCATTTTCGCCGAGCAAAGTGGCGTCATGCACATCCATCAACAGTCCCATGAAAAATGCGATGCCGATACCGACCTTGCGCGGCTGATGGATGCTCCAGAATACCAGCACCAGCGCGACGAAATCCGGCACCCCGGCCCAGCCGCCCCATGGCAGCAGATTCAGCACGAATGCGGCCATCAGGCTCAGCGCGATGAATACCGGGCTAACCGGCAACAGAATGTAGTGCGGCTGGTTCATAGGTATACCCCCATCGGCAACGGTTGCGTGACGGGCGCCGGCCGGCTGGCTGCCGGGGTCGCTGCGGCGCCGGCTTGCGGTGCCGATGCCGGCTTGACAACTGCCGGCTTGGCCGGCGCCGACTGCGCCGGCGTGTTCTGGATAGTGCTTGCACCGGGCGCCGATGCAGCGCTGCCCGGCGCAGGATTAACCGGCTGCGGGCTGGTCCGGCCGGCCGGACCAGTAGGACGCGCAACTGACGGCATTGTGGTCGGCACCGACGGCTGACTCGGCACCGGCTGGACGGGTGCAATCCGTGTCGGGCTGGCGGGCGCATTCACAACTGGTTTGATCGGCACCGTGACCGCCGGCTTCGTGGCTGGCTTCGCTGGTGGCTGGACCGGCGTCAGCGCCGCTGGCGCAGCTTGCGGCGCCGGCTTGGCGGACGGCGCGCCTTGCGCAGCCGGTTGCTTTAATTCAGTGGCAGGCTCTTTTGCCGTTTCCTTGGCGGGTTCGCTGTTTTGTACCGGCTTCTTGCCACCAGCCTCCTCCGCTGGGCGGCGCGGCTGCTGCAGTTCGGTCAGCAAAATCAGCAGTTGCCGGTTGCGGTCAATCCCGGCGGCAGGTTCACAGACAATCTTTGCAAACGCATCTGCCGAGTTATGCTCCACTTTCACTACCCGGGCCACCGCCAGTCCTGCCGGATACACGCCATCAATGCCCGAGGTCACCAGCAAATCCCCTTTTTGAATATCGGCATTGGCAGGCATGAAACGCAAGTCCAGCACGCCCGATTGGCCGCGGCCATAGGCGACGCTGCGCAGGCCGCTGCGCACTACCTGCACCGGTATCGCCTGGTCCTTGTCGGTCAATAGCGTTGTTTCGGATGTAAACGGAAACACCCGGGTGACCTGGCCAACGACACCGGCGTCATCGATCACCGGCTGGCCCAGCGTGACGCCGTGGCGGGTGCCGCGATCCAGCACGATCTTGCGGGTGAAGGCATCGCGTGCATCGTACAGCAGTTGCGCCATCAGGGATTTCACCGGCAGCTGTTCGCTGGCGCCCAGCAATTTGCGCAATTGCGCATTCTCTGCCAACAACAGTTGCGCCTGCTGCAATGCCTGCGCATTCAGCAACTGCTGGCGCTTGAGCCGGTCATTTTCGGTTTCAATGCTGCTGAGCGAGGAAAAATAATCACCGATGCCGTAAACGGCATCACGCGGCATCAGCGCCAGACGCTGCAGCGGATAGAGTACGGTGCCGGCGACCTGACGAATCGCGGAAAGCGTTTGCAGGCGCGAATCGCCAACCAGCAAGGCGATTGCAAGCATAGAGAAGATCACCACTTTGGCGCGCGCCGACGCGCCTTGCTTGAATAGTGGTGGTGGGCTGTATTCCATTTAACGTCTAGCAGGCCAACAATGTAACGGATGTTGCAACTGTCGCGGTGGCAAGCGATCGCCACCTTCCACCATTTTTACGGCAGCCTGCATAACGTACAGTCTTGCATGGTGGCCGCGGCAAAACACGACGACTTTTATTCGTACGAGAAAATCGAGCCAAGCTTGTCCATTCGTTCCAGCGCCAGTCCGGAGCCGCGCACCACGCAGGTCAGCGGGTCTTCGGCAACGATCACCGGCAGGCCGGTTTCTTCCATCAGCAGGCGATCCAGATCACGCAGCAAGGCGCCACCGCCGGTCAGCATCATGCCTTTTTCGGCAATGTCGGCGCCCAGTTCGGGCGGCGTCTGCTCCAGCGCATTCTTCACCGCCGAGACGATGTTGTTCAACGGATCAGTCAATGCTTCCAGGATTTCATTGCTGGAAATCGTAAACGAACGCGGAATGCCTTCGGACAGATTGCGGCCCTTGACTTCCATTTCCTTGACTTCGGAACCCGGGAAGGCCGAGCCGATTTCCTTCTTGATCGCTTCTGCGGTCTGTTCGCCGATCAGCATGCCGTAGTTGCGGCGGATGTAGTTGACGATGGCTTCGTCGAACTTGTCGCCGCCGACGCGAATCGAACCCTTGTAGACCATGCCGCCCAGCGAGATGATGCCGACTTCCGTGGTGCCGCCACCGATATCGACCACCATCGATCCGGTTGCCTCGGATACCGGCAGGCCTGCGCCGATGGCCGCAGCCATCGGCTCTTCAATCAGATAGACTTGCGAGGCGCCGGCGCCGAGCGCCGATTCGCGGATCGCGCGGCGCTCCACCTGGGTCGAGCCGCACGGCACGCAGATGATGATGCGCGGGCTGGGCTTGAACAGTTTGGAGTCGTGCACCATGCGGATGAATTGCTTCAGCATCTGTTCAGTGACAGTGAAGTCGGCAATCACGCCATCCTTCATTGGCCGGATCGCCTCGATATTGCCGGGCACCTTGCCGAGCATTTGCTTGGCTTCCTTGCCGACCGCCATGATGGTTTTCTTGCCGTTTGGACCGCCTTGCTGGCGAATCGCAACTACCGATGGTTCATCGAGCACGATGCCCAGGCTGCGCACATAAATCAGCGTGTTGGCCGTACCCAGATCAATCGCCAGGTCATTCGAAAAATAGCTGCGTAAAAATCCAAACATGTAGGTAACCCTGATGCGCAACAAGCATGCGCGTAAATATAGTAAAAAACCCTTTACGGGACAGCGTTCCTGCGGTTGCGGGAAAGAGTTCAGCGCAGCGTCACTCTGCCCTCGACACTTTACCTAACAGAATAATGTGCAACCATTTGCCATCCTCGGCAAATCCGATTCTGTCCCGACGGCTGGCCTTAATCAGCGCCGGTCAAGTATTAGCCCGACATTCTACCTTATAATCTGTGCTGAATTAGCGCGTAGAAAGCGCAAATATATGCGTTGAATGCGCTGTTTTGACAAGTTTTTTGCTGGAATACCACGCTTTTTGCCATTTTAAAAATGTCTTGATAAGGCCTTTGCCGCTGCCACCATGTCACTCGAATTCTCAGATGTAAAACGCCTTGCCAATCTGGCCCAGTTGGAATTGACCGATGACCAGGCCCAGGCCACGCTGGAAAAACTCAATGGCATCTTTGCCCTGGTTGAACAGATGAAAGCGGCCGACACCGCCGGCATCGAACCGCTGAACCATCCGATCGCGGCATTCCAGACAGACCTGGCGCTGCGGCTGCGCGACGATGCGGTGACCGAAGCCAACCGGCGCGAGGATTACCAGCAAGTTGCGCCTGCCACCCAGGATGGCCTGTACCTGGTGCCCAAGGTCATCGAATAATCCGGCGCCGCGCCCGTTGCGGGCCGGACTTATCCTGTATGAACTGAATTTCTCGTCATTGCCATGCACACCAAAACCATACAAGAACTCTCGACGCTGCTGCAGGCGCGACAAATCTCTGCCACCGAACTGGCCACGCTGTTTTTAAGCCGGATTGCCCAAAGCGACCTGAACGCCTTTTTGCATGTCGATGCCGAATTGACACTGCAGCAGGCCCGCGTCGCCGATCAGCGCATCGCCGCCGGCGACGCCACGCCGCTGACCGGCATCCCGATCGCGCACAAGGATATCTTCGTTACCCGCGGCTGGCGTTCGACTGCCGGCTCGAAGATGCTGGAAAATTACGTCAGCCCCTTCGACGCAACCGTGGTCGAACAGTTCAATGCGGCCGGCATGGTGACGCTAGGAAAATTGAATTGTGATGAATTTGCCATGGGTTCGTCGAATGAAAACTCGTTCTTCGGGCCGGTAAAAAATCCGTGGGACAAAACCGCGATCCCCGGCGGTTCAAGCGGCGGCTCGGCGGCGGCGATCGCCGCCCGGCTGGCGCCGGCGGCGACCGCGACCGACACCGGCGGCTCGATCCGGCAACCGGCGTCGCTGTGTGGCGTCACCGGCATCAAGCCAACCTACGGCCGGGTGTCGCGCTTTGGCATGATCGCCTTTGCCTCGTCGCTGGACCAGGGCGGCCCGATGGCGCAAACGGCTGAAGATTGTGCGCTGCTGCTGAATGCCATGGCCGGTTTCGATCCGCGCGACTCAACCAGCCTGGACCGGGAACAGGGCGGCCCGCGCGAAGACTTTACGCGCGACCTGGGCAATGGATTGCAAGGTTTGAAAATCGGCGTGCCGCGCGAATACTTCGGCGCCGGGCTGGCTTCGGATGTGGAAGCCGCGGTGCGCGCCGCGCTGAAAGAGTATGAAAAGCTCGGCGCGACCCTGGTCGACATCTCCTTGCCCAAGACCGAGCTGTCGATCCCGGTGTATTACGTGATCGCGCCGGCCGAAGCGTCGTCAAACCTGTCGCGTTTCGACGGCGTGCGCTACGGCCACCGGGCCAAGGACTACAAGGACCTGGCCGACATGTACAAGAAGACCCGCGCCGAAGGCTTTGGCGAGGAAGTCAAGCGCCGCATCCTGGTCGGCGCCTATGTGCTGTCGCACGGTTATTACGATGC
>JAKFFK010000075.1:0-8572 GCA_036675285.1 Paucimonas sp. | reverse complement strand
AAGGGGCTCATGACAGTTTCCTTTACCATGACTGGGAACATTCCCAGCTACAGCATAAGAAACTTCACTCGCACCTTCACAAATCGTCGTGCCTCATCCTACCGCGCAGCGGTTTAGTTCAACGTGTTTTATTGGACAACATCTGGCATATAACCTGACAGGCTGTCCTATAACCTGCCAGTCCGAATCTGTGAAAGTGGCGTCCCGACTTGCTTTTGATATTTTGCCCAAGTTATGCGTCACTAAAAAAGTGCTAAAGGCGGACAGCTACGGTGATTGGATGAGAGTGTAAGGTCAAATTATTCATTGAGCAACAAATTGCTATCGACGGGCGCGGGATGGTCAGGCACGATAATTTTGTTGCGATTAACCCGGATGACCGCTTTGCGAGAGATCGACTGGCAGGTTTTACCGGTTCCAACGCTTTGCGTGTTCCAATTTAAGGAAGCACCAAACCTGGATGCCGCAGCCTGAATGTTGGCTGCGCTTTTCCCGACTGACTTTATTTTTATACTGGATTTACAATTAAGCTGTCCAAGAAAGGTCCGGCATAAGGCTTTGATCGATGACGCCGTTGCATTGTTATTTTTTTGCTACAGGCGAAAAAATCATTTGTGCGATTGACCTTGAAATACTAGCATGGGACCACTTGCACTCAGCATGGGCTTTGTTCTCCAGCGTGCCGCCATCCTCAACATGATACCTACAAGGTTTGCCGCATGAACTTGCCGGAATGTCCATTTTGCTATGCCCCGATCCAGGTGCTGAAAGATGGCACCTGCCCGGCGTGCAGAAAAAACACCTTGCTGGCGCCGCCGGAAAACCGCCAATACACTGCTGCGGAATTGGCGGTGGACCAGGACTTTCCAGAATGCTGCGTCCTGTGCGGCAAGGATACCGGCAACGTCGAGCATTTCGTGTTCCGCTACGATTCGCATCTGGGCAACCGACTGGATGAAGCGTCGTATATGGCGTTTCTGCTTTTTTCAGTGCTCACGCTTGGCCTGGGCGTGCTGCTGTTGCCGCTGTACCGGCGCCGGCTGCAAAAATACCGGAAAATGACTTACCGGATCGACCTGCCGTTTTGCGAGTCTTGCCTGCCCGACAAGCCGGGCTACCAACCAATCACGATTGAAGGCAGCTCGTATCACTTCAAGGTGCACAAGACGTTCAAGGCACGCTTGACTGCCGATGCTGCCTGAGCCGGCCTGGCCGCCGATGGCAAGCCAAACGAATCACGCGTATCCTGTGGCCATGCAGCTGGCGCTGGCCGCCAGCTGCGGCGCCATCGCAGCCACCCTATCTCGATCACTGTAAAGTCACATTTTGTTGAAGCTGGAATCCCGCTCCGTTGGTTTGCTTTGTCTGGTGGTCACGTCGGTCGGCTGGGGATTGAACTGGCCGGCGATGAAATTCCTGCTGCGCGAGTGGCCGCCGCTATTTGCGCGCGGCAGCGCCGGGCTTTGCGCTGCCGTCATCCTCGCCTTGATTGCGCTGCACTTCGGCCAGCGACTGGCCGTGCCGCGCGCGCAGATCGGCCGCCTGGTCATCAGCGCCTTCATCAATGTATTTGCCTGGATGGGCTTTTCGACGCTGGCGATCCGCTGGCTGAGTGCCGGGCAGGGCGCCTTGCTGGTGTATACCATGCCGGTGTGGGCTACGCTGCTGGCCTGGCCGATTCTCGGCAAACGGCCGACACTGCCGGCCATCTGCGGCCTGGTGCTGTGCATTGCAGGCGTGGGCATGCTGTTCGGCGGCCAGGACATGGCGATCGGCATGGACCAGCTGCCAGGCGTACTGTTCGCATTGGGCGCAGCCTTCCTGTTTGCGCTGGGAACCGTGGCCGTGGCGCCATTGCCGCTGCCGCCGCTGGTCTCGGTGGCCTGGCAGTTGCTGATCGGCTGCGCGCCGATGCTGGCTTTCGGTTTGCTGTTTGAACACCCCGATTTTTCGGCATTATCCTTGACCGGCTGGTCGCTGATGATTTACATGACTATCGTGCCGATGGGACTCTGTTACATCACATGGTTTGCAGCGCTGCGCCGCCTGCCGCCGGCACTGGCATCGGTGGCGACGCTGCTAACGCCGGTGATCGGGGTGAGTGCAGCGGCGCTGGCGCTGGGCGAACCGGCCGGCACCAAGGAATTGCTGGCGATCGGCTTGACCCTGAGCGGGATTGCGCTGGCGCTGAAAAAACCGGCGGCGCCGGCTTGAGGGCGGCGTTACACAGCGGCATGCCTCGGCCGGCGCGCCGCCGCGGTATGATGCACCATTGTTTCGCAAGCTGACAAGGCGAGGATATGGCGGGAATCGAAGATTTTGTAAAGAAACAGAAGGCCGGCGCGCAGTTTGTGATTACCGCGCAAATGCTGCGCATGACGCCACCGGAATTCGACACGCTGGCGCAAGTCTGGCTTGACGAAGGCGGGCCCGGCTTCAACGTGATCGGCGTGCCGCACCGCACCGTGATCGATGGCGACTTTCTGATCAGCCGCGTGACCGTGATCCGGACCACCGCGCCGCTCTGACCGGCACCGGCTTGCGGCACATGCAGGCCCAAGCCGGCCATGCCGGCCTGCGGCGTCTTTCAATGCCCGTGCTGGCGTTCGTATTCGTCGGCCTCGGCCTTGGTGGCGTGCACCGTGCCATCCGGATGCTCGGGCGGCGTATAGATCGTGTACAGCCGCAAGGGTTCGGTAGCCGAGGTATTGAGCACATTGTGTTCGGTGCCGGCCGGGATCACTACCGCGACCCCGTCTTCCAGCGCATGCCGCTCGCCGTCGAGAATGGCGACGCCGCTGCCGGCCTCCACCCGGATGAATTGATCATGGCCTTCGTGCCGCTCCAGGCCGATTTCCTCACCGGCCTGCAGCGTCATGATCACCAGCTGGCTGTTTGGCGCAGTGTATAAAACCTCGCGAAACTTGTCATTGCCGAGTGTTTTCTTTTCGATGTTAATGCTAAATCCAGACATTTTTCCTCCGGTAAGTTTTAAAGCTGACATCCATGCCGCGGCGCTTCATGATTTATAAAGCCCGCAATTGTTCAAACTAAATTTTTCAGGCAAGGTGAATCTTCCTGCAGTTTTTTCATTGTTGCATAGATTTCATTATCTTGGCAGCGCCTCCATCAAGCCGGCATCAGGACTGCATGCCGGCGCCTGACCAATAACAGACTTGCGTAAACGCAATGGGCTATCGAGAGGTTTGATTTAACTTCATTTGCAAGCCTGGCATTGCGCAGGCAAGCCGGTGACACCGTAGTGGCAGCGTTGGCGACGCAAAAGCCGCATGCGTTGCCCGTCATTTTTTCAGCATCGGTAACCGAGCATCAATTTTCATGCAGCGCCGCACGCCAATTCGGCCTGAGGTCGCTGGCAATCCTGCCACGCGCCAAGGCGCTGTATTGACGCATCCTGCTCATCTTTGAATAACGAGTAACAAGACGATGACCGAATCATTCTGGAACCAGCTATCCTTTTATCCGGCCATCGCGTTTGTCGGCATCGTGGCGCTGCTGCTGGTCATTATCTGGTCGATCAAACGGCATCGAGATCCGAAGCTGCACATCGAATGCTGCGCGCCGATCGATGCCTGTATTCCAAGCCTTGCCGGCCTGACGCTCAGCACTGCGGTTGCCGGCAATGCGGTCGAAGTGCTTGAAAACGGTGTCTTTTTCGATGTGCTGCTGGAGCGCATCCGCGCTGCGCAAAACTCGGTGCATTTCGAAACCTTCCTGTGGGAAGAAGGCGTGCTGGGTCAACGCGTGGCAAATGCGCTGTCCGAGCAAGCCCGCGCAGGCAGGAAGGTGCGTGTACTACTCGATGCGATCGGCTCCAAAAAGGTCGGAAAAGCCGCCTGGCGCCAAATGGAAGAAGCCGGGTGCAGGGTCAAGTTTTTTCATGAAAGGTCGTTTCGCAATATCGGCGTGATGAACGACCGTAACCACCGCAAGCTGGTGGTCATCGATGGCCGCGAAGCGTTCGTCGGCGGCCACTGCGTGGTCGACACCTGGCTGGGCGATGCCCAGGATAATCAACACTTTGCCGACCTCAGCGTCAGGTTGCATGGCCCCATCGTCGGCAATGTGCAGGCCGCGTTCAGCGAGAACTGGGCCGGGCAGACCGGCGAGCTGTTTGCCGGCGACGATGTATTTCCTGCGCTGGCGCCGGCCGGCGACGTGGTGATTCATGCCGCATACGCGAAGCCCGAAGGATCCGCGCCGGCCGTGAAAATTCTTCACCACACGGCGATCTGCCTTGCCCGCAAGCGCATCTGGATCCAGAACCCGTATTTCATTCCCGAACCCGATGCGATCGACGCGTTCGGCCAGGCCGTCTCGCGTGGCGTTGACGTGCGTGTGCTGATGCCTTCGACCAGCGGCTCCGACAATCCGATGGTGCAGCACGCCGGCCATCGTAATTTTGAAAAGCTGCTGCGCTGCGGGGTGCGCCTGTTCGAGTATCCGCACACGCTGCTGCACCAGAAAGTGATGACCGTCGATGGCGTATGGAGTGCGATCGGTTCGAGCAACTTCGACGACCGGTCTTTTGAAACCAATGATGAAATCACGCTGGGCATTAAAGACGCTGCCACCGCGCAAAAGCTGGACGCAGTGTTCGAAAAATACATGCGCCGAGCCAAAGAAATCGAGCTGGATGCCTGGTGCAAGCGCAGCCTGTGGCACAAGCTACAAGACAATGCATACTACCTGCTCAATGAAATCCTGTGATGCGACCATTCAAGAACGCTGGATCGGCAAGCCGGCGCCGGCGGCAGGCACATAAAGGCAAGAGATGATGTGCTTGTTATCGGCAGTCTTTACTGTCGACGATTGCCAGCGATCGTTTTTGTGTAACACTATGTTCATCGCTGATTGGAGCCATGATGGAATTTCAAACCTGTACCGTCACTTCCTCGGATGGGGTCGAGCTCGCCGTGCGCGAATCGGGCAACCCGGCCGGCGCCGAGCTGGTCATGATTCACGGGTTTTCGCAGTGTCAGCTGGTGTTTTCCAGGCAGGTGCAAAGCGCGCTGCTGCAAAAATTTCGCCTGATTACCTATGACTTGCGCGGGCATGGTGAATCCGGCAAGCCGCTCGACGCTGCCAGCTATACCGACGGCAGGCATTGGGCAGATGACTTGAAGGCGGTCATCGATGGCTTGCATCTGCGCAGGCCGGTGCTGCTCGGCTGGTCGCTGGGCGGCCGCGTGATTTGCCAGTATGTCGAACTGTATGGCGATGCCGGCATCGCCGGCATCAATTTCGTTGCTGCTCGCACCGTGGCCGATCCCGCCATTCCAGTCCATGGCGAAGGCGGGCAATACCTGCGTGCGATGGGTTCGTTGCAGACCGAAATGAATATTGCCGCGACGGCCAGCTTCATTCGCTGCTGCGTGAACCAGCCGCTGGCGGCGCAAGAATTTGAATTGATGTTGGCATACAATATGATGGTCTCACCGCAGATACGCGCCGCAACCATGGCCTGGCCCGGCAATTTCAGTCAAGTGCTGAAACGCATTGCGGTGCCAACCCTGATTACACACGGCACCCAGGACCGCATCACGTTGCCCTGCGCGGCAGAATTGACTGCATCGAAAGTCAGCGGCTCGCGCCTGTCCTGGTATGACGATATCGGCCACACGCCGTCATGGGAAGCGCCGGACCGGTTTAATCAGGAACTTGCCGACTTCATCACCGAAGTCAACTAGAAAGCGGCATAAGCGGCATTAGTAGTATCAGGCTGCGCGCCAAACCCGCCGCAATACGTTGATCCGGGTGCGGCGCACCGGCATACGGGCAGCACGGCAGAGATTGTCGCTCAGAGGAATTACCGCTCAAGTTAACGGCCGGGATGCATGCTTCCACAGCGCATCCGGTTCACTGCGCGCCACATCGCGTTCCCATGTCGTGCCACAGGCATGACAGACATAATATTCAACGTGACCACTGGCAGTGGCGCCAAAATTGATACCGGCTTGCGAGTGCAGCAATAAGTTGGCGTGCGGCGCAGTCATTGCCGGTGCATTTTCCAGCGCGGCACAGGCAGGGCAAGCAGGCATGCGGTTCTCCTGAAGACTAATACTTGCATTGGCTGCCGCATCAGCCATCAGCTGACTTGCTTGTGATCGGCGGACATGGCGCGCGCAAATGCTGCCTTGGCTTGCCGGTACTCTACTTCTGCAGCCCGATATTCCGCTTCCAGCGCTTGTGCAGCGTGATTGTCAAAAATATCCAGATTGGATTGGCCTGCCTTTAACAAGCGCTGGCGCTTATTGAACAAGTCATTGGCCAGTTGCGACATTATGTCTTCGTGTGTGCAATTCATCATGGTTTCAGCGGTAAGTAATGCTACTAGGACATTACTCTTGCCGGTTTGTTCAACATGCTTCCGGATTTTCTCCAGAACGACGCGAATTAGCGGCAACTGCCGCAGGTAAACCGGCTACCTGCGCCACAAACTGTTAAAGACTGTTTCGCCAGCGCCGGTTTGGTGCATGCGGCATGGACAGTAAAGGTTTCTGTTCGTACACTCTTCTTCATACCCTGTGGGGAGGCGACATGCAAACAAGCAATCAACCATCAGCCGACAACCGCCGCAAGTTTGTCCGGGTTGCGCCCGAGCGCCAGGCGCCGGTGCGCGTGCATATCAATGGTGAAGGCTTTATCGAGGTGACCAATGCGGTGGATGTCAGCGAAGGCGGCATCCGCATCAGTGTCAAGCACCGGTTCGCCGGCTGCCATGTCGATCTGCCGGCATCGATCATCGTTTATCTGCCGGCGCCGATCAACAAGCATTTCAGCGCGCGCGGCCACATCAAGCATGTGCTGGGCGATTCGTTCGGCGTGGAATTTGCCAGCCTGAACAGTACCGATCGCGCCATGCTGCGCCGCTATGTTGACTTGCGCTCCGATAAGCCGGCCATGGCAAATGATTGTTTCGGGTATTTCCGCACCCTGTTTCGCGCCGCCCGGTAATCTCTGCGCACCGGCGAACCGCATTTCAGCACTCGACCAGTAACCCAATTATCGGGCCAGCCATGCTGGCCCTTTTTATTGGGCGGCAGACTTGCAAGCGCAAAGTTTGGCGCAAGTTTATATCCCATCTGAGATATAAACTTGATTAAAGTCTCAAATGGCACTATATTGATAGCATACGTCAATCCTTTGGGAGTACCGCATGCAAGCGCGCCAGATCCAGTCGGTCCCCATCCTACCCGCCGTCGATACCGGCCAGATGTCTGCCGCCGGCTTGCGCGCCTTCCTGCGGATTGCCGAATTGTGGCAATTGAATCAGGAAGCGCAAATCACCTTGCTGGGCAGCCCGCCGCGCTCGACTTTTTTCCGCTGGAAAAAAAATCCAGAGTCAGTCCATCTGGCGCGCGATACGCTGGAACGCATTTCCTATGTGTTGGGAATTTACAAGGCATTGCAAATCCTGTTGACCGATACCCAAAGCGCCGATGCGTGGATCAAGAAACCCAACGCGGCCAGCATTTTCGGCGGTCAGAGTGCGCTGGAGCGCATGTTGTCGGGCAATGTGTCAGATCTGTTCGTGGTGCGCCAGTATCTCGATGCAATGCGCGGAGGCTGGGCTTGAAAACGCTTAACAGCCGCATTGAATGGCATCCGGCAGTACGCATCATTCCGACCCGTTTTCCATCGATTAACCTGTTCGACCGGGTTGCCTCCGGCAGCGACTTTGATGCGCTGTATGCGCTGGAAGCGATGACCAATCCGCGCATCCGCAATGAAGTCGGCGACATCGCGCTGGTGCCGCAGGCAGAGCGCCTGTACGGCCCCGGATGCGGGCCGATCATGGCGGCATTTACCCATCTGAATCCGCTCGGCAGCCGCTTTTCGGACGGCAGCTACGGGGTATTTTATGCAGCAAGCGACCAAGCCACCGCGATTGCCGAGACCCGCTACCATCTGGGCAATTTCATGCGCGCGACTAGCGAGCCGCCAATGCAGCATCAGATGCGCGCCTACCATGTCGAAGTCTCGGGAAAATTTCAGGATGTCAGGCAGCTGCCGATGACCGAGGCGCTGTACGATCCGGTCTCGTATGGGCAGTCGCAAGCCTTTGCCAGGACGGCACGAGCCGCCGGGGTGATCGGCATTTGCTATCGCAGCGTACGCGCTTCGCAGGGCGACTGTATCGCCGCCTTCAAGACGACGCCGCTGTCGAATTGCCGGCATGCCAGCCAGCTGCTGTACCAATGGGATGGCGCCGAGATTGCCGATGTCTACGAGCAGATCAAGGTCTAGTAGACCAACCAGCCGGTTTAGCGGCTGTATTGCGGTGTCTTGAGCGTACCCGACAGGTTTAGATTGGCCCGGGCCTGGCGTGACGGCGTCTTCAAATCGACCGCGAAGCGCCCGTGCAAATTGTGTTTGGCATCGACCTGCACATCGCCGTTGGCCGATAACAGGCCAGCCGCCAACTGCATCCTGGACAATAGGATCTTGTCGCCATCAAACACGAAATCGCCGCGCAAGTCATTGAATGACGATGTGCCGCCGCTATTCTGCCCCAGCACCAGATTGGCCAGATCGACGCCGCGCAGCA